>CAZNIL010000005.1:0-43609 GCA_964573085.1 uncultured Methanoregula sp.
TGCCATTCGAACTCTCCATGTGGTCAAGGACCCGGTCCCAGATGACCAGCATCCCGGGGATGATCACGTAGGCGAGCAGTCCTGCACCGAGGAATGCTGCCATGATGATGATTTCGTTGTCCACCATGATGATCACCTATTCCAGTGCCGGTACTCCATCGGCCCATGTCTCGATCACGGTCTGGATCGATTCGTCAGTGAATGACGAGATCGTCACCCGGTTCCGGGAGAATGTCACGAAGTACATCTCTCCTGTGGGGTCGTGGCACCTCAGCGTCGCCGAGTACGCATCTGCCTCCGCGTTGTGGGAGAGGGTCCCGCCATGTGCCGTGATGTTGGCACTATTGGCGAGCACTGCGGCGATCCCGTTGTTAAAGCCGTCGATGGTGTTGTAGGTCTCCGACCCGACACCGATCCGCTTTGCGTTCTCGTCTTCATACACGAACTTGGCCGTGTAGGACTCTCTTGACTTTTCTACGGGCGGGTGGTTGACGCCCGAGCTCATATACGATACACACCCGAACGGATTGTTCAGGATGACCGACTGGATGATTGCATCTAATGCAGCCACGTCGGTTATAGGGTTCGCAAGGTTGCGAACTGCGCTTTTCACGTTTGAATTTTGCGTGAAATCTGCCATGTTTTTTCTTTCTCCTTTTTTGTGTTTTTTGTGTGTCCGGAGTGGTTCTGCAGAACCACGAGGACGAGAAGATTCGCGCCGCGAATCTTCGCTGTCTCGGGGCGCCCTTTGACATATTAGTATAGGCCATATGTGGGGATAGGCTTTGATTATGAACTTAAAATTTGATGAAAAGAAACAATTTACTGGCTTTATTGGGGAATCAGAAGCCAATATGAAGGCTAATGGAAGGAACGTGAAACGTTCCTTAATTCATGCAAGAAAAAAATCTTGTATTTTTTAAGGCAATCAGGTCGAGGAGGCTGTCGCAATTATTGCATGCTGCTGAAAATGAGCGTGGTGGGAATATGAATACTAATGATGACGGAACATAAAAAGGTTAAAAATAATAAGAAAAATGCTAAAAAACGAGCTACTTTCCAGATAATTCTGACGATATGAATGTAGTTCATTTTGAGTTATCTATTTATAGTAAATTAGGTAATTAACAGTCATATCAGACGTGAACACAAATACATAAACAAAATTTTTTTTGTTTATACAATGAACGATACTTTTTTATGTTTGGCCTGTGATTGACTGATCATATGGCATCGAAACACATCAACCGGGGCATCAGGTACGAAAAGCGAAAGTCCAATGAACACGGTGGTCGTCATCTGGGTGGACCCGGCGCTCCCGATTATCAACGCGGCAGTGTTAATGGTGAAGTCAAAGGCCGCCAATCTAAAGTCACGAAACCAGAACTCCAGACCCTCATCAAAAGGAAAGGTATCACTGAGATTGACAGTAAAGCCGGTTTTACCCAACCAGCAATAGACTACAGGAACAGGTGGCAGCCTGATGTGCGGCTAATCCACAGAAGACGGAATATCTAATGGAGTAAATCCGCCATGAGTCTGAACGGTAACCGTCTTGGTTGGGTTGAAAAGGGATATTCAACCCTCTGGAAACAGTTTGGTGGCGATAACTTCCGCCTTGATGATGCAATAAAAATTCTTGGCGAGGTTTCGCATGATACACCTGAGAAAGTGCCGGTTCTGTTGTCGCGTTTGCGAAAAGCAGGCTTGATCACTGTCACCGCTGATGATGCAGATGCCCGCAAGAAGATCTACCAGTTGGTTAGTAAGGATGTGCTCGTTACAGGTCTTTTCGATATCAATAACAATACCCTGACCCGGGGCGAACTCGAAACGCTTCTCAAAAAAGCTGCCGATATCATCCGCACCCGTGTTGATTACAAATTTATTCTGGTACCCCTTTTCCTGAAACGTATCAGTGACAAATGGGAGCTGGAATTTGAGGCTGCAAAGGAAGAAGCGCTGAAGGATGGATATAATGAATCTGAAGCCAGAGCTGAAGCCCAGCAGTCTATGTACCATGACTTTGATCTTCCTGAAGCCTACCTCTGGGACAATATCAGAAAAGAAGTAAATAACCTTCCCGAAATTTTTTCAAAGGCACTCAAGGAGATATCAGAGCGAAACCCCGAGCTGCGAGATGTGCTCGACACGGTTGATTTTATTGAATTTGCCAAGAGTCAGGAGAACGCGGAGATTCTCCGGCAGCTGGTCGAGCTGTTCAGCGAGAAGAAGCTGCACCATGTTTCCCCCGATATTCTCGGGGATGCCTATGAATGGATTCTCCGCTACTTTGCCCCACAGAAAGCAAAAGAGGGCGAGGTCTACACACCGCGTGAAGTAATCCGGCTCCTGATCGAGATCCTTGATCCGAAGCCTGGCGAGAGCGTTTACGATCCTGCGTCTGCATCCAACGGGATGCTTATCATATCCCATGCGCATGTCAAGGCAAAGTTCGGTCCTGAAGCCGGCGAGCAGATTTTCCTTTTCGGCCAGGAGGCAAATGCAAAGACGCTCGCGTTTGGCCGGATGAACATGTACATCCATGACATCCGCAACGTGCAGCTGGGTTACGGCGATACTCTCCTCTATCCGAAATTCAAGGAGGGTGAAGGGATCAAGCAGTTTGATATCGTCGTCGCTAATCCACCATGGAACCAGGACGGTTATGATGAAACACAGCTCAAGAAGGGGGAGTTCTGGAAACAGCGCTTTTCTTACGGGTTTGCAAACCGGCAGTCAGCGGACTGGGCATGGGTTCAGCACATGCTCGCGTCGGCAAAGGACGGCAGTGGAAGGGTGGGGGTCGTCATTGACAACGGGTGTTTGTTCCGTGGCGGGAAAGAGAAAGCAATCCGCCAGCAGATCCTAGAAGCCGATCTATTGGAGTGCGTGATTCTAACCCCGGAAAAACTGTTCTACAACACCGGAGCCCCGGGAGCGTTGCTCTTCTTCAACAAAAACAAACCAGCAGAGCGGAAGGGAAACGTCATCATCATCAACGCCTCGCAGGAATTTGAAAAACACCCCGATGTGCGGAAGCTGAACATTCTCGCGGATGCGAATATCGAAAAGATCACGAAGGTCGCACACTCCTCACAGGATATCGAGGGCTTTGTGCGGATTGTTCCTCTTGCTGAGATCGCCAAGAACGACTTCAACCTGAATGTGACGCTCTATGTCTCGTTGCAGAAGGTTACCGAAGATATCGATATCCCGGCGACATGGTCTGCGATCCGCTCGGTCGAGGTTGAACTCCGGACGGTTGACGATCAGATTGCCGGGTTCCTGAAGGAGATTGGGTATGGCGGGGGGAACTGATGACTGAGGCAGGAGCAGCTATCCGGAAATTTCGAACCGGTCGGATTGGAGGTATACCATGAGATCCGAGATCGTCCGGCGCCTGCACAGGAATTTCGAGGATTACGTCCACGTCAAGGATGGTGTGGAATTCTGGTTTGCCCGGGATTTGCAGAATCTTTTAGGATATACCCAGTGGCGGAATTTCCTGAAGGTGATAGAAAAAGCTCAGGAATCGTGTAAAAATTCAAATCACGCGATTTCAGACCATTTTGCTGACGGCAGCAAAATGGTTCCGCTTGGATCCGGTTCCGAGCGGGCGATTGAAGACATCATGCTGACCCGGTATGCCTGCTATCTCGTTACCCAGAATGGCGATCCCCGCAAGGAAGAGATCGCCTTTGCGCAGAGCTATTTCGCGGTCCAGACGCGCAAGCAGGAGATAATTGAAGAGCATATCCGGCTTGCCGAGCGGCTCAGGGCACGCAAACAGCTCCGGGATTCTGAAACAGAACTGTCCCGGAACATCTACGAGCGGGGGGTTGACGAATCAGGGTTCGCCCGAATCAGGAGCAAAGGGGATAAAGCGCTCTTCGGGGGATTCACCACCCGCGACATGAAGCAGCGGATGGATGTGCCGGAGAACCGGCCCCTCGCGGATTTCCTCCCGACCGTCACCATCACCGCCAAGAACCTCGCAACAGAGATCACGAACTTCAACGTAGTCAAGCGGGATCTCCAGGGTGAGGAGCCTATCACGGACGAGCATGTCCAGAACAACGAGGACATCCGCGATCTCCTTGCGAAGCGGGGGATTAAGCCGGAATCACTCCCGCCGGAAGAAGATCTCGTAAAACTTGAGCGCCGGGTAAAATCTTCCGAGAAGCGCCTCGCCAAGAAGGGTGGCAGGATATCCGGCAGGGTTCCGAAGCAGGAGAAGGAGGCGGGGTCGGATGAGTGAGAGCATGATATGTCTGGGAACTATCTGGAAATTCCAGATAGTTGGATTGTTTAAAAAAATAGGGGGGATTAGGTATGCCATCGTCCGATGAAGTCATTCCCGCTGCTCTCGCCCTGCACAACTCTCCCAGAAGGTACGCTCTATTTGTCGGATCTGGGATATCACGGGATACCGGAATTCTCACAGCGGGTGAAATTACCGATGATCTCATCCGACAGATCGCTGGTGAAAAGATAAGCCCCGGTCAAAAGCCGCAGGATTGGTATAAGGAGATCCATGAGGGCAGAGCTCCAACATTCACCAGCCTTTTTAGTGAGCTTGCGAAATCGGAGGAGGACCGTAAGGCGATTCTCCGGCAGTACTTTGAACCGGTGGGTAGTGACGGGAAGCCCCAGAGAATTGAACCAACACCAGCTCATATGAGCATTGCCCGGCTGGTGAGAGATGGTGTCATCAGCATGATCATCACTACAAATTTTGATCCGCTGCTCGAAGAAGCCATTAAAAAAGAAACCGGAAAGACTCCTGTTGTCATTACCTATGAAAGTGACCCGCGACTGATGGAAGTTGCTGGGGACCAATGCCGGATTGTCATGGCCAATGGAAGATACCCCACTACGGATTTGAAACTGACACCTAACGACCTTGCAAGTTACGATGAAAAACTTATAGGATATCTTGATCGTATCTTTTCCGAATACGGTCTCGTAATCTGCGGATGGTCCGGTGAGCATGACACCGGACTTGTGGAGATTCTCATAGCTGAAAGAATTCGGAGGTTTGCAATCTTTTGGTGCAACCGCGAATCTCCGGAAAAGATACTAGAGGTGATCAGGTCAAATCTGCATCTCTCAACCATTGGCATTACATCAGCGAACGAGTTTTTCGGAAATCTAGAAGCAAAGATCGACATCCTTCGTCGCCACGAAAGAATTACCTCACTAACGGTTGAAGGTGCAATCAAAAAAGTCAAGGATGCCCTGAGAGATCCGAGACCGGAATTGATACTTTCAGATCTTCTTCACGGGGAGACCGATCGGGTTCTTGCAGAACTGAATCGTTCTGATATTGTTCCGAAAGGCCCGATTGATGGAAAAACCTGTTTTAAAAACCGGCTGGAAGAATTTGAACGGGCAGCGGCACCTCTCGCAGCCATGGTGGCAACACTTGCCTATTATGATGATGGAGCACATGCAGACTTGATTACAGAAACGATTGATCGATTAATCAATCTCCAGAAAATTGAGGTAGATTTTCTATATGATGGTCAAAGGGTTCAAGGTATTAAACCAAGCGACCTAAGGCAATATTTCCATAATCTTCGTTTATATCCGGCTTTGCTTGTCATTTATGCCTCCGGTATTACTGCTGTGCAAAAGAGGAATTTCAACAGTCTTTCGGCAATTCTGGAAAAACCCCAAATAAAACGGCTTAATTACACAGAAATGTCTTGGAAAACAGTTCCATATTTCGAAAATGTAAATATATGGTTTGTTCTCTGGACGGTTGAGCAGTGGACAATTGATTTCAGTCTTGAGAGATTTGGGAGAAGAGATAATCCACATTATTATCCAATAAAGATTATCCAGGCAATCATCAACAATCTTGTCCCTAACGAGATGTATTTCGATACAGCATTTGATATCTTTGAATATCTCTATGGTCTTTCATACTTGAACCTCTCACTCTCAGGAAAAGAACCCTCAAAGAATTATCCGCTATCATCTCGACTGGTGAATCAGTATTTAGGGCCGTATTTTGGAAATGATATGTATGATATTCCCGTAAAAATTCCTGATCCTGTACGTTCTTATTTCTCCGAAATTGCACTTAAAATAAAAGACTCAAAATTTTTTGGTGGAGACCTCCAGAAATTTGAACGATGTAATCGAAAATACACAGTTTTTTTCAATATTGAACCAGTAAAGACGGGGATATCATTGCCAGAGGATAGGATGATTGTGTGATGATAGAGGTAGTGCTATGACTGGCGCAGTAGCGAAGGGAACAACAGGCATGTTGGATGAGTGGGAGATTACAGAGTTAAATGATATTGTTGAAATCAATCCCGAATCCCGCGATCCTACCCAAAATCCAGATCAAAAGTTCTCCTATATCGATATCGATTCCGTTGAAAACGGAAGCGGAGTAATTACCGCTGTCAAAGAAATTACTGGAAAAGATGCCCCCTCACGGGCACGTCGTGTTGTGCGAACCGATGATGTGATCATGTCAGAGGTACGCCCGTACCTCAAGGCATTTGCTCTTGTCCCGAAAAAACTGAATAATCAGATCTGCTCCACAGGGTTCGCAGTATTACGGAGCAAGGGCATGATTGATCCAAAATACTTACTCAACACCCTTTTCTCGGATGCGGTTATCGACCAATGCAACCGTATGATGGTTGGCGCTCAGTACCCTGCTCTCAATGATTCGCAAGTGAGAAAGACCCAAATCCCTCTCCCCCCACTCCCAGAACAACGCCGCATCGCCGCTATCCTCACCACCGTTGACGACGCCATCCAGCGCTCGCGGCAGGCGACTACCGAAACGGAGCGCCTCAAAGATGGGGTGATGCAGGAGCTGATGACAAAGGGCATCGGCCATACGGAATTCAGGGACGATCCGGATGTTGGCAGGGTGCCGAAGAAGTGGAAGGTTAAACGATTGGATGAATTAATTGAGCTTATTGATTGCAGACACCATACTCCCACATATATTGAATCTGGATATCCTGTTGTCCGTCCTCAAAATCTCAAAATGGATAGGATAGATTTCTCAAATTGTGCTAATATCTCAAGACATGAGTTTCAATTAATGACTGAAAGACACACTCCTAAGAAAGGCGATATTGTTTATTCGAGAAACGCCTCTTTTGGGGTTCCTGCATTTGTAGAGACTAACAGAGAATTTTGTATTGGTCAAGATATGGTTGTAATGACTAAACTTACGGCTGATACAAAATATATTTTCTACGTACTCTGTTCCGGAAACATTCAACAACAACTTAAACAATTATCTGGCGGATCCACAATTCAAAGAATCAATTTAAAGGATATTCATAGGTTGCTAATCCCAGAACCGGAAGTAAAAGAACAACAGCAAATTGCCACCATTCTCACTATTATCGATCGCAAACTTGATCTCCAACACCAGCGCACCGCCCACTACGAACACCTGAAGCAGGGCCTGATGAACGAACTGCTTACTGGCGAGCGGCGGGTGAAGGTGACAGCTACATGAAATCCCTCGAACTCACTCTTGTCGAAGACCCCATCATTGAAAAGCTCCAGGCAAACGGCTGGACGTTCACCCCATCCGACCAGCTGGAGCGGGAGAGCTACAAGGAGCCGCTCCTTGTCAATCCCCTCATCCGCGCCATCAAGAAGATCAACAAGGGCATCGGCATTGAGGAGAAGGAGATCTGGCTTGCCGTCCGGGAGTTGCAGAGCCGGGGACCGGGTATCGAAGCTGCAAAGCAGATCCTCAAGTTCATGAAAGAGGGCATACCGGTCCGGCTTGAAAAAGCCCGGACTGTGGAATACATCAGGCTCTTCGATTACGAAAACCTGAACAATAATGAGTTCATTGTCTCCCGGCAGATCATCCACGAGGGGACAGAGCGTATCCGGAACGATATCATCCTCTATGTCAACGGGATCCCGCTCGTCAACATCGAATGCAAGGACCCGGCAAGTCTCACAGAAGACTGGCATACCGCGTACGCCCAGATCCGGGATTACAAGAAAATTGTTCCCGAGCTTTACAAGTATGTCCAGATCGGGATGGCCGCCGAGCAAATTGTCAAGTTCTTCCCTCTCGTCCCGTGGCAGGAGGAGGTCAAGACCGATGAATGGAAGATCGAGGGGATGGAGCCGCACGATGCGGCTGTCGCGATGCTTGCGCCGGAGTGCCTGTTCGACATCCTGAAGTATTTCCTGTTCATGCGCCGGGAGATGGGAGAAGATACGAAAGTCCTGCCCCGGTACATCCAGTACCGTGCGGCAAACAAGATGGTCAACCGTGTCCTCGATAACTTTGCGGGAAAGACCGAGAAGAACAAAGGGCTCATCTGGCACTGGCAGGGATCAGGCAAGACGCTCACGATGATCTTTGCCGCAAACAAGCTTTACCACCAACCGGTGATGGAAAACCCCTCGATCTTCTTTATTGTTGACAGGATCGACCTCGAAGACCAGCTGTACGAGGAATATAACGCGCTCACCATCACAAAACCGGAGATCATCGGCAGTATCTCAGAACTCAAGCGTGTCCTCCTCGCAGACCAGGGCAAGGGGAAGCGGGGCATCATGATCACCCTCATCCACAAGTTCCGGCCCGAAGAACTGGGTGGTCTCCAGAAAGAACTGGAGAACCTGCCCGGCGAGAATGTCACGACCCGGAAGAACATCATCGCATTCATCGATGAAGGCCACCGCTCGCAGTACGGCCTGATGGCAGCCCAGATGCGGAAAGGGATCTTCAAGAACGGGTTCTTCTTCGCCCTGACCGGTACCCCGATCAGCAAGATCGGCAAGGACACGTATAACGAGTTCAGTTATCCGGACGAGAATGAACTGTATCTTGACCGGTACTTTATCCGCGAATCGATCGAAGACGGGTTCACTGTCAAGATTGCCTACCAGCCACGGCTTGAAAAAGAGTCCGACATCCACCTCAACCGGGAGATGCTCCAGGTATTCCTCGAAACAGAACTGGAAGAGATACCGGACACGTACCGGCAGCCGGTTGAAGCCAGCATAAAAAAACGTCTCAATATTATCAAAGTCTTCCTGGAAAATCCCAAACGGGTCGCAAAGATTGCAAAGGACATCGCCGATCATTTCCGTGAAAATGTCGATGGCAGGTACAAAGCGATGGTAGTAGCGGTCAGCAGGAAGGGATGTGTTCTCTATAAGCAGGAACTCGACAAGCTCCTTCCTCCAAACTACTCAGAGGTTGTCATGACATACCAGGCAGATGAGCGGGACTCCTTGATCGCTTCTTACAAAGGCGGGGTCATGGAAGCAAATCCCGGCTATTCTGCGGGCGAGATCAACGATGACATCCGGGACCGGTTCCGGGAAGAGGAAGATCCCCGCATCCTGATCGTCACCGATAAGCTCCTCACCGGTTTTGATGCGCCAATCCTTCAGACCATGTATCTGGACAAGCCTCTCAAAGAGCACCGGCTCCTTCAGGCAATTGCGCGGACGAACCGACCGTATAAAGGAGTCAAAGAGGCCGGGCTCATCATCGATTATGTCGGCATTCTCAAGGATATTAAAAAAGCCCTTGAAAAATACAACGAAACCGACATCACTGGCGCTCTGTTCTCAACTGAAGAGATCGTGCAGCAATTTGTGGCACTGATGGAAGAGCTTGCCGGTATGTTTAAGGGCGTTCAGATCGGCTCGTATGACAAGGATACATTCCTTTCGGCAATTGAACTGCTCACCGGTGATGAAACGGTCGCCGACGAGTTTATCGATACATACCGGGAGATGCGACGGACCTTTGAATTCCTCGGACCTGACAAGATAAAACTCGAATATTTTGAAAAGTACACGTGGTTCTCGGAAATATACTCCTACTACATGCGGATGGCGCTCCGCGACCAGCCCGATTACACAACCTACGTCCAGAAATATTTCGAAAAGACCGTGAAGTATGTCCATAAGACCACCGATATCCAGAGGGTTGAGAGCAGCCTGCCGGTCATTGAGTTCGGGCCGGATTACCTGAAGGCGCTTGAAGAGAAGGTTGCGGACAAGCGGGAAAAAGCGGCAAACATCATCTTTACCCTGAACCGGTTTGTCCTTGTCGATCGTCACCAGACCCCGGTCTATGAATCGCTCCTTGAACGTGTCGAGAAGATCATCCGCGCCTGGAAAGAGAAGTCTAAGGATTACGAAGCGATCTACCGTGACGGCGCTGCGATCATCCGTGAAATGCAGAAGCTGGACGCAGAGCGGATAAAACTGGGGCTCTCGGAATTCGAGTACTCGATGTTTTTAAAAATCGAGAAAATGTGGGGCACTGATCCCGGTCTTGGCGACGATATACGGCAGTTATCAGAGGAACTTAAAAAATCGATGTTCCCCGGCTGGATCTCACAGGTGAGCGCAAAAAAGAGCGTCGAGCAGGAGATTCGCAGGTTCATCCGCAGGTATGGCAAACAAAAGGAAAAGACCATTGAGGAGATCGACGAGCTCTATCTCCAGCTTATTGAGAGTATGAAAAACTATGCCGGCTCAAGCTAAAATCTTTAATTTCCCGTACATGATCTCCCAACGGGATGTGAGATACCCACGGCTGGAGTTCAGGTCCGGAACTTTGCTTGTCGTACTGCCGAAGGGGCAGGATGAAAAAAGAATATTGAATAAACACCGCCATTGGATAGATCACAAGTACCAGTTTATCAATGATGCTGTTAATGCAGCCCAAAAACTACAACTTGAATCCAGATCAAAGGAGGATTTCAGACGATTAGTACAGGAGTCGATCGGGAACAACTCACAAGAACTTGGTTCTGTTCCCGGCAGGATCTTCATAAAAACCATGAAGACAAAATGGGCAAGCTGCAGTAAAAAGGGAAATATTACGATAAATTCTCTGGTACAATACCTTCCTGAACGTCTCGTTGATTATATCATTTTCCATGAGATGATACATCTGAACTATCGAAAACACGATGAATCGTTTTGGAAGTGTATCAGGGAAAAATTTCAGGACATTGAGGAAATTGAAAAGAATCTTTGTATCTACTGGTTTGTGGTTCAAAGGGATCAGGATTAGTTCCTCGCCTCTCTCCCAAAATATTCTGAGGGATTACATCCTCTCAGCTAAGAGGGGTCTCGCATAAGGCCCCCCACCCCAATCCCTCAGCCCTACCCCCCACCCCCAAACCCATTTACCCCCCTCCATTTTCCCCACACCAAGTCAATTTCCGGAAACCTCCCGGCGACAACTGGGTGGCACCCCCCACTTATGGACATGGGGTATACCCCCCACCCACTTGGATCGAGACCCCGTCCGCGATCGCGTGAGGGGTCTTGAGTACGATGACCCACCCCCCACCTTTGGGCACATGAGGGGGTACCCCCACCCTGTCATGGTTTTAGGTCTCCGACGGAGACTTCAGCGGGGCAACCGTCTCTTCTTGTGGAAAATGGGTGGGTACCCCCACTTATGTCTGATGAGGTGCCCCCCCACCCGCTTAGATCGAGGTACCCCCTCAGACCCCTCCATGGGGTCGGCCTTACTCAGACCAGCTCCCCCCACTTATGTACGAAGGTGGGGGTACCCCCTCCCCCCTTTCATTTCTTAGGTTGCGTTTCTTGTGGAGCCTTGGACGGCGAGGGTCTTTTCCTATACACGCGGAAAAAGGAGGGTGGTGGTATCCCTTCCATCCCTTGCCCTCAGCGGATTGAGATCTCCCTTGCTCCGGATTTTTTCTGATAGGGTAAGGGGGGTCAGAGATCAGACCCCCATGAGAACAAAAAAGTTCTGTAAATTCCTGTAAATAATTGAAAAATTTTCAGGTTTTAAAAAATTGTCTGTGATCCACGAAAATTCAGGACAGGCACCCTGACAGTAACCTTATTCTGGAAGAACAGACTTATACACCATATGGGCATGTAACTCTGGTAAACCAGACTTACACGCATGTAATCGTAAGTAACTCTGGAGAAGCAGAATAATGATCCAAAGCCGGATGGGAGTCCCGGTACACCAGAAAGGGGGGTACCAGGCGTACGTCCCCAAACCATTGCCACCGGACCCGCCGGTGCAGTTCGATGACGAACTCCAGGAACTCCTCTCTGAAGCGGACCGGGCCCTCGCACGTCTCGATGGCATGACCAGCGTCCTGCCCAATGCCGACCTCTTCGTTGCAATGTACGTCAAGAAAGAGGCCCTGCTCAGCGCCCAGATCGAGGGGACGCAGGCCTCGCTCCAGGGTGTGCTCGAGTTCGAGGCCGACATGGTGCCCGGTGATGACATCAACGAGGTAAAGGAAGTCATCAATTATATCAGGGCCATGAACGACGGGCTGGCACAATCGGGCCGCGAACTCTTCTCCACTGAGATCCTCCTTGAGATCCATCGCATCCTGCTCAAAGGCACACGGGGGGGTAAAAAAGAACCGGGTAAGATCAGGTCGGTCCAGAACTGGATAGGCCCCCCCGGATCGACCATCCATTCAGCCGTATTTATTCCCCCGCCACCGGAACAGGTCGGGCCATTACTTCAGGATCTCGAACGGTTCATCCTTGCCAGCGACAGGATCCCCCCCTTAATCAAGATCGGGCTCGTGCACGTACAGTTCGAGACGATCCACCCGTTCATAGATGGGAACGGGAGGATGGGGCGGCTGATCATTACGTTCTATCTCTGCCGGAAAGGCATTCTCGCCCGCCCGCTCCTGTACCTGAGTACCTACCTAAAACAGAACCGGGAGGAGTATTACAGACTGCTCCAGGAGGTACGGTTTGAAGGCGACTGGGAATCATGGCTTAAATTCTTCCTCAAAGGAATCATCGGGGTATCCGGCGAAGCGCTCGCGGCCGCACGGGAGATCATCAGCCTCAAAGAGAAGCTGGTCGATTCCCTTGTCCACAATAATGTCGGGGGACTGAATGCCGTGCGGCTTCTCGATCTCCTGTTTGCAAAGCCGGTAATTACTGTCGGGGATATCAGTACAGGACTGGGCATCAGCCACCAGCCGGCATATGACCTTGTGAACCAGTTCGAAAAGTTAGGAATCCTTCGTGAAATCACCGGCAAGAAACGATATAAAAAATATCTCTTTTCCGAGTATCTCCGGATTATTGAACGTGGCACAGGAATATGATCGTATTTTGTGAAATGCCATAACCACACCAGAAAAATTTATTGCCAGTAGGATCTCTTCCTGTAAATCCACTGAGCGTTGCCATGCGGTATCCCTTGCAGTGCGTGCACAGGCAATAAGCCATCCGACCACAAACCGTATCCCCTCCCCAATCTACCGCGTACTGGTACGCATGAACCTCCCCCTGCGGTTCCGGAGAGCCGCACTTGCCGCCACAATATTTCTCATCGCGCTCTCCCTCATCGCACCTGCCATCGCAGCCCCCGACACCGTGACCCCGGCCCCCATCGTGACGATGCCCGCCAACGACACCTCCCTCGCCTCAATCGCAGCCAATGAAACCGGCGTCCCGCTCTCGGCCCTGCATGATTCCGGTACTATCACTCTCTTCCGGTTCGAGGTGAACAATGCGACATTTCCCGGTCCCCGCGACATGGCGTTCGGCCCGCGGTACATCGAGCTGAAGACAAATCCGGCCACCCTCGTCATCCTCATTGTGGCTGCGGCTGCAATCGTGTCAGCGGTCCTCTGGTACAGGAAGCGGAAGAAAGAGCAAAAAGACACTCCGGAAGACTAGTGGCGGGCCGGTCCTAAAAAAGGCCGCAGCCACGGAACGTGTCTTAAAAAACACCCTTGTGTTTATCGGACCCGCGGTCATAACCGCCGGCGCCGGCATGGTTTTTTAAAAAAAACCCCGCGTGGGAGTATCATGAACCGTTCTCCGGCAGGGGGCCCAGCCGGATTTTCATTTTTTTCCTGATGGAATCCTCCTGACCTTTCAGTGCCGGGATCCCGCGTTCGCCATGGTCGTAATAGTAGAGCAGGAGATGAAAATAGTCCCCTACAAGGTCCTGGAACTCTTTTTTGTACCGCACCTCGACATTGCTCTCCCCGACAAACCCCTTGATGGAGATGAACTGCTCTTTTTCAAACGAGAAGTACGGCTTTCTGAGCTGCTCGAGGAACCGGACCGTGCCGAAGTTTTCCAGAAATTTTAAGAAACTGCCGGTCAGCGGTTCGTTAAGAACGTACTCTTTCATCAGCGACCCGTCAACGCAGACCTTAGTCTGAACTGATTTCTGGATTCGCACTCTCCGCCACCTCACGGACTGCATCTGCCGCCCTGCGGCACTCGTCCAGGGAATTGAAATACGAGAAACTCGCCCGGATACACCCCTTCCCGCCGTCAATGCGTTCATGGACAAGCGGGGCACAGTGGAGGCCGGTCCTCGTGATGACGTTATAGGCCCGGGCAAGGATGAATCCCGCTTCATGGTTGTCAATGCCGGCGATGTCGAACGATACGACCGGGAGATCGGGGGTTTCGTTATAGATAGTAATACCTTCCATGCCCTTCAGTCCGCGGATGAACGAGCGGGTAAGACCGGCATTCTTCTTTTCGATTGCTTCCTGGCCGGTCGATGTAATGAACCGTATGCCGGCGTAGAGCGATGCGATGCCGGGGTAGTTGGGCGTCCCTGCCTCGAACCGCACCGGCATCTCATGCGGATGGGCGAGCACCCTCGAATCCGTACCCGTGCCGCCCTGCTTTATGATCGCGACTGCATCCGGTTCGGCGATGAAAAATCCGCCGATACCGGGAATGCCGAAGAGTGCCTTGTGCCCGGTAAATACGAACGCACCGACCGGGATGTCCGAAAGATCGACCGGAATGTGGCCGGAGGTCTGGGCCCCGTCAACGATGAAGAAAATGTCATTGGCATGGAGGTATTCCGCGACCGGCCTGATATCCTGCACGGACCCGAGCACATTGCTCCCGTGCGTCATGACGACAAGGCGCGTATCGTCGCAGATTGCTTTTTTTATCGCGGCAAGTTCCACGCAGGCATCAGTGAACGGTACAACCGAGAGCCTGATCGCCCCATCCTGCTCCAGCGCGGTGAGCGGGCGGAGCACCGAGTTGTGTTCCAGTTCCGTGGTGATCGCATGGAACAGCCTGCCGTTCTTTTTTAAAAATCCGTGGACCAGCAGGTTAAGCGAGTCGGTGGCGTTCTGGGTAAAGACAACGTGCTCAGGAGGACCGGCATGGAAAAAGTCTGCAAGGGCTTCGCGTGCGGCAGAAGGATAATCCATGGATCCGTTCCCCGTAGTCCTTCCCGGTTCGTAGAGCGGCTGCCGCAGGCAACATGCAACTTCCTCAAGCACCCCGGCCGGCTTCGGCCACGTCGTCGCAGCGTTGTTGAGGTAGATGAATGGGGGTTGTGCATCCTGCGGTGAGGGATTCATTATGATGACCTGTGCTGTGCCGGTTCTTTGTTTTTTTGATGTATGGAATGCACGGGGCTTAAAAGAGTGTTACTAAAATGCGGGATACCGGAACCAGATCTCCGGTAACGACCCCCCTGCACGGCCCGGTCATCTATAAAACCGCTGCCTGTATCGCGGTGCTGGCATTCGTCATCTACCGGAGAAGGAAAGCGGCAGAGAATGCAAAGGACAGTATTGAAAATATACCGGAAAACGGCGATGAAAAACAGGGTTGAGATGTGACCGGGCCGTCCTTTAGCACCGGTCACAGGTATAGGTTATTTTCAGCGTCGGCTTGCGCATGTCGCCCTCGATCTTCTTCTTCCCGCCGAAGATAAACCACTTCCCGCAGGCCGGGCACTTCTTGGGCCGGATGCGGTCGAGAGGCCTCATCGGGATCTCGAGGGTGAAGGTGGTCTTGGTCCATTCCTCGACAGGCTTGTCCGCGTTGTCTTCGTACGCGGTGACAAATCCCATGATCTGCTGCGGGGGCACGCCGAGGTCGACGAACTGCTTGAAGACAAAGTAGTTGAAGATGAGCCACGAGAGGTCGGAGCGCTCGATGATCCCTTCAAATTCGCCGAACGCATCTTCGAACTCCTCCAGCGAACAGCCGCACAGCGGGCACTTGCCGCTCACGAGCTCGTCTAAAAAGACCTCCTCGTGGCAGCCCGGGCATGTGGTGTGGGGTGCGTGCATGCGTGATGTCATAAGTGCTCCATTGATTGGGTCATAGTAAGTATTAAAGGTCTGGTATCCAGGACACGTAATCTCTTGTCAGACCACTGCTGGTATCAAATGTATTCTTGCAGGATATGGTGGGTCTGAAGGACTCTTATACATATCACCCGTGCATGTAATCATTAAAAATTCTTACGGTTTGCACGCGGGACAGCAGCTGATATCATTCAGCGGCGAGGTCCTCGCGCTCCATGACAAGGGTGCCAAACACCAGTTTTTCCAGCACCTGTGAGACGTACTTGAGCTCCGTCGCCTTTTCGAGGTCTTCGTTCCGGTGGATGTCGGCGTAGAGCTGGAGGCGCACGAGCGCGAACCGGAACCGGTCGAGCGTATCGTCGTCGAGGTTCATCGCCTCGCGGTAGATCGGTTCGACGAGGTCTACAAATGCCTGCGGGTTCTCGAGGCATGCGATCACGCCCTCGTAGATGGCAAGCGGTTTTTCCTTGCCGCAGAGAACCCGCATGTAGTCCATTTTTTACCCCTCGACTTCTTTGATCAGCGCTTCCATGACCTTGTCAACGGCCGCCCAGCTGGCGCTCTCTTTTCCGCGCCGGATGATGAACGGGCGCCCTTCGTCACCGGCCTTGCGCATCTCGATGTCGATGGGGATGGCGCCAAGGAACGGGACGTTCATCTCCTCTGCGATCTTTGCTCCCCCGCCTTTGCCGAACAGGTCGATCTCCTGGTTGCAGTGGGGACAGAGCATCCCGCTCATGTTCTCGATGACCCCGATCACCGGAAGGTCGAGCTTCTCGACAAACTTAATGGATTTCCGGGCGTCGAGCGTGGCAACGTCCTGCGGCGTCGTTACGACGACGGCGCCCCGTACATTGGGGGCGAGCTGGGCGATCGACAGGGCCTCATCACCGGTGCCCGGCGGGAGGTCGACAACGATGTAATCGAGCGTCCCCCAGTTGACTTCGGAAAGGAGCTGCTGGATTGCTGCCATCTTCATCGGCCCGCGCCAGATGAGGGGGGTGCTCGTATCGGGCAGCACGAACGCGATAGAGACGACCGAGAGCATGCCGGTGACATGCACCGGCTCGATCCTGTTGTCCATTATCGCAAACTTCTGGTCCTCGATACCCAGCATCTTGGGGATGTTGGGGCCGTGCATGTCAAGGTCCAGTAACCCGACGTGATACCCGTGGTTCGCAAGGGCATAGGCGAGGTTCACGGACACGGTCGACTTGCCGACGCCGCCCTTGCCGGACAGGACAAGCACTACGTGTTTGACGTCAATTTTAACTTTTGGCGGAAGTCCGCCGGTACTTTTTGCATCGGAACAGGTGCTCGCGCTTGCGCACCCGTTGCATTCGTGGTTGCACTCCTCTTTTGTGGGAGTTGTACTGGTATTTTTCTCTGCCATTGTATGCCTCGTATTAAAAATCACTGCATTACTCTCATCAGTTCTGTTTCAATGACCATAAAGATTTATCAGTGCATGCAAGGCACGGTGCCGCAGTAACCTGGGGCGTCCTGGCAGCGCCACCCGTTCCGGCGTTGCCGTAATCAGGCGGCCTCTTTTTATAATAAATCCTTTCGGTAACGCAACGGGATACAATCGGTCCTCCGCGTGTACGGCTTGATGTCGAGCACCGGCGTGCCGTCGATCGCGTCCAACCCGCGGACCCGTAATGTGCTGCCCTTTCGTTCGATAAGGTCGACAACACAGAACCCGATCGGGTTGGGGCGGTTGGGCGAACGCGTCGCAAATACCCCGTGCTCTGTCCGGAGGTGGGGCGGTGTTGCTGCAAGCACAGTCCGGTCGGCACGGTCAAACCAGCAGAGCACGATCAGGTTCGGGTGATGTTCGATATCCTTCAGGCCGGGAGCAAACGCTTCATCGATGAGAATTTCCGATTCCGTTTCAGAGAACCGCCCCTGGTGGGGGGCTTCTGACATCGTTGTGTAAGGGGACCGGACAACCCCGATCTGCAAAAGGTCCATCTGCATAGAATCCTCTTCTCATGAGAGTTGTAGGTTTAAGGAGGATATGAGCATGACGGGGAATCTGCACCATCCCGTATTCGTCAACCTTAATATGTCGGAGGGCAGAATCACCGGATCGATGCACCGCACCCGCACACCCGTGCGACAGCCTGACCTCTCGCCCGACTCTTCACTACGCGCCTACATAGACAAGCACGAGTCCCTCTATTCGCCGCTTGCCGCCACCAGTGCCGATGCGGTGCGCCGGTATAACCGGAAAGCTCCTGATATCCGGACCCCCTACTCCCGCGACGCGGACCGGATTATCCACACCCGGGCATATACAAGGTATATCGACAAGACGCAGGTCTTCTACTTAGTAGAAAACGACCATATCACCCACCGGGTCATCCATGTCCAGCTCGTGTCGAGGATCGCCCGCACCATCGGGCGCTCCCTTCGCCTGAACGAAGACCTCATCGAGGCGATCGCGCTCGGGCACGACATCGGCCATATCCCTTACGGTCATTTCGGCGAGAGCTGCCTCTCAGACCTGTGCGAGCAGAACGGGATCGGAAAATTCTTTCACAATGTACAAAGCGTCCAGTCCCTCGACCGGATCGAGGACTGCGACCTTACCATGCAGGTGCTGGACGGCATCCTCTGCCACAATGGCGAGGCGGACGACCTCCGGATCTCCCCCGAACCGTGCAGGACATGGGCCGCATTTGACAAAAAAGTGCAGGACAATGCCGGTGGCAGGCGCAACCGCCCGCCGATGACGCTCGAAGGCTGTGTTGTCAAGTTCGCCGATACCATCGCCTATATCGGCAGGGATGTCCAGGACGCCCGCGAGATCGGGCTCCTTCCTGCCGAAAGTCCCGTTCCCGACGAGTGCCGCGAGGTGCTCGGGGATACCAACCGCGAGATCATCAACACCCTGATCTATGACCTGCTCAGGAACAGCGACTGCGAGGACGAGGGGTATATCTCGTACAGCAGGGACATCGAAAAAGCGCTCATTCTGCTCCGGGATTTTTCCCGGAAGAACATTTACGATAACCCGCGGCTCATATCCGAACGCGAAAAGATCCGGACGATGTACGGGACGCTCTTTGCCACGTATACCCGCGACCTCGTACTCCGCCGCACTTCCTCACGTATCTTCTCAGACTTCGTGAATACGGGCTGGATCAATCCCGGCTATCGCGATGCTGCAACGCATGCGGAACTTGTCCGGGACTACATCGCCGGCATGACCGACCGGTACTTCTTAAAACGGTTCGAGGAGATCGTCATCCCGCGGAGGGTCGAGGGGCGTTTTCCTTAAAAAAGAGCAAAAAAGGGCCCTGTAGAAATCATTTTTTATTTTAATGTTCTTGGGGGCGTTTGCCGTTCCCATAGGGAAGGGCAAACTGAAGAAGATGTCCATCAGGACATCTTCGAGTTACATTGTCCCCGCCACTGTGGCACATCGAAGATACCTTCGGCATCTTCTCGTGTCCGCCATCTCTCCCCAATGGCGAACATCCCCCCTTGCGATATCCATGGAAAACCGGTTCAACATGGATTTGTATCACTGATACAAGGTTAGGGATTTCTACAGAGCTAAAAAAGGGATCACTCGTATTTTCCCTTCACACCCGCCCAGCCGGTAAACCCGCAGTAGATGCACCCGATACCCTCGCAGTGGTGACAGTGTTCCTTTGGGCAGGCGACAAGGACGATCCCGCATTTGTTACAATAGAGGCAGCCCAGCCCGTCGCAATGCCCGCAGGTCGCGGGCTCATACACCGTTTTTTCACCGGGCATCCTGTTCACTCATTCCTGCCTGTTTCCTGAAATCCCGGCAGGGCAACTTCGGTACACCCGGGGGCATCATTCTTCATCAAGATACCCCGACAACGCATCAAGGAGTCCCTGTGCTGACTGGTACCGAAATCCGGGCTTCTTCTCAAGAAATTTCAGGATCCGGAGGCGTGCGCTGCTCGAGAGCACATCGAGGTATTCGGACAGTTCGTCCAGCGAATTGCGAGAGTCACTGATGACAAGGGTTGGGGATTTATCTTCGGGATTCATAGGACTCGTTACAACAACGTTTCATTCTATACTTTTAACCCTATGCCCCTGCAGGGGCATGGATGCAAGGGCTCTTCCTGTGTGATGGCCAGGACGAGCTAACCCCGGGGTTATATGGCAGTCCCTGCGGGTTCATGTCCAGAACCCGCATGATTCTGGCAATTTAAAACCCAGCGGGATAAGTGTGTAGTAAGGTGATGCACCATATCCGGTGCTTCACCGATCACCACGCACCACACCAGGAGAGATACCAATGAACACAGGCATGATCGTGATCGGGATGGCGCTGCTTGTCTTCTCGGTTGCACTTATCGTCACGCCATCCGGGACAATGCTCCCTGATACCCCCCTGCCGGTTGGGGCAGGGGATGTATCAGTTTTAAAAATATTGGAAAAGTATATGCCTTCACTCTGCTTTTTTGGTTTCTGCAGTATTGAGATGAAACCGGAAAGGATGAACTTTCGCTTTGCCACCTCCAGGACACATACATGACAACCACGTTAAGCCTTTATTCCACACATCTTCTTTTTTAAAAGGGAAGACCCGATCGATTATAATGGTACGACCGATGCATCCACGGCGCCCCGGTCATTCATCCGGTGGGAGGCAAAGACCCCCGCTCCGCCATATTAGCCACGGTACGGGTACGATTGTTGTCGCGGTTTTTTTCCCGTCAGGACATTTCCGCCCGTTTGCACCTGTCTCCATGGGCCAGCATAAAGAGCAAAAAGGATCAGGAAGATATTCCATTCCATAGATTAGATGACCGGTTGTACTTATGGTGTTGTTTGACAGGGGGCGCAGGAAGAAGGACATACCGGAAGATGCGCCGGCACTGGTGGCACAGGGTGATGCATGTATCAACCGGGGAGAGTTTATCCCTGCTATCACATGGTTTGACAGGGCTCTCAAAACAGACCCCCGGTCGGCACAGGCATATGCAGGAAAAGGGCTCGCGCTCAAAGAACTGGGAAGAGATAAGGAAGCCCTTGAAAATTTCACTATATCGCTGGAACTTGGTCCCGGGAGGGCAGATACCCGGGCCGGAAAGAGTGTGACGCTTACAGCGCAGGGGAAACACGACGGAGCACTGGCCGCCTTTGATACTGTATTGACAAACGACATAGTCGGTGCTGACGCCTGGTACGATAAAGGGATCACCTATGGCTCCATGGGGAATTTCAGGAGAGCAGCAGACTGTTTTGCCAAAGCACTGGAGATCAAGGCTGACCATGCTGATGCGTGGTATAACCAGGGGCGGGCTTTGGGAAAACTGGGGAGCTTCCTTTTGGCTATTGACTCCTTTGACCATGCGCTGGCACTCCGTCCTGACAATGCCGACGCGTGGTATTATAAGGGGATCTCCCTTGTCAAACTCAAAAAAATTCCCGAGGCATACGCATGCTTTGAGAAGGTTGTCGCCCTGCAGCCCGGTCACAAAAAAGCAGTGTCCGGCCTCAACGAGCTTGCATCGATCATGAACCAGATGAAAAAAAAGGGCATTGGCAGGTCAAAGAAGAGATAATAAAAACATTTTTTGGTATCTGAAAAATACATCGTTTGCGTACCAGTCCTGCAGGTACTTTCCATGGATTGATTCTCAGTCCCTTTCTCTCAATTTACACTCCAGAGACAGCCAGCACATGGGATAAACCTTACCTGCGCCCCTTCATACCCGGTTCATGGTGACGTGAACGGTACACCACTGCAATCAGGACTGCAGTCACACCTGCAAGCAGGGTTGCCGGTAATAGTCCTGCCGCCCGTGTTTCGGAGAAGGGAGACACCGGGATGAGCTCGAGATTGACCGCCCGGGTCTGGTTCGCGATCACGTTCACCGGTTGCTCCTGTGGGGTATAGCCTGCTAATGAGACGTTGAGCATGTGGCTGCCCGCGGGGAGGTTGGGGATGGTCATCGGTGAGATGCCGGCATCTGCACCGTCAAGTGTGACGCGGGCACCGGCCGGACTCGTTGAGATCGCAAGCCCCCCGGTCTCCTGCGCAAGACTCGCTGTAACTTCCGAAACCGATCCGGGCTCCACATTCACCTGGGTAAAAAATTTATGGTACCCGAACCGCGAGAATGTCACGTTATACGTGCCGGGATCAAGTCCCTCAAGCGTCAGCGGTGTTTTCCCCTTGTATTCATTGTTGACGACTACCGATGCATCACCCGGGGATGAAGAAATGACCATGCTTCCCGGTGTCATGGATGTGGTGATGGCGATCCCGGGTGTGCCGAGAGTGACCGTGATCGTGCTGTAATCGGCCCCGCTCAGGGAGGAAAGGTCATTTGGCCCGTTGACGACCCAGACCGTGTACGTCCCGTCATCGAGACGGCCACCGATTGAGCTTGTGTCCCATTTGTACACCCAATGATCGTTGCTGTCGACATTCACTTTGGTAAAATGCCCCTCATCCGCACGGGCGTAGATATTATTCAACGCAACGCCATGTGCCGGAAGGTTGGGCCCTGTTAAAAAGAGCCAGACCGTAGAGCTCCCGTACGAGTAGCCCTGAAGGGGGATGGTCTCACCAATGTATGCCCGGATACTTCCCGATGCAGCAGCGCCACCTGCCAGAAGAAGGCACCCGATCATGATCATTATGGCGAGTCTTACGGTGTAAATGATCTTCATAGACAATCACCATGCTGATTCGTTTAAAAACGATTTGGGTCTTTGCATTCGCAGGTTCTTTTTTAAAAAAGGAAACGCCGGCCTTACTGCTTCCGGCGTTGTATTGTATACGAGAGCGCACATGCCGTAATACCGAGTGCCGCAAGGGTGAACAGCGGGGAAGGGGGTGACGCGGGTGTCGGTGTCGCTGCAGGGATCGGGGTTGTCGGTTTGGGCGTCTGGCGGGTTGTAGAGGTGACGCGTGCGGTTGTCGGGAGCGGGGCAACATTTGTGGGGGTGGTCGTGACGGCAGTTTCCGTAGAGAGTTTCACATTATCGATATACCCCGTGGCATACCGGCCCATCATGCTGCCGTAATCCCCGACCGAGCCCAGGAAAATCCGGTGCATGCCATTGAGAGAGTCCACGGCAGTAACATAATAACTCCAGATCTGCCTGCCGGTCGTCTTCTCGCTCACCGACATGGTGACCTGTTCCTGTTTGTCATCGTAGTTCAGGACGACATGGTAGGTCTTGTTATTCTCAAACCGTACGGTAGGCCCGCAGTTCGATCTCCCGTCTTTCAACCCCCCGTAACAGGGGGTATCTTCCTCGCCTTGTCCCGAAGCGACCGTAACGAGTTTGCTGCCGGGGGTGATGACACGGAGGTACATGAGGTTGCCACCCTTCCCGTTTTTGAATTCGGACACGACAACCGGGCCTTTGTTCCGGTTCATCTCCTTGCTGCCAAACCCGAGCCGGAACGTGGCGGTCTCATCGGTCTTGACCGGCATCCAGTCATATTCAAGGGTAAAGGGGCCGTCTTCGAAATCCACATCGGTGTATGCATAATTACCCGTGCTTGCTTCGATGCTGTAGTGATACAACCCTTTGTCAGGGACCCAGTAATCGCTGGACGGGTTGTTGGTCTGCCAGCCGGGGCTGGTGGTAAATGTAGTCTGGTAAATAACGGTCTGTTCTGTCTGCGCCTGCAGGGGCTGCACCAGCAGGAAAATACAGGCGACAAAGAGCAGCCCGAAGAGTTGGGTTGGGGTTTTCATAAGAGTTCTTGCTCCTTTTGGTTCATGGTACGAGCCGTTCTTTCCTGTCATCTCTCTATAATGAAGATAACGGGGTGCAGGAAAAATAAGCATGGAAGCCAGGATTTTTTCCTGCACGACGCACGGCAGAACGGCGGTGTTTTCTTGTATATGTACTCTATGTCCGCTCATAATAATATCGAACCAGCCGCAGAAGATCTGTGATACTTTTATCTTTAAACTCACGTAATATGATAGACAGGATTCTGACGCGATAGTAGTCTAGCGGCAGGACAGGAGCTTCCCAAGCTTCTAACCCGGGTTCGATCCCCGGCTATCGCATTTCACATGGAACCAGAGCCCGAACGATGTGCAGTGCGGATCATTGTCGAGAACCGGCGGGGAGTCTTACGGGACATTGCGACCGTTGTTGCCGCCCACGAAGCAAATATCGTGATGATTAGCCAGGAACTGTTCGATTCGGGGCCATATGCCGGCATGGCGGAGCTCTATTTTGAATATGAGTCCGGCCCCGATGATAACTGCAGCCAGCTGATTGCCGAATTAAAAGAGATACCTTCAGTTCACGAGGTGAAGTCCTACCAGCCGTTTGGGGATATTTTCGGTTCCCGCGTGATCATCATCGGTGGCGGGGCGCAGGTGGCACAGGTTGCCCTCGGTGCAGTGAACGAGGCGGACCGGCACAATATCCGGGGCGAGCGTATATCAGTGGATACGATCCCTCTTGTGGGGGAACGGACCCTTGCCCTTGCCGTTGACGCGGTCTCCCGCCTGCCCCGTGCGTCGATCCTTGTACTCGCCGGTTCGATCATGGGCGGGGAAATATCGAGGGCCGTAGACCGGGTGCGGGAAGCAGGGATCCCGGTTATCGCCCTGAAGATGGCAGGCAGCGTCCCTGACCATGCAGACCTTGTGGTGACCGATCCCATCCAGGCAGGGATTTTTGCAGTCATGCATGTCAGCAGCAAGGCAGTTTTTGACATCTACCGGATCCGCGGGAGAGAGTTTTAAAAAAATGGATATCATCAAACGAGCCGTTTCGGTGCTGATGCACGATGGCACGGTTATATATCCAACCGAGACCGTGTACGGGCTGGGTGCCGACGCACTGTCTGAAAACGCGATCCTGAAGGTGTACGAGGCGAAGAGACGTCCGCCGGGGCAACCCATCTCGATTGCCGTCAGTGACTTTGACATGCTCGGTGCCGTTGCGCACGTGGATGGTCCGGTACAGGAGTTTATTGAGGCATTTCTTCCGGGCCCGGTTACGGTCGTGCTCGAGGCAAAACACGTACTCCCGGAGATACTCACCGGAGGAACGGGATTGATCGGGGTGCGCATACCTGCCCATGATCTTGCCCTGCGCCTCATTGAACGGTTTGACTCGCCCATCACGGCTACCAGTGCAAACCTCCACGGGGCAAAGGACCCTGCAACTCCCGATGAATGTACCGTGCCCCGCGACCTGTTCATCGATGGCGGGAGGCTTCCAGGCACACCGAGCACGGTTGTCGACCTTGTGAACCGCAGCATCCTCCGCAAAGGGGTACAGTCCGATCTGATCGAAGAGTTTTTTTCCCGGATATAAGGTGTGTGTATCATGAAACCGATCCGCCTGCGCGACTTTATCGTTGATACAGAAGGGTGGATCTATGCGGTGTCCACCTATGACAATGCAGAAAAAGCCGGGTGCGTCCTCCGGTACGTACCTGACCCTTCGGGTGAGCGGGCACATGCGAACGGTACCCGGTACCGGAAGTTCGATTTTGAGGATTCGTTTGCATTCATCCGAGACCACAAACCCCGCTATCTCGATTCCGTCGTGAGAGTCCCGCTGCATGATATCCGGCAGGTCCGGAAACCGGAACTCGGGATGCCCCGCATCATCGCCCGCCACCCGCGGGTACAACACCTTGCAGGGATTCTCAACGTCCCCCCAGGCTTTATCGGCTGCACCGGCTCCCTGCTCTGCGGGCTTGAAAACGAGAACTCCGACATAGACCTTGTGGTCTACGGGGACCACTGGTTTATCGCTCAGCAGACACTACGATCAGCGATTATTACCGGGAAGCTTGAAGGGCTCTCTTCCGATATGTGGCGCAGGGTGTACGAGAAGCGCAAACCGGATATTCCGTATGAGACGTTTGTCCTGCATGAAGAACGGAAATGGAACCGGGGGCAGATCGAAGGGACGTATTTTGACCTGCTCTTCACCCGTTCGTACGATGATCTGGACCGCATCGCGTTTGATCGCGGTATGATCCTGGGAAGAAGGACGATCGAGGCGCGGGTGACGGATGCTTCGCTTGCATTTGACAGCCCGGCAGTCTATGAGGTGGAGCACGACGAATTTGACCAGGTGATATCGTTCACCCACACCTACAGCGGGCAGGCGCTTGCCGGTGAGACGATTGAAGCGTGCGGGGTTGCCGAGCGGCATGGGAACGGGCAGTGGCTCGTTGTCGGGACAACCCGGGAAGCCCGGGGTGAATATATTATTTCAAAAACACTAATTGAAGAGAAGTAAAATTACCGGTGAAGAGTCCGGCAGGTGGCGACTGGTTCTTTTCTCAATACATTCTCCGCCGGTTTCTGGAGCGGCTGTGGAATGAAAATTCCCCGGATCCAAAAAAGTCCCTTCCGCATCATCGCCGTTAGCAGGCCACCAATTTATCTATCATGTTGCCTCACCGGTACACCACATGAGCTGGGTCTTTTTTGTCCTCCTTCTGGTCACTATGTACGCCGTCGTGGCATACGTTATCTACTCCAGGAAATTATTCCCGGATCATGTCATGTTCTACGGCCCGTTCATGGCGATCAAGACAGACCGGGTCGGGTTTTTCGACCGGTTCGGTACCATAAGGACATTCCTGCGGCTGTACGGCACGTTCGGCGTGCTCATGGTCGTGCTGGTCTCGGTCTTCATCACGGTGATGCTTTTCATCTCCGTCAGGTACACCCTCGTCCTGCAGCCGGAACCCACGGGCATTTACAAACCCCAGAATATCCTGCTCCTGCCGGGCATCAATGAATATGTCCCGTCAACCCTCGCGGTCTGGCTCGCGTTCATCATCACTATCGCTGTCCACGAGTTTGGTCACGGTTTCCTGTGCCGGGTCGAGAACATCACCGTCAAAGGCATGGGGGTCATCCTCGCGGTCATCCCCATCGGTTTTTTTGTCGAACCTGACGAGGAAGAGCTGGAAAAGACCAAAGGGATGCCCAAGATGCGGATGTTCGGTGCCGGCATCACCAACAACCTTGTCGTGGGTTTTTCATGTTTTGTCCTGCTCATCCTGCTGGTCGGTATCGCAGTGCCGACAACAGCGCCGGTCATCCACGGGATTTACGAGGACTTCCCCGCCGAAAATGCAGGCGTCCCGCAGGGTTCGGTGGTTAAGGCGGTCAACGGGATTCCGGTGGCCACACGGGACGAGGTCGCAGGAATCCTGAATGCCACACACCCCGGCGATCCCGTCGCGCTGAGGGTCGAAAAGGATGCGGCGGTCTCTGAATATAACTTCACACTCGCGCCGTGGCCGGCGGAGCTCAGCCGCCCGAGCGGGTTCATGGGTGTGCAATATTATGACGGGGCGTCGATCAAGGAGGCGATCGGGAGCATGCTCTCGCCGTTTGGCGTCCTCCAGTTCCTCATCATCCCGTTCGATACCTCCACAAACGCCCAGTTCCTGCGGATTCTTGCCTTCGACTCACCAGACGAACAGTACTACCAGGTACCGTTTGCCGGGTACTGGGGTGTTATCCACCTGCTCTTCTGGTGCGGCTGGATCAACATCAACGTCGGGATCTTCAATGCAATCCCCATGGTACCGCTCGATGGCGGGTATATCTTAAAAGAAGGTGTGGACCGGTTGCTTGACCGGCGCGGGCTCCTTAAATATTCAGCCCGGGTGGTCAGTAGTGTCAGTTACGTCATGCTCGTGATGCTGATGTCGTTGATCCTGCTGCCGTACCTGCTCCACTTGTAAAAATTTTTGTGTCTCCCTATTGGTCTCAAAGCACTATGCTGACGGGAAAAACAGGTTATAAAAAACGCTTTTTGTATATCCCGAACCCTGCTCTCTTTTTTGAGATGGAACTCCCTCTCATCCTATCGCCTGTAAGGAAAAGACCCGTGTTCATAAAAAGGAGGGACCGGGCACGCCACGCCCGCATCAGGTCTCTTTGAAGATACGGCGGTGGATGATCCGCCAGCACAGGATCAACTGTGCGAGATCGCCGGCAGTCACATAGGGGCGGTCCTTAAAAATTGAGATCGGATGCACCCGGGTCTGGTGCTCGATGCTGTGCTCGAGCTTTTTAACCGCGTGCCCGCTCAGTTCCCCATCCATTATCAGGTCTCCCATCTTGTGGCCGTTATGCTCACTTGACCCGAACTTAAGCGAGAAATTCCTCTGGGAAATTGAGAGGATGGAATACAGGTCAAGCGAGAGATCGATATTTTCCATCTTCTGCTTCATTTTGCTCTGGGAGAGGGTGATCCGGTATACATTCCGCTCAAGCCCCAGCTGCCTGCCATATTCGGAATAGTCGATGCCGATAACCGCTTCGGCAAATTCTTTCTGGGGTGCAATGTAGGTCTGGTAATCCGGTTCCCGTTCAGCAATCTCTTTTATCACCTGTTCCCGCGAGTAACCCCGTTTGTCCATGTCCCGCCGTATCTTCCAGTCATACTTGACTTCCTGCACCGGGTCTACAAAGAGCGAGAAGTCGAGATAGTTGCGAATGGCAGGAGTGAACAGGGGGTGGAGTCCTTCAAGGATCAGGATCTTTTTCGGGCGAAAAATTACAGGAGGTCCGAATGTCCCGGTATCATGGTTGTAGACAGGTTTTTCGATGGGGACACCGCGCTTGAGCAGGGAGAGATCCTTTTCGAGCACATCGAGCCGGTTTGCCCGGGGATCCAGCGGTGTAATCCCCTGCTCTTTCCTGCCGTCCCTGTCGAGACGGTGGTAATCGTCCAGCGTGATCTTCGAGACCATCTCATCCCCAAAGATACTCCGGACCCCTTGAGTGAACGTGGTCTTCCCGGACCCGCTGTCACCGGCCACCCCGATAATAAAGATGTACGGGGAGGCTGCGATGGTGTCCTTGAAATTTGGATGGTGCATGGATGACCTCGTACTGCTTGTTTTGCCGTGTCAGGTCAAAACCATTCTCCAGAAAATCAAAAAGATCGTAGTAAAAAAAGGATCAGGCTTGCGGTGCCGGTTCGTCTTTTTCCTTCTCCACTGCCAGCCTGCGCTTGCTGGTGTCCTTGAGCTCGTCCACAGAGACTTTTGGTACTGCGTCCTGTATCTCTTTTAAGATTGCATCGACTGCTTCCTGCTTCGGGATTTCCCCGAGAATACTCTCGTCCATCACCGGCCGGCCGGCAATCTCTTCTGCGGTCTCTTCCGTTGCACCCAGGAATCTTGCACCCTGCCGGATCAGCTGGGAGATCTCGTACGGGAAGATGATCTTGGTTGCCTGTCCGTTTGCCATTGCTTTTAATGCGTCCAGCGACAGCACCGTGATTGCCCGGTTGTCAAGCGGTGCAGCACCGACTGAGAGAATACGTAAACCCTGTGCCTCGCCCTGCGCCTGCAGGATCCGGGAGAGCCGCTCACCCTCGGCACGGAGCACCTTGCTCTGCCGTTCCCCTTCGGCTTCGAGGATCATGCTCTGTCGTAAGCCCTCTGCTTTGAGAATTGCAGAACGTTTCTCACCGTCCGCACGGAGGATTGCTGCACGACGGGCACGTTCTGCAGATGTCTGCTCCGTCATGGCATTCTTGACAGCTTCGACCGGGTCAACCTCTTTTATCTCGACACGTTCGACCTTGACCCCCCACTGGTCGGTCTCGCGGTCAAGGATGTCGCGGAGCTTGGTATTGATCACATCACGGTTATACAGGACCTCATCAAGTTCCATGTCGCCGATGATGCCACGGAGGCTCGTCTGGGCGAGTGCTACCGTTGCCAGCCGGTAGTTGGAGACCTCGAAGAACGCCTTCTCAGGGTCGATCACCCGAACATAGACAATCGCGTCCACGTTCGTCGGTGAGTTGTCTTTCGTGATCACTTCCTGAGACGGGACGTCCATCACCATTGTTCTCAGGTCAAGTTTTATCACATCGGTCAGGAACGGGACGACCCAGCGGAACCCCGGGTTCATCCTGCCGACATATTTTCCCAGCCGGATCTGCAGCCCCTGTTCGTACGGCTGGATGATCACGACGCCCTTTGCAAAGATTGCGACGATGACCAATATCAGGAATATGGTAATTAATGTCTCGATGAATGCCATGTTACGTTACCTCCTCCACGACAATATGTACACCTTCCGAGCTGATAACCCGGACTTTCTTCCCGGCAGGAATGAGCGCCCCGTGGGTATGGGCGCTCCATTCCTGGCTCGCGACCTTGACTTTTCCGTTCAGCGTATCAGCATCGACCTCTTTTATAACGATACCTTCAAGGCCGACCAGCGAATCACGGCTTATCGTTGTCGGGCTTTCGTTGGGGGTGATCCTGCTGTAAACCCAGACCGTCACCGCACCAGCGATAATTGCAGCGGTTACACCCACAATCGCCCCCCAGCCGGAGTTGTAGATGTCGATCCCGAGAAGCACCATGATGCCAAGGACGATCATCACGGTTGCCGGTACAGCCGCAAAAAAGCCAGGGGTGTGCACCTCCACAAGGAGGAGTACGGCACCGATGACAATGAGCATCCATCCGAGTGCTGCCCCATCAAGCGGTATCATGATCACAGATCAGTGTTTCTGAAGAAAATAGTATGGGATGGGAATAGTATGGGATGGGGTGGTTATCAGGAACGGTTTGGACAAAAATATGGGGTGGGGGGTCTCTCCCATGCCCCGGCTGACTCTTTGTATTTTCTCTTTTAGTGCCCGGCAATAGCGAGGATGAGAAAATTATGGAAGTAATTTTTAAAGTCCGAGCCGAAGGCAAGGTTAAGAAGATTTGCGGGGTTATCTCCGTAGCATCGCAATCTTCGAACCAACCGGCAGCCCCACATCATCTGCCACCGGCTGGCACTTCACCGACATAAGATATGCGATTGGGGGAAGATCTTTACACATTGAAAGGGACTCGTAGTTGGCCATCCCCTTTGCGATGATGATAGTACAGTTTTCAATGGCATCCATGAGGTCCGCCGGCATCTTATAGAGGTCAAGGCCGATCTCCGCGCCTCCGCCGGTTGTCGTCAGCCGGTCGACAATTCTGTCCAGCTTCAGCGCACGGGCATCGTCAAGCGTCGCATCGTTTAAGATCGGGGCGTCCCTGACGGCAAGCGTGATGCGGGAACCGCGGGCTTTGAGAAATTCTACGACGAGCCGGTCAAAGACAATCTCGCCGCAGTTGTCGGTCAGGTACACCACCCGTTCCGCCATGGAAAGGATCTGATCCGTGTCATCGACAGCCAGCCCTTTTAAGAATTCCCGGTCAAAGAACGATGCAAAATCGCTGCTCACCGTATGTTCGTGCACCCCATAGTCAAACGTGTTGGCGATCACGCTTGATAGAACCCGGTCGCGGAACGACACAAGTCCTGCTCTTTTTTTACGGCACACGTCGAGTGCCTGCCGGTTCCCTTCCGCTTTGAGGGCACAAAAAGGATCCGCATGTCCCACCCTCCGGCAGGCATGGCGGTGGATGCAGCTTGCGATCTGCGGGTGGAGGAGTTCAGAGTTCCCCAGATCTTTGAGGATCTGGTCGCACTCTGACATCACCTGCCGCGTGAGATCCGGCAGTGCACCGGCAAGCGAACACTCCAGCTGCACCCGGGAGAGAAGACACCGGATACAGGTATCGGTAAGTTTCATCATTCCCCGGATTATTTTTTTAAAATGATGGGGCCACTGCGATTTGAACGCAGGTCAGAAGACCCCCAGTCTCCTAGGATGGCCAGGCTACCCTATGGCCCCGCTCTCATACTATTCGTGCAGATGGCTTATGTATCTTATCATGAACACTACCGGTAAAAAAATTTTTTAGATTATCTCTGCCATTCATCCCCGTAATTGATGTTTTTAAACTCTTCTACCCGCTGCATCAGGTTTTCCAGTTCATTGTCATTGACCTTGATCTTCCCCTCAATAGTATCCAGTTCCCGCAGCAGTTGTTTGATCCGCACGTACATCAGGTACATGATAAACTGCTGGAAAAAGATCGCAAGCCCGAAGATCACCATGATATACGTGTCATATGCCATGAGAAAACCCGGATATTTCGCAACCTCTGCGGTTCATGTTCCTGACTTCCAGCGTGATCTACCTGCCCGTTTCTCCTGATATAATTTACAATCTGTCAGTGGAATAATATTTAATGATATTCAAATCCCTCAACTGATAAACCCGTGCCTGACGAGGAGCAATGACCAGTGCCCGTTATTAACACGAAGTGATGTGCAAACAATATCTCTTAAACTAAACTCAGGAGAAACAGGGTCAGGGGTTACAAAAAACGCCCGATTGTATTTTGATAAAAAAACAAAACTCCTCCTCAAAACGCCGCCAAAGAAAAAGATATGTATATAAGGTTCTCACAGGTATTATCAATTACCAAAGATTGATGTATTGGGTGCATATGCCATGTTAAAGGACAAAATCTCCGGTTTTATTGATAAAATCCGAAACGTCGAAGGCGTAACGGCATGTGCTGTAGTCTCAAGGGATGGGATTGTCGCAGGAAAAGTGTTTGACCGTGATCTCAACGAACCATGGTTTGGTGCACTTACGGCAACCATCCTTGCATCTGCAGAATCTGCGGCAAATATTATCAAAATGCACTCAATGGAATCGGTAACCATCCGGGGAACCGATTCATCCATCATGGTGATGGGTTCCGGGGACAATTTTCTTGTCGCCGCAATTCTCTCAAACCGGGTAGATCCCTCAAAAGTTCACGACCAGATCTTAACGATAGCAAAGAATATTGGAGAGGTGATGTGATGTACACGATCCTTGTTGTCGACGACAGCCCATTCATCGTCGATGTATTTGTCACGATGCTTGAGCGGGGCGGTTACCGCACCGTTGCTGCATATGGCGGGGAAGAATGCCTTGAGATCCTCAAAACGGTCACCCCAGATCTCATCTTACTGGATATCATGATGGAACCTATGGACGGCTGGGAGACGCTAGAGCACATCAAGGAAAACCTGCCGACCAAGGAGATCCCCGTCCTGATGCTTACGGCAAAACAGCTCACCCCTGCAGAGGCACAGGAATACGGGATCTACATCGAAGACTACGTGTTAAAACCCATCACCCACCGGGAACTCTATGATGCGATAGAACACGTCCTCAACCGCAGGCAGGGAATCAAGTCAGATGTTGACATTGCACGTCAGTCGGGTTTTGATGACCAGGTAGTCAGCGAATATGCACGGTTAAGTAAAGGCATCGATGTCAACAAACGGTTACTGAAAATTCTGGAAACGACCTACAATATCAATGACGTGAAGATGCGCGTATCTGACGAGATATCCCGTGCGATCAAGAGCATGGAGACTAATATCAAATTCCAAGAGAGCCGGCTCCAGCAGATCAAGGACGAGTTATCGGGCACCCTGTCCAAAGATGCAACAGGTTGAAATTGTTGCACCATCATGTAATAAAAGGAAAAAATTACGGGGAGCAGTACCCCGGTTGCCGGTACTCCAGGATTTTTTTCCCAAGTGGCATGGCACCCCATAAATATCCAGAAAAATTCATGAGAGGGAAGCTCGGATGAATAACTCCATTATGATCGTAGACGACAGCCCCTATATCGTCGACGGGCTGATGGCGCTTCTCAAGCGGAAGGGCTACCAGCCGTTGCCCGCTCATGGTGGCGATGAATGTCTTTCCCTTCTTGCAACAACCAAACCGGATCTCATCCTGCTGGACATCATGATGGAACCCATGGACGGCTGGGAGACTCTTGAACACATCAAAGAGGATCCTGCGATGAAAGACATTCCTATTCTCATGTTCTCGGCAAAGAAGATCACCGCAGATGAGGCACAGGAGCACTCCCTGAGCATCGACGACTTTGTCTCAAAGCCGGTGAATCCTGCCCAGCTCCTCGAATCGATCGAGAATATCTTTGAACGGCGCAAGGACGTCGCGATGGAGATGCTGCTTGCAAAGGATGCGGGCTTGAGCCCGGAGATCCTGCAGGAATACTCCGCGCTCCGGAAAAATATCGAGGTGGACAAAAACCTCCTTACCGTTCTTCGTGCATCCAGCGGTATGGATGTGCCGGGAAAAGAGGTCTCGGAGTTTGACCGCGCTGCTATAACAAAACTCGAAGAAAAGGTCGGTTTGAGCGAGGCACGGTTAAAAGCGATCAACGACCAGTTCACGAGCAACATCTGAACTTGCCCATCTGCCCATGGTTTTTTGCAGAAATTAAGGTATATATTTCAAGAACGTTTATATGCTTTTCCTGCATTGTAATAATGCTGTACGTCATACCTTGGGGGTTCGTAGCTCAGTCCGGTAGAGCGCCTGGCTTTTAACCAGGTGGTCGGGGGTTCAAATCCCTCCGGGCCCGTTGCCACGAATAAAAATCGTGGGGTTTTTCCGGTGATACAGTCTTGAGAGGAAACATGATCGATACGGGGGTCTTTTTGTGAGCACCAAACTGAATGTGTTGAACCACATCATGGTGCCGGATCATATCATAATGAGTGAGGAGGAAGTCAAAAAGCTGCTCTCCCACTACTCCATAACAACCGAACAATTACCAAAAATTTTCCATGACGATCCTGCAGTAAAAGCCGTTGGTGCACAAGTTGACGACGTCATCCGAATTGTTAGAATAAGCCACACGGCGGGCAGGGCGGAATCGTACCGTCTTGTGACCAGAAGACCGAAAAAGTAGTTCAGGGTTGATCATTCTGATTGAAAGAAGTATACTGTCACGAGCATATTTTTCACGGGAGCATGTTGCGCGGCACCAGCTTGATTCCTATAATCATTTCTTAACCCACAACCTCCAGAAGGTCGTGAATGAGCAGCGGGTCATCGAGACGGATATCGAGAACCGCGGCAAGAATAATGAGCCGGTATGGGTGGAACTTGGCACGATCGAGGTGAAAAAACCCCTCGTCCGGGAAGCGGACGGGTCTCAGGGTGAACTGTACCCGAGCGAAGCCCGGCTCCGGAACCTGACGTACGCTGCACCAATCCATCTGGGGCTCACCCTTGTCAACGGGAGTGACCGGCAGGAACCGGTCATCACCACCATCGGGCAGTTGCCGATCATGATCGGGTCTGCTTCCTGCAACCTCTATGGCATGAACGATAATGAGCGGATCGTCCATGGGGAGGACGCGTTTGATCCCGGCGGTTACTTCATCGTCAACGGGACCGAGCGGGTCTTGATGACACTTGAGGACCTTGCCTCAAACAAGATCATGACCGAGTTCACCGAGCGATATAATGAACGTATCTATGTGGCAAAGGTGTTCTCCCAGTTCCGGGGGTACCGTGCCCTCGTTGTTGTCGAGCGGAACAAGAAGAACCTGCTCGAAGTCTCATTCCCGTCAGTTGCCGGGCACCTGAAGTTTGTCGACCTCATGCGGGCACTGGGGATGACAAACGACCAGGCAGTCGTAAATGCAGTTTCCACTGATGAGGAGATCCTCACGTTCATGATGCAGAACCTCGAAGAGAGCGAGTGTGATTCCGTAGACGGCGGCATCATGTACGTGGGCAAGAAACTTGCCCCGAACCAGACCAAGGACTACCAGCGCAAGCGGGCGGAATTCGTACTGGACAATTACCTGCTGCCCCACTTAAACTACCAGCACGGGAGTCTCAAGGAGGGAGATGAAGGGTATGCGGAAGCGATCCTGAGTGAACGGCTTGCAAAAGGACACTTCCTCGGACGCATGGCGGAAGCCTGCTTTGACCTCGTGCTGGAAAAGCGCCGGATCGATGATAAGGACCATTACTCCAACAAGCGCCTGAAACTTGCCGGCGACCTGATGGAGGACCTGTTCCGCATCTCGTTAAACCGGCTGACGCGGGACATCAAGTACCAGCTTGAACGGGCAAGCATGCGCCACCGTGACCTCTCGATCGCAACGGCGGTGCGTGCTGATGTGCTGACCGAACGGCTGCTCCACCCTCTTGCCACCGGCAACTGGGTGGGAGGGAGGACCGGGGTTTCCCAGCTGCTTGACCGTGTTGACCACATGAGCGTGCTCTCGCACCTTCGTCGCGTCATATCACCGCTCTCACGGTCTCAGCCGCATTTCGAGGCGCGTGACCTGCACCCGACCCAGTGGGGCAGGATCTGCCCGAGTGAGACCCCTGAAGGGCCGAATTGTGGTCTGGTGAAGAACTTCGCCCAGATGGTGGAGATCAGTAAAGGCATTGACAACGAGGCAGAAGTGATGCGGATCCTTCACTCGCTCGGTGTCGAAAAGATACGGGGGGAGGTCCGATGAAAAAGTCGCGCGTATTTGTTGACGGTGCGTTAATCGGGCTTGCCGAAGATGGAAAAGGGCTTGTCGAGAACATACGGGGAATGCGACGTCAGGGGACTATCTCGACTGAGGTGAATGTCTCCTTCAAGGAATATAATGGCGATGTCGTGATCCTGACCGACCGTGGCCGGGCCCGCCGCCCGCTCATCGTCCTGAAGAACGGCAAACCCCAGATGAGCGAGGCTGAACTGGAGAAGCTGTCAAACCATGAAATTGACTTCGACTACTTCGTCAGGCACGGGATGCTTGAGTTTATCGATGCAGAAGAGGAAGAAGATCTCTTTATCGCGATGAACCCCGAAAATGTAACCTCCGATCACACTCACCTCGAGATCGACCCCTCCCTCATTCTCGGTATCGGTGCGGCGCACGTACCCTTCCCCGAGCACAATGCAAGCCCCCGTGTCACGATGGGTGCAGGCATGGTCAAACAGGCGCTGGGTTTTGGGGCCTCGAATATGAAGCTCCGCCCCGACACGAGGGGGCACCTGCTCCATTACGTGCAAAAGCCACTCACCCATACCCAGACATCGGAGCTGATCGGGTCCGATGACCGTCCTGGAGGACAGAACTTTGTTGTGGCAATCTTAAGCTACGAGGGTTTCAACATAGAAGATGCGCTCATCTTTAACAAGGCGTCGATTGACCGCGGACTTGGCAGGTCACACTTCTTCCGCACGTACGAAGGCGAAGAGCGCCGGTATCCCGGAGGGCAGGTAGACCGGATCCAGATCCCCGATGAGGAAGTGAGCGGCGCCCACGGCTCCGAGGCATATAAAAATCTCGATGAGGACGGGGTGATCAACCCCGAGACGATTGTTGCAGAGAAGGATGTCCTGATCGGCAAGACGTCACCCCCTCGGTTCCTTGAAGAGCCTACAAGCGACCTGATCACGGTCGAAAAACGCCGTGACACCTCGGTGACGATGCGCAGCAACGAGCACGGCATCGTTGATACGGTCATTATCACTGAGGGCGAGAACAGCTCGCGTCTCGTCAAAGTCCGGACCCGGGACCTGCGTGTGCCGGAAGTCGGCGACAAGTTTGCCTCCCGGCACGGGCAGAAAGGAGTGGTCGGCCTGATCTCCCAGCAGGAAGACATGCCGTTTACCGAGAGTGGCCAAGTGCCTGACCTGATCATCAACCCCCATGCAATCCCGAGCCGGATGACGATCGGGCACATGCTCGAGATGATCGGCGGAAAAGTAGGGGCACTTGAAGGACGGCGGATCAACGGAACCGCATTCGGCGGCGAGCTGGAGGGGACAATCCGGCAGTCGCTTAAAAAGTTCGGGTTTTCTCATACCGGGCGCGAGGTAATGTATGACGGCATTACCGGAAAACCATTCATCGCTGATATCTACATCGGCGTAATCTACTACCAAAAACTCTACCACATGGTTTCCTCCAAGATGCATGCACGCTCCCGCGGCCCGGTGCAGGTGCTCACCCGCCAGCCCACGGAAGGCAGGGCTCGCGAAGGTGGTCTGCGGTTCGGTGAGATGGAGCGGGACGTCATGATCGGACACGGTGCAGCAATGGCGCTCAAAGAGCGCCTGCTTGACGAGTCCGACAAGGTGATGGAATATGTCTGCGCCCACTGCGGGATGATTGCGATGCTCGACCGCAAGCGCAACATGACACGGTGCCTTGCCTGCGGTAACGAGACGGATATCTACCCGGTGGAGATGAGTTACGCGTTCAAGCTCCTGCTGGACGAGATGAAGAGCATGGGGATCGCCCCACGACTGAAACTTGAGGACGTAGTCTGAAACGAGGTGTACCATGCCAAGCCCAAAACGTATTGGAAAAATTGAATTCGGTTTACTCTCCCCAAAAGAAATCCGCGAGATGAGCGTGAGGAAAATTATCTGGGCGGACACCTATGATGACGACGGTTTCCCCTATCCGCAGGGGCTCATGGACCTCAACCTCGGGGTTATTGACCCGGGGCTCCGGTGCAAGACCTGCGACCAGAAGGCAAGCGAGTGCCCCGGACACTTCGGGCACATCGAACTCGCAAAACCCGTCATCCATGTCGGGTACACGCGCCTGATACGGAAACTGCTCCGCGTCTCATGCCGCGTCTGCGGGAGGATCCTGTTATCTCCCGATGAGGTTGAAAAGGTCGTGGGTACTGAAGATGACCAGACCGGTGACCAGATCTCGGAAAAGGACGTGAAAAAGGAGCGGATCTGCCCCCACTGCGGTGAACAGCAGCTTAAGATCAATTTTGAAAAACCCACGACATTCTCTGAAGTGCTGGTCGAGGACGGTAAAAAAGTCGAGCACAAGCTCACCCCGGCTGACATCCGTGCGAGGCTGGAAAAGATCCCGGACAGCGACCTTGTCTCGCTGGGCATAAACCCGGCGGTCGCCCGTCCGGAGTGGACAATTCTGACCGTGCTCCCCGTTCCGCCGGTCACGATGCGCCCGTCCATCATCCTTGAGAACGGGCAGCGGTCCGAGGATGACCTGACCCACAAGCTTGTGGACATCATCCGTATCAACCAGCGGTTCAAGGAGAACCAGGATGCAGGGGCGCCCCAGCTGATCATCGAGGACCTCTGGGAACTCCTTCAGTACCATGTAACCACGTACCTCGATAATGAGGTCGCCGGGTGTCCCCCGGCACGGCACCGGAGCGGGCGGCCCTTAAAGACGCTCTCCCAGCGCCTCAAAGGCAAGGACGGGCGATTCCGTGGTTCGCTCTCGGGCAAACGCGTGAACTTCTCCTCCCGTACCGTGATATCCCCTGACCCCAATCTCAGCGTAACTGAAGTCGGTGTGCCCCGTGCGGTCGCAAACGAGATGACAATCCCGGTTCGGGTCACGTCCTATAACATCGAGGAGCTCAAGCAGATTGCACGGAATGGCCCGATCCGCCCGACAGTGAACACGCCCTGCGGGGCAAACTATGTTATCCGGCCGGATAACCGCAGGCTCCGGCTCGGGGCAGACAACCTCGACACGGTTGCGGAGATGATCGAACCCGGCTGGGCAGTCGAACGGCAGCTGAGGGATGGTGACGTAGTTCTCTTCAACCGGCAGCCCTCGCTCCACCGGATGAGCATCATGGCTCACCGGGTCAAGGTCATGGAAGGCAGGACATTCCGGCTCAACCCGGCAGTATGCCCGCCCTACAACGCGGACTTTGACGGAGACGAGATGAACATGCACGTTCCGCAGACGGAAGAGGCGCGGGCTGAGGCAACCATTCTTCTCTCAGTACATGAAAACATCCTGTCACCCCGTTTTGGTGGCCCTATCATTGGGGGTATTCATGACCATATCTCGGGCATCTTTATGCTCACACACGGGCTCCGGCACTTCAAAAAGGAAGAAATCCTGTACCTGCTCCGGTTCACTACTATCGAGCACCTCCCCCCGGCAACAAAGGAAGAGGACGGCATTGAGTACTGGACAAACAAACAGGCATTCTCTCACATTCTCCCCTCGGAGCTCAACATGGTCTTCCGTGCAAGTTCCTGTAAAAACTGCGATACCTGCAAAAAGGAGCTCTGCGAACGTGACGCATACGTCAGGATATTTGACGGCAAACTCGAGTCCGGCACGATCGACAAGAAAGCGATCGGTGCGTTCGACGGCCAGATAGTAAACCGCATCATCCGCCAGTACGGCATGCGGCGGGCTGCGGATTTCATCGATGACCTGACAAAACTCTCGATCCGTGCGATCATGCTCGACGGGTTCTCGTTCGGGATCGATGACGAGGACCTGTCCAAGACCGAGTACGGGCAGATCGAGGACGTGCTCGACAACGCGGTGCTGGACGTTGACCGCAGGATCAAGATCTACGAGGAGGGCCAGCTGGAACCGATGCCCGGGCGTACCGTTGAGGAGACGCTCGAGATGCAGATCATGCAGGTGCTTGGCAAAGCCCGTGACCAGACAGGACAGATCGCGGGCAGGCACCTCGGGCTTGGCAACAGCGCCGTGCTCATGGCAGAGAGTGGCGCCCGTGGCTCGATGCTGAACCTCACCCAGATGGCAGGCTGTATCGGCCAGCAGTCAGTGCGTGGGGAACGCATCGTCCGCGGGTACGATGACCGCACCCTGCCGCATTTCCGGAAAGGCGACCGTGGCGCCGATGCCCACGGGTTTATCAAACACAGTTACAAAGGAGGCCTTTCACCCACCGAGTTCTTCTTCCACGCAATTGGTGGTCGTGAAGGTCTTGTGGATACCGCAGTCCGGACATCGCAGAGCGGGTACCTCCAGCGCCGGATGATCAATGCGCTGCAGGATCTCAAGGTGGCGTATGACGGCACCGTCCGGACGACCGGCGGCCGCATCATCCAGTTCCAGTACGGCGAAGACGGCACCGATCCCACCAAGAGCGCATTTGGCGAACCCGTTGACGTGAAAGGGATTGTGGAGAGCATTCTCAAGGAGGAAGTCTGATGATTTCAGAAAAGTTTTCAAAAAAGATCGAATCAGCGCCACTTCCCCAGAAAACCAAGGACCAGCTGCGCGGGTTTTTGGAAGGAAAAGAGCTGTCCGATTCCCAGTTCAAACAGATCTTCGACCGCGTGGTCAGGGAATACCAGTCTACCCGGATTGAGGCGTGCGAAGCGGTGGGGGTCATCGCCGCCCAGTCAATCGGGGAACCGGGCACCCAGATGACCATGCGGACGTTCCACTACGCGGGAGTCGCTGAGATCAACGTCACGCTGGGACTGCCGCGACTCATCGAGATCATGGATGCGAGAAAAGAGCCCAGCACGCCGACTATGACCGTCTACCTTGAACCGGAGTATGGTATTGACCGTGACCGGGCACGCGAGGTCAGCTGGCAGATAGAGGCGGCGCCGCTCCATGAGTTCGGGGACATCACCACTGACATGGAGAACATGCAGGTTGTCGTCCACCTGAACACCAAGGTCTGCGACAAGAGAAAGATCGCACCGAGGGAGATCATGGAGATCGCGCCAAAAAAGATGCGCGATCGGAGGCACTACCGTGACTTCGAGCACAAGATCGATGAGGAAAATGCTACGGTCATCTTCCTACCCAAGGATCCAGAGAGCTACCAGAACCTGTTCCAGCTCGCCGAACATGTGCGGAACGTTATCGTACAGGGCATCGATGACATCCTGCGGGTTGTGGTCAGGAAGGAAACCGGAGAGTATATCCTATATACTGAAGGCTCCAACCTAAAAGATGTCTTTGAGGTTGCCGGCGTCGACACCACGCGCACCCGGACAAACAACATCAGCGAGGCTGCCTCGGTGCTTGGTATCGAAGCGGCAAGGAACGCGATCATCTACGAAGCTCTCTCAACACTGGGCGAACAGGGTATCCTTGTCGACGTCCGTCACATCATGCTTGTTGCGGATATGATGTGCATGGATGGCGAAGTCAAGCAGATCGGCAGGCACGGGATCGCCGGTGAGAAGGAGAGCGTGCTCTCGCGCGCCGCCTTTGAGGTAACGGTCAACCACCTGCTTGATGCAGCCGTGGCAAATGAGGTCGATGAACTGAGTGGTGTCACCGAAAACGTCATCGTAGGCCAGCCGATACAGCTGGGAACGGGTGACGTAAAACTGATAGCAGTCAAACCTGAAAATTAGGTGAATTACAAATGGATTTTAATGCTTCATTACGCAGAGCAATTAAAACTGGAAATGTCATTTTAGGCCAGGACAAAACCCAGAAATGCATTCAAGAGGGCAAAGCGCAGATCGTCGTCGTCGCAGCGAACTGCCCGGAGAAATTCAGGACCCAGCTGAAAAGTTTCGAAAATATTTTTATCCACACGTTTGAAGGTTCGAGTGTCGCTCTCGGTAAAGCATGCGGCAAGCCCTTCATGGTGAGCACACTCGCTGTCGTGGACCCGGGAGAGTCAGATATTCTATCCCTCAAGAGGGCATGATATGCCTGAAGTAAAACTTACTGAAGACAGCATGCGCCTGATCTCCCAGTTCGAGAGCCTGACGGGCGCGGGAAGCCGGGACTGCGTCATCGACGAACGAAACGGCAGATTAATTTTTGTCGTCAACCCCGGGGACATGGGCCTTGCGATCGGGAAAAAAGGTGCCAGCATCAAGAAAGCCTCAGAAATAATGGGGAAGAAGATCGAGGTTGTCGAATACAACAGCAACCCCGAACAGTTCATTAAAAACTGCTTCTTACCGGCACAGGTCACATCGATGACGTTTGAAGGTGAACCCGGGGAACAGACTGTCCAGGTCGATGTCAGGGACGAAGACCGGGGCATTGCCATCGGAAAAGACGGGAAAAATATCTTCAAGGCAAAGAAGCTCGCATTGCGCCAGCACAACATCATGGACGTGCAGATCCTGCAGAAACCGATGATGGAAGAGCAGGCTTCCCCGTAATTTTTTTTAATTTTCATTATATCGCTATATTGACTCTATTGTACTACTTGTCACCTGCTGCTGTAATTGCGATATCATCGTTGTGATATCATGTCTGGTCAGGTTCTCTACACGGGATATGCTCAAGAGAAATAATGGTGAAAGAAACTCAAATCTCGTTGTCAGAGTATAAAAGAACGGGCCTGGGGGGATTTGAACCCCCGACATCCGGGTTAGAAGCCCGGCGCTATGTCCAAGCTAAGCCACAAGCCCCGACGTCTATTAGATTCGTATTCTGGGATAATTAATGTGTTTCATTAAAAATCCTTCCGCATTTTGTCTCAAATTAAGAAAAAGTGCTCTGTAGAGAACCTCATTTCTACGATATTTTTGTAACCTTATTACTTGGCTATCACAATATGGGGGATGCCAAAGCGGCGGGGGCTGAGGTGTCGGCCGAAGCCCCCATGAGCGTTATGAAATATTTTTTAAACATTTCTACAGAGCGGAAAAAAGGTTACTTCCTGTCGAGGATCTTTTTGATCCTATCCGCTTTCTCGTTAATCTTCTGTATCTTATTCTCTGTTCTCTGGATATCAAAATGCGTGAGCCCGAACCAGATTGCGGCAAAGCCGAACCCGAACATGATCAGGTCGAGGACGAGATTATTTAAATTATTGACATGCATGGAGACCATATAAATACTGTAAAGAACCAGACAACCCCCGAAGATCACAATGATCAATACCATACTCCGGGTAAACCAGTCCTTCCGGACATTTTTTTCTGTTGTTTTTTCCGCTTCCTTTCCCATCATGGTGCGCACAATTCCTTATGTTCATATCCACAAAATTAATCAAATACTAAACTTATGTGCCTTACCCCGCATGATAACACGAGGACTTGAGCACCTCAACTTCTGTTGCCTGGCACATCCCCT
>CAZNIL010000006.1:0-23917 GCA_964573085.1 uncultured Methanoregula sp.
TCCTGTGGTCCTCCCGCGTCTTTCCCGCACCGATACCGAGGTTCATGAGCCGGGAAAGGCAGGGAAGGACATCGATGGGCGGGTTCGCGCCCCTCCTGTACAGGTCTCGTGAGAGCACAATCTGCCCCTCGGTGATGTATCCGGTGAGATCCGGCACCGGGTGGGTGATATCATCGTCCGGCATGGTCAGGATGGGGATCTGGGTGATGGATCCCGTCTTTCCCTTGATCCGCCCGGCGCGTTCGTAGAGGGAAGCAAGGTCAGTATACATATAACCGGGATACCCTCTCCTTCCCGGGACCTCCTCCCTTGCCGTGGAAATCTCCCTTAACGCTTCACAATAGTTGATCATGTCTGTCAGGATTACAAGGACGTGGAGGTTGTGGGTAAACGCAAGGTATTCTGCAACGGTAAGAGCACACCTCGGGGTTGCGAGCCTCTCAATCGTCGGGTCATCCGCGAGGTTCATGAAAAAGACCACGCGTTCAAGGGCACCGGTCCTTTCAAAATCATCCATGAAGAACGATGCCTCTTTGTACGTAATCCCCATGGCAACAAAGACAACCGCAAAGTTCTCACCTTCCCCCAGAACCTTTGCCTGTCGTGCGATCTGGGCGGCAAGCTTGTTTGCGGGCAGACCTGCACCTGAGAATATCGGGAGCTTCTGGCCCCTGACAAGAGTATTTAATGCGTCGATGGTAGACATGCCTGTCTGGATGAAGTCTGCGGGTTTGTCCCTCGCGTATGGGTTGATCGGCATCCCGTTGATATCCAGGCTTGCCTCCTGAATGACGTCGGGGCCTCCGTCGCGGGGCTTGCCAACCCCGTTCAGGATCCTCCCCAGCATGTCGATAGACACATCCACCGTCGGAGGTTTTCCGGTAAACCGCACCCGCGTCTCCTTGTCATCGATCCCGCTGGTGCCTTCAAAAACCTGGATAACTGCAAGGTCCCGCGAGATATCCAGTACCTGCCCTGTTCTCTCTTCACCGCTTGGAAGTGTGATCCGGGCGATCTCTCCATAGGAGACCCCCTTAACAGACTGGACGAAGATCAAGGGCCCGGACACATAGTTAACCGTCTTGCACTCTTTTGTCAGCAGGCTGACCGGCTTCATCTTTCCACCTCCAGTGCAGCAATATTCTTATCGATCTCCCCGATAAAATTCTTGATTTTCTCCACATCTGCCAGTTCCTTCATCCTGCCAATCTCCGGCTTTAACGGCAGTTTCAGGATTTTGTTCAGGGCAACTCCCCGGTTCATCGCTTCACTCGCCCGATCATAGAAGTTGAGGATCACCTTGAGCATCCAGTACTGCTTCTCAAGCGGGCAGAAGGAATCGATTTCATGATAGGCACTCTGCTGGAGGAAATCTTCCCTGATCATTCGTGTAACCTCCAGAATTACCTTCTCACTCTCGGGCAGGGCATCGGGACCGACCAGCTGCACGATTTCCTGCAACTCGACTTCTTTCTGGAGCAGATACATGGTCACGTCCCGCATCTCCTTCCAGTCAACAAACCCGCTCTCCACAAACCAGTCCTGGATGCTGTCCAGATAAAGTGAGTAACTCTTGATCCAGTTCACCGAAGGGAAATGCCGCCTGTACGCAAGGCTCGTGTCTAGCGCCCAGAAGGTTCCTGTTATTCTCAGCGTGTTCTGGGTAATTGGTTCCGAGAAATCTCCTCCCGGTGGCGACACCGCGCCAATAACCGTGATGGACCCCATACGGTCGTCAGACCCGAGGCAGAGCACCCTTCCGGCACGTTCATAGAATGCCGCCAGCCTTGTTGCAAGGTATGCAGGGTACCCTTCTTCTCCCGGCATCTCCTCCAGCCTGCCTGAAACTTCCCGTAATGCCTCCCCCCACCGTGACGTGGAATCGGCCATCAGGGCGACATCGTACCCCATGTCCCGGTAGTACTCAGCCATCGTGATTCCCGTGTAGATCGATGCCTCCCGCGCCGCCACCGGCATGTTTGAGGTGTTCGCAATCAGGATTGTCCTCTGGATCAGGGGCATCTTTGTCCGGGGATCTACCAGTTCCGGAAATTCGGTCAGCACATCGGTCATCTCATTGCCCCGCTCCCCGCACCCGATGTACACAACGATCTGGGTGTCCGACCATTTTGCAAGGGTCTGTTCTGCCACCGTCTTTCCCGTGCCAAAACCGCCGGGGATCATGGCAGTCCCACCCTTTGCTACCGGGAACATCGTGTCAAAGATCCTCTGCCCGGTGACAAGGAGCAGCCGCGGGTCGTGCTTCTTTTTGTAGGGTCTCCCCCGCCGCACCGGCCATTTCTGCATCATCGTTATGGGGGTGTTGTCCTCAAGGATGCAGACGGGTTCCTCAACGGTGAATGCACCACTCCGGATCTCCCTGATGGTTCCTGAAATAAGAGGAGGAACCATGATCCTGTGCTCGATATGGTACTCCTTTACAGTCCCTATGATGTTGCCGCCGGATATTCGGTCCCCCTTTTTGGCGGTTGGAGTGAACTCCCACTTCTTTTCCCTATCAATCCCCGGGACAGATATGCCCCTTGATATGAAACTCCCGCTCTTCTTGACCAGTTCTGTCAGAGGTCTTTGTATGCCGTCATAAATCGAGGATAGCAGCCCGGGACCAAGCTCAACGGAGAGCGGTGTGTCCGTGTTCACAACCCTCTCGCCAACCTTTAAGCCTGAGGTGTCTTCATATACCTGGACAACCGCAAGATCCCCGTCAAGGCGTATGATCTCCCCGTTGAGTTCCTCAGTACCTACCTTCACGACATCATACATCTTCGAGCCCCTCATCTTATCTGAAAGAACCACTGGACCCGAAATTCTCGATATTACCCCCGCAATCATAATCCCTACCTCCTCAATACGATATTATACCCGATCGCCCTCTGCAGCAACCGCTCGATGTAACTTGTCCTGTCAATACCCTTGATCCTGGAAGGAATCGGAATAATGATCGGTCGGTACGTCTTCGCGATCTTCTCCAGCAGCTTTTCATCCAGCACGGCCATGAAATCTTCACTTATCGCAACGATTCCCGTATCGTCTTTATAAAGCAGGGGGGGTATGATCTTCTTTGCCTCATCCAGACTTGATGCCTCGAGGACATCCACCCCGGCAAGCCTGAACCCCGGTGCCGAATCCGGATCGGTGACCACGACAAATTTATACATAAATCAATTCCTCCCGTAGTTCTTTTTCTGAGATATCGGCAGTCTTGCATCTCGCTATTATCCTGATATTGGTGATTTCGTTATATTTCGCCCACACATAACCGACTGCAATGGCGATACTCAGCGGATCACCGAGGAACCGACTGATCCCTCGTTTTATCAGATATTTTTCGAGTTCTTTCTCAAATGCCGATATCTTTTCTTTCTTTAACACGTCTGCGGGAAGTTCTGAGAGGAAATTGTATGGCGTGGCGTCAAGGATCTTGATGGCTCCCTCAAGCGTCCCGGTCCGGATCATAGAAAGGAGTCTTTCAAGATCAAGCGTCGCACCACCCTTGATCAGGAATGCTTCTGCCTCTTCAATGCCTATCTTGTCCCGTATCATTTTCAGGACATTTTTGATATTGGTTATATCAATCTCAGTTGTTACCATATCCCGGACGATATGATCATCGTAGGATTCTTCCCCCAGTGTCTCCAGGGCATTTTCATAGTAAAATTTGTCAATGGCGTACTCAAGAACGGCAAGATCGTTTTTTTCAGTATATTCCTTAAAATTACGGGTCAGTGGCCTTGCGAATTCAATCCCCCACGTTGCAAGGAGATCAATTACCTCCCTGACATCGGGCTGCTTGATCAGCTCGATTAACGTGATGTCATCCAGTTCTCCTGCCGGAACAAGGCACTCTATTATCTCGTCTGATGTCACATGGATCTTCTTGCCCCGCAGGATCGTCTTGATGTTCTGCACATCCCAACGGTTCAGAAGGATTTTGATATACTTTTCGGACTTTTCCCCTTGCATGAGATGCAGAATTTTCCTGAATGCAGCGGTAAAATCCTTTCGCAACGCAACTTCGACGCACCGGATCCCGGAATACTGGACACTTGCTTTTTCAATCTCGTCTTTATAGGCGGTATTTCCCAGCTCAGCAATGATCGCTTCAACATCGGGTTTGAGAATCAGGATTTCAAATACAGGAGTATCGAGAAGACGACTTTTCATGCCTCTTATCCGTGCATTTATGTAGTCATACTCCACCCTGACCACCATAGAGTGCTGCAAAAAATTCCAATCTCAGGAGTACCTTTGCCTTCTCAAACCTCGATTCGATTGTGTTGAAGACGATGAATTTTTGATCTTTTGTGCCCACATTCAATCCCCCTGCAGAGGTTAAATCGGTGATTATCTCGCAGTTCAGCTTAAGTTCCGGTAGCAGTTTTTTACAGAGGTTCTCATCCCGTTTATCGATGTGCAGCTGTATTTCCTCTCCTTCCAGCTCAAAAACAGACTCCTTCAGCATTTTTCTGAAGATTTTCTCGTAATTTGCATTCTCACGTCCCGATGACAGGATTTTTTTGGCTTCAAAACAGGCTTTCTGATACACTTCATCCTTCGCGCGGATCAGCTGCATCCTTGTTTCTTCTTTGACCTTTGCAATTGATTTGTTGCGTTCGACTACTACCACTCTTTTGGCTGCATCCAGATGCTTCCTTTTGATGGTCTCGTCTTTTCCCTCCGCCTCCTTTCGTATCTCCATCGATTGCCTGTGTGCCTTTTCCTTCAACTCCGTTATCTTTTCTTCTGCACTCACCTCAACCGATTCAATCAACTGCTCATATGGCATCGTTTCACCAGATTCACGTATGGGATTCTTGGTCCAATTTCATCATCTCCGATCCTCTGAGTTCATAATAACAATTCCATTTTTTTGAAAATATCTGGTCTCCTGTTTCCTATGAACACAGTAAATTCTTCGGTTGTAATATGACTCCAGATTACGTCAGCATGATCATGAGCATCGCTGCAACCACGAAACCTAATATGACCATGGTCTCGGGAATTGCCACCAGAACAACCATGAGACCAAATGTCTCAGGTCTTTCTGCAATTGTTCCCGCTCCGGCAGACCCGATTTTTGATTGCGCAATTCCTGTTCCCAATGCCCCAAGTCCAAATGCAATACCAGCTCCAATGGGAATTCCCCAGTCAACCATGTTTACAAACACCTCTTTCCTGTAACCGTTAAATTCATTTACCGTTTTATTAATCTTTTCAAATACTGTACAGGCCCTTTGCGGTGCCTGCATTACGTTCCGCGTTCAATTCATCCGTCTGTCACCCATCCTTCCCTTTCTTGAACGGTTTGTACATCTTCCCTCCTCCCTCAAAGAATTTGGAATTGAACTCCACCATGTGCAACCTGAAGGAATGGAGGAACGGGCTGAACATTGCAAGGACGATGTTGAGTATATGCAGCAACGCAGCAATACAGAATCCCACCAGCGCCACTTCCATCTCGCCTCCAAGTTTATTCGCCACCAGCGCCAGAACGACTGATGCCATGCCGATTGCCATGATACGGGCGTAGGAAAGGATGTTCCCCACGGTGCTCATGATCTCGAATACCCCGAAGAACCCGCCGCCGTAAATGATTAATGGAATTGCAATAATGATCATCACAATCCCGGGCTGGACAAGGATCTCCGGTATCATCTTCGCAGTTGCGGTGATGACAATGAGCAGCCCACTAATCGCAACGATCATCCCGGCTTTTTCAATTGCATGTTTTTTGCTCTTCTTCGCTAGTGAATTGATAATTCCCAGGCAGAGACCAAGGAACACATGGAATACTCCTATGGCGATGGAAAGGACCAGGAGGGGCACCAATATTTCAATCCTGTTCCATGTGATACCGAGGAAATGAAGTGGATGGACCCAACCCATATGTTCACCAAAATTTCCGAAAAATTCACCGAAGAGGTACCCGAAAAAGATGGTTGGGATCGATGAAATGATCAGGATGTTCATCAGGTGGTGCAGCCAGAGCTCCGTTTTATACTTTATTTTCATGATCACGGCAAACACAAGGATGATGACTCCGTACGCGATATCCCCGACCATGAGACCGAAGAAGATCGGGAAGAAGATCGCGAGCAGCGGACTTGGATCCACCTCCCGGTATTTGGGCGGACTGACGAGCTGCATGAGAAATTCAAAAGGTTTTACAATCGCAGGGTTGTCGTAGAAGGTAGGTGCCTCATCCATCTTCTCCGGACTCACCTCGAGCTCATTGACGATGACACGGTTCCCGAAGATATTTTTCAGTGCCTCCTTGGTGCGTTGCAGGTATTTTTTGGGGATCCAGCCCTGGACTACAAAGGTATACTCCGTCTGACCGAATTTGCCGAACATACCCGCTTCTTCATTCCTGTCCTCAAGCACTTTTTTAAGCACCGCGAGTTCCTGGTACCATTCCGTGGATAGTTTTACCAGCTTTTCATCGATTACCGCCATCTCATCGATTGATTTCGTCCTCCTTGCGGATATGAGCTGAAGAATTTCATTGAAGGGCTTGCCAAGGAACTCTGTGGGCAACCGGACCTCATTGACATTCTGGGAGAAGATGAGCGAGTGAACGGCCTCGGTATATCTTTTATTGAACACGATAACCGCAGCAATCGTAGTCTCATCCACATCCGCAGAAATTAATTCAAACTGGTTTTTTGTTATATCTGCCAGCGCATTTTTGATAATGTCCAGAACATCCCTGAATTCCCGCTGAATAAGGATTACCGTGACCTCAAAACCCTCTAAAATCGGCAACTGGCTTTCCAGAGGCTGGATCTTTTTAATTATTTTCTCGTACCTGTCCAGAGCGTTGAGGGCAAACTCCAGATCACTCTTGTTGGTGGCGAGGTCCTTTGTTGTTGATTCGAGTTCCCCAATCACGTGATTTGCCCATGCAACAAGGTCCGGGTGGCTTTTTTTCTGGATATCATCATAAATCTGGACCTGCTTCTGGGTATCATCTTTTATTATGGGGAGAGAAAGTAAAATACCGCCGGTCTTGACAAGAATATTTGCAATTTCCCCACCTTTTTCGATTTCCATCTTCCTGATGAGTGTTTCTCCGGGACGGATGGTCTTGGATATATCCTCAAGATGAACAGTTCCCGTATGGTAGAGGAGATCAACCACGCTTTGAAGATCCTTTTTTGGCCCTATCACCTGAACTTTTTTCATCGTCTGAAGCATATCACCCTACTCCCCAGAGACGACTTTTACGATTTTGTCTATTGCTGATGGTAAATTGCGTTCTCCGTCCACGCGTACCGACATTGCCTGTTGGTTGTTCTGACTTTTGAGCTGCTCAATTTCTTTTTTTAGGTTCTCCATCTCTTTTTCGTAATATTCCTTGGCAGCTTTTTTCCCCTCTCTCTCCGAATTCTCAATCATTTCCGAAGCTTCTTTTCTCGCTTTCAGTATGATCTCTTCGGCTTCCCTCCTTGTCTCATCAATTTTGATGCTGAGCATCAGCTCTTTTTCCCGGATTTGCTGCAATAACGATTTTTCTGCCACAAGCTTCAACCCCTACGATAATCCTCCCCTCATTTGTTTTAATTTTGATGTGAGACCATAATTCGGGCGATATTGTTCCGTTGTGGTACTTGCTCCTTTTGGATTTTGCCGTGCTTCGATAATCCGCTCCCGGCAACGGTCAACTGCCCCTTTTTTCAGTTTTTCAACGAGGTCGGAAGTAATGTTCGTCATAGGCAAAAATTAAATATGGTCAATGTCAATACTCCTATTTTCAAACGATAAATGTTTCTATAGTCATTTTCTGCGGTCCTGTCCCGAAATCATTTGATATCACATCTGAATATCGATCTTTGAGTAAACTGAACGAACCATGGTATCCAGCGAATTACCCGGCAATGGCAAAAGGAGAATCCGGGTGTACAGATTATCCGGGACTTCCAGGTTAGATGACAGCAAGTATACAAGCTCATCACCACATTCAAAGAACTAATAGAATATCCTGAACTCAAAACACGCCGTAAGAAAACCACAATTGATCGATCTAAGAACCGAAGAGTGGAACTTCGAATCCTGTCGCACTGGCGTCCTTGTGCCCACGCATCCGGAGAGAGATCGAAGAGACAAACGGGATTGACGCCCACCATAATACGAGATCCAACGAAAAATTATAGAAAATGGATGAGTGAAAATGATTTTTTCTGCAGAGCGGGCTACGTTATCCGGCATGGATACGTGATGAAAATTCTAAAGGGATTTTTATACCAGCCATTCGTTTGGGATATCACCGCGTATGTTTTATCCAGATATCATTAAATATGGTAAACAGGATTTATTGTTTAAAAGGGGTCCTGTTCAATTCGCGTTGCCAGCTGCCATCCCTTTGGCATGCATATTGGAGTGAGATATGTTCGAGAAAATACTGTTCCCGACAGATTTTTCAGAGTATGCAAAGAGAACACTCGACTGTATAGCCGGTTTTCCCGGAGCCCGCGATGTCATCCTGTTCCACGTTATCGAAGAGACCAGATCTCCGAGAGGGGGTGGAGAGATAGGTGATACGTTCTACCGGACCGGCGAAAATTTCCTCAAGGAAGAGAAACACTACCTTGAAAACCTCAGCCAGAACCTCAGGGTGACAACGGCGGTAAAGATATCATCCGACACCGCAGGGGCAATCATCGAAACGGCCGAGGAAAGAGGTGTTTCCCTGATCGTTGTAGGTGCACGGGGGAACAATCTCGTGGAAGGGATCCTCCTTGGCAGTGTATCGATGGCGGTCCTCCACCGCAGCAGGACCAATGTTCTGATCATGCGCCATAAAATTATTGAGGAGATGAAGGCGAAAACCTATGAAATGTTCTGCCCGATGATACTTTTCCGGGTCATCTGTCCGATTGATTTTTCCCAATATTCAGACGGTGCGATAGCCCTGCTCAGCAGGACAAAGGGGGTGGGAGAGGTTATCCTTCTCCATGTTGTTTCTCAGGGCGAGACTGCAGCTGAGATCGAGGATGCTATCCAAAAGGCGAAGGGTCAGATTGAAGCAATCCGCAACAGTCTTGCCGCACAGGACATCGACGTCAGGACAATTGTAAGGAGAGGGAATCCCACCTTCGAGATCACGAAAATTGCCGATGAAGAGGATGCATCTGTTATCTGGATGAGCTCCCATGGAAAAGGCTGGTTCCGTGAACTTTTGCTCGGCAGCACAGCGTATACAGTGGCTATGAACGCAAAACGGCCGGTGATCATCATCCGCAAACCGGAATGCGGGGAAACGAATATGGCTGAACTCCCCGGGTGACTGCATACCGGCAGGTATCATGTTCGTCCCGAATGCATTATTAAGGATATACTCACGCTAACTTTGCGTAGTTATGCCACGGCGAACTTACTCAGGATACCCAGGATAAACGCCATCACCAGCAGGGCCACGGTTTCGGTCATACCCAATATGATCATGTAATTGCCGAACCCTTTACCGGTTTCTTCCATAGCGTCACAGGCGCAGGCAGCACATTTCCCCTGAAAGTATGCAGAAAGGCCTATAGCCGCGCCGCAAAAGGCGCCGATCCCCCAAAGGGACTGGCCTTGTATGGCAAGTTCAGACATCCTGTTCATTACAATCATGCCATAGATCGTCTGGGTAAGCGGCGCACCGACAAAAGCAAGGAGCATAAATGCCGCCGGCTTATTCTGGCTGTATTTCTTCTTCCATGCTCCTATCGCAGCCATTCCGGCGACACCTACTCCGGCGGCCGACCCACATGCCGACAAGCCAAGCACCAGACCTAATCCCAGATCCTGAAATTGCATCAACATCGCATCCATGATATCCTCCTGTTCATTCTTTGAGCGGCTCGAATGGCAACCCACTCCATGTTACATTTGCGTGACCCGAAAATTCCAGCACATTAAGCCTGACACCGTGCACGAGTACTGATATTGGTCCCAAGATGACATTTAAGCTATGGCCGATTAAAATAATTACGACACCTGCCATTAAAGCTACGATTCCACCCCCCAATCCTGATGCCAACGTATTCGTAGTCTCTGCAATAGCGAGAGTTGCCAGGCCAACCGCAAAAAGACGTACATACGAGATCACATCGGTAAAATTATTCATAAGGCTCAACACTACCGTCTTCAGCCCTTCTCCGATGCCTCTGATCACATTTGCCTGGGGGTTGGTAAATAAAATCACAAGAACAATCCCTGTGGCAAACAGCCATATCCCCCAAGGTGGAAATCCTCCTCCCAAAATTAACGTCCTGGCAAGGAAAAATGCAGTCCAGAGTACGCATATCCATCCGACATCCGCAAGCGCTTTTGACGACGGAAATTTCAGGTATGCCCGCCAGGAATGGGCAAGGGATAAATGCAACGCTCCCAAAAAGAAGCAGAACGTTTCCATGGACTCGGCGTTGTTTAACTGCGGAACGAGCGGTTTAAATCCTAAATTAAGCAACCATGTCTGACCAAAAAAAGTACCGGTCAAAATGCCCCAGATTATTGCGCAGGAACCTAAGAGATAAAAAAGCGAAACCGTCGTTTTCATCTCAGTATTCAGCTTCATCTTTTTCTGTAATCCCAGAGTGAGCAGTATATAGACCAGCCCATAACCGGCATCGCCGATGAGAATGCCAAAAAAGATGCCAAAAAAAATCAGAAACGGCGTACTTACGTCAAGTTCGCGATATCCGGGCGTAAGCCCCAGGAGCTCAAGCACAGGCTTGATCATTCCAACCCATTTGGGATTGCGCAGGAGCGTCGGCACATTTTCATCGGGCGAAGGATCAGTGATCACGATTCCCCATTTTCTGTTCCTGGCTTTAGCAATCAGATTCCCTTCCATGTCAAAAGGGACGTATCCCGTTACATAACTGATCGCCCCTTCCTTTCCCATACCGCTTAATACCTGCTGGAATTCGATCTCTTTTTTTAGTTTTTTCATTATTCCAAAAAGGGCATCATAAAAACAAGAGGATTCAATAATCTCGGCATTAATCCTCTCCATAACCTTGTTATTTTCGGCAAGCCGTTTTTTAAGCAAAGACAAGCTTTGTTTTGGCGGAAGAATTTCTTTAAAAGCACATTCAAACTGCCTGCGTGATATCGCCACGCAATGGGCGATGTCCCCTGTGATAAATATCGTTTTTGCTACCACGTCATCGGGAAAACTTCTTATTTCTTTTACCGGGATCTCGTAAAGTTTAAGGTAAATGCCATATTGGCTCAGGTGCTGAATCTGGTCGGGATCAACATCACCCCAGTGCTCCCACTCAATGATTTGATCGATTATGTTTCTGGATGAGGACTCCAGTTGTTCCTGGCGCTTGTTAAGTTCGATGATATGGTCTGCAACTGCCATCCAGTCACCGCTGATTTTATTCTGCGGTTGCGTGTTTTTCTCTGACGCTATCGCCCGGTTGAGGACATCAGACGAGGAATTGATTACGGTCACTTTTTCCTCGAGCGCGGATATATCTCTGCCCTCATGCAGATTCTGGTGCTCAACGTGCAAAACCCCTAATGTACGCAAATATTTTATCGTTGCCTCTGCATCTCCGGTTTCGAAAAGGATGGTGGCTTTTTTCATCGGAACGATCATAACGCCACCTCCTCAAAATTCACTTCTTCAATCTTATTTTTGGCAATTTTGCTGCGACCAACGGCATTGGTCATCTGGTCGCCGATATAGATTTTAATTTTGCGAATTGCCTCTTTTGCCTCGGGAATTTTTAACTTTTCGAACAGGTTGACGCGTTGCGTGGTAATACGCAATTCATGCTTCAGGATAGATATTCCTTTTTCAATGACCCTTATCTCTTCCAGTAACGAAACCATATCCCTTAATGTTTCTAATCCTGCATCCACCCACAGCGGTGTCAGGAATAAGTCATACTCCGCGGGCTCAAAATCGACACCTTCAAAGAGGGGTAAATCAACCCCGGCAATATTTTTCTTTGCGGTGTGGGTTTTTTTTAGGATAAGCCATTGGCTGATTTTGGGAGCCTCAATTAAAAGCCCTGGCCAGTTTCCCGCTGATTTCTCCTTTTCGGATAAGGAATTCTTTCTTTCCTTAAGAGCGCTTTGCTGGTGCACAATTTCAAGCTGCAGCTGCTGCTTTTTAAGTTGCAGGGTAGGAAGATACCTCTCGTACTGCCGCAGGGCATCCCGTTGTCTTTTAAGTTCACCTTGAGTAAGTTTTATTTTCATGCGTATGTGGCCAATACTTATCTATCATGGATTTCTTAATCCCGGTTTCTTCTGGAGAGAAACAATCGTGCAAAATCACCCAGCCCAGATCCAGCGCTTTCTCCAGGGGGGTATTTACCTTTAACGACATCATTTGATTTTCGAAAAGTTTTCCGTATTTAAGAAGTTTCATATCCCAGGTACTCATCTGAAATCCCATGGCCTGCTTTTCCTGTGTTTCGCGGTAATCGGCAAAAAGCTGAATCATTGTATCCATAATCGTCCGGTGGTCATCGCGGGTTTCGCCGTTGACCAGCTGCTTCAAACGGCTTAAGGAACCGAATGGTTCGATCACACCGTTCTTAAGATAAAATTGCCCCTCGGTAATATAGCCGGTGTTATCCGGAATCGGATGAGTTACGTCATCTCCAGGCATCGTGGTTACTGCAAGAATGGTAATTGAGCCGGCGGTGTCAAAATCAACTGCCTTTTCATAGCGGACTGCCAGCCGGCTATAAAGGTCACCCGGGTATCCCCGGTTAGAGGGGATCTGTTGCATGGTGATGGCAATTTCTTTTAACGCATCGCAGAAATTGCTCATATCCGTCAATAATACCAGAACCCGTTTTCCCTCCAGAGCGAAATTCTCTGCCACCGCCAGACTGATATCCGGAACAAGCAAACACTCCACAACCGGATCGGCTGCGGTATGCATAAACACAATCGAATGGGAAAGTGCGCCGTGTTCTTCCAGGGTGTCTCTGAAGAAAAGGAAATCATCATATTTTAAACCCATGCCACCTAAAATAATGATATCGATTTCCGCCTGGGTTGCGATTCTTGCCAATAGTTCGTTATAAGGCTCACCGGCAATGGAAAAAATAGGAAGCTTCTGGGATACGACCAGCGAATTAAATACATCGATCATGGGTATACCCGTCCGAATCATCTTGTTCGGGATAATTCTTTTTACCGGATTCACGGGTGGGCCACCGATATCGACGAGATTTTCGGAAAGTTCCGGCCCATTATCCCGGGGCATACCGCTCCCGTTAAAAATGCGACCTAAAAGCATAGTGCCGGTGGCGATACGCAGCGGGTGTCCTAAAAACCTTACCTTGTCGCCCGTAGAAATGCCGCGGCTTCCGGCAAAAACCTGTAAAAATACTTTTTTTCCGTCAAGGCGGATAACCTGGGCCATGGAAGTTCCGCGTCTCGTTATTACCTGGGCGAGCTCCGTATTGCCTACGTTTTCCGCCTCGACAGTAATAACGTCCCCGACAATCTGATTTATGTTGGTATATAATTTCTCCATACTAACCTTTCTTTGACCGCTCGAGTAAAAACACCCTGATTTCTTTTTCGGTTTTACAAAACTCTTCGCTCTGCCAAAGAGTGGAGTTCCAGCCCTTACAAAGCTGTCTCAGCTGCTGAAAAAAGAGTAACGCCGAATCTTTATCGGAAAAGTTGAATTCCGATTCCAGAATGCGGTAAATAAAATCAAAGATGTAAATCTGCCGTTCTTTGGGGGTAGCTTCGTCAACTGCGTCAAATGCATTCTGCTGCAGATAGACAAAATCAAAAAATTCTGCTTTAAGGTAGTCCACATAATCGGAAAGCGAAGTCCCTTCTTCTCCGATAACTTTCATCATCTGCGCCACATCGTAACCCCTGCGCAGAATCCCGTGCCCCCGCTCTTCCTGTTTCTCGTCAATAAAACTTTTATACTTGCTCCAGCTGATTAACGGGTCTATTGCCGGGTATCTGCGGGCATCGGAACGACTACGGGAAAGTCCGTGGAATGCACCAACTACTTTTAACGTTGCCTGGGTTACCGGCTCTTCAAAGTTTCCTCCTGCAGGGCTTACTGTTCCGCCGATGGTAACCGAACCGGTTGAGCCGTCATATAACCGCACCAGACCTGCCCTTTCGTAGAAAGAGGCGATACGCGACTCTAAATATGCGGGGAACGCCTCCTCTCCGGGAATCTCTTCGAGTCTGCCGGACATCTCACGCATGGCCTGGGCCCAACGGGAGGTGGAATCCGCAAGTAAAAGCACGTGAAGACCCATCTGACGGTAATATTCGGCTATCGTTACTGCCGTATAGACGCTCGATTCTCTCGCTGCTACAGGCATGGAGCTGGTATTACAGATAATGACAGTGCGGTCGCTCAAAGGCCGGTTGGTTCCGGGGTCAAGTATTGTGGGGAATGTTTTTAAGGTTTCGACTACTTCTCCGGCACGCTCGCCGCAGGCGGCAATAACGACAACATCCACCTCGGCATGCCGGCTGGTCAATTGCTGCAGGACTGTTTTCCCTGCTCCAAAAGGACCGGGAATGCAATACGTCCCCCCCCGGGCCACAGGAAAGAGCGAGTCAATAAGACGCATCCTGGTAACCAGCGGTTCACCGGGTTTGAGTTTCTCGGCATATGCCACAATAGGGATTTTCACCGGCCAGTGCTGACTTAAATATACAGGATAAATTTTTCCGTTCGGGTCTTTTATCTCGGCAACCACCTGACGTATGGTGAACTTGCCAGCATTTTTAACCGAAACAACTTCAAAATTTCCCTGCAAGGAAAAGGGAACCATACAGTAGTGTTTGAATATTTTTTCCACCACAAATCCGATTTTATCTCCGGCATGTACTCTATCACCGGGTTTTACCAGAGGAGTAAAATCCCAGACCTGGGCATCAGAAAGCGCTTTGATATAAACACCGCGTTGTAAGAAAAAGCCGCATTGTCGGGCAATCTCCGGCAGAGGATTTTGCAGGCCGTCGAATATCTGACCGAGCATCCCCGGCCCCAACTCAACCGAAAGAAGCTCCCCGGTAAACTCAACCTCTTCGCCGATTTTTAAACCGCCGGTTGCCTCATAGACCTGCATCTCCGCAAGGTTGCCGCGCACACGGATGATTTCTGACTTAAGACGTTCGCTTGAGTGCAGGAGATAGGCAACCTCATTCTGCATTACCGGAGAATCGAACCTGACAGTTACCATGTTGCCGCTGATTTTGGTAATTGTGCCTTTTCTTGGTGCTGTCATGTATCCCCGTTAATGCTGTAACGCTTGTTCAAGCAGGATCGTTCCATCTGCACTGCGTATGTTCTCCCAACGCTGGAGTATCAATAATTTATAGGCATAGGTTATCAGGAAATCCAGATCAAAATAATGGCCCGTTGCCAACTCCTCCAATGCTTTCCAGCGTGTCTCATCAAGTATCTTCTCCGCATCAAGAACAGAAGTATTTACGGTCGCTGCCATAATCGCAGGGGTGAGGGAAGAACCGCTATAACTGTCGGGTCGCAGATACGTCGCAGGCTCAATGTGTTTTTTTGTGGCACGTATCCTGACCAGCTCATTTCTCAAGGCAACATCGAATTCGATCCATTTCTGAATAATCCGGTGTCTTTTGCCTTTTTCAAAATAGTGTTCGGGTTGCGGCAACGTGCGTAATAGTTGAAAGTCTTTTTCCGGAATAAGCGGGCACCATACTTCAAGAAACCGCTCAAAAGAAAATGGCGGCTTCATTCCGAAATGCAGCATAGGCAGGCTTGCGATGACATAGGGATAAAAATCTGCCATTTTATTTCATTCCTTAATTGCTTCCTTGAGGATCCGGTTTAATTTCGGCTTAAGATATGTGCCGATATATTCTGCCAGGGCCTTGTCGGTAAAATCATAGCAGGATTTTCCATGGTCAAAACTTATGGTAAAACCTCCTGAAATGTCTTCCGCGGGCCTCAAAATGATCGTTTTCTTCGTTTCTTCCCTGAGTTTGTTCAAAAAATTTTTTTCCAGGGTTTCCAGGTCCTCCTTATTAAGGAAAACCGTAATGTCACTACTTTCCCCCGCGCTATAGTTCTTTACCGCTTCCGATAAGAGTTTGGATAGTGCCCCGGGGGTCAAAGCCTGCCGGATGTCTGAAACCACAATGCTCCCAAGCATGGCATTAATTTCTTTTCTTAAGGACAGAAGCAGATCCCTTCCTGCCTGAGCAAGCAGGGTTTTTTCTTTTTCGTCTTCACGGCGGATCCTGTCTTTCGCAGCAGCAATCATTTCCTCTGCCTCAAGCGTTGCCTGAGCAAGGAGGTCATCGGCTCTTTGCTTTGCCGCAACCTCTATAGTGTGAGCCTTTTCCTCCGCGGACTTGATTCCTTCCTGATTTATTTTTTCGATCAGGTCTCTAATCTCTTCTGCCATATAAAAACCCCTTAATTTTTATTGTATATCAGGATGGCATAAAACATTTTTACCAGTTCAATATCGTTTTTACCGATTTCTATTGGAAGATCCGATTACTTGGTTGTATGTGTCCTAATATTAAAAAATCATTGAGTCCCCCCAAATTTCCTAACTATCGGATATGGGTCGGCCGCCCGACGAGATTATCAGCCTTGCAGATGCAGAGGATATCTCACTGATTCTTATGAGCTCGCACGGGAAAAATTTACTGACGGAGATTCTTGTCGGGAGTACCACGCTTGGTGTCGCCATCCACACGAACCGACCCCTGATGGTCCTACGGACTCCGGGCAAACCACGGGATTAAGAGCGCGCACGGTCTTTTTATCAGGGAGAACAATTCCGTACACTATCACCTTCCTTTACCGGGTTTTATATGGGAATGGCAGCAGGTCTCAACCGCTTCCCTGATTACAGCAATATGCTCTCTTGCCAGTATTGTGCTGCTCTGCCAGCGTAAGACCTGAAATTCAGCGGAACCGTCAGTTTTTTCTGGCATTTTATCGATGAAAAACTATTTAATCAGAATCACAAGATTAAGTTGAGGATGGATACATGCCTGATGTGACAAATGACGAGCGGGGGAGAAGGATTTTTCAGCTGCACAAGGAGAGAGCTGTCGAAACGGCAATAGAGAAGATCCGCCACAACCCGAAATCCGGGTTGTCTGCATTTTCACCCCAGGACATAAAAATGCTGAACTATATCCTTGGTGAGACGTGGGTCTCCGCGGGGAGACAAGTCTGGGAACAGAGTTCCTTTACCCGCCTGACCAGAAAAGAACTGGAGGAAATCATCAGTATCGGAAACGATGTGAAAAGCGAGAAATTGCGGGAGGAAACGGGGATCGATAAGATCTGCGGGATCCTCAAGGGATCCATCTGAATAAGGGGGAAAACCGGATCCTCTGCAATTTGCTGATCGTGATTGACGGACTTTTTTTCAATTCTCCGGTCCTCAAGATCCCTCACAGGGCATTCTGGTCATTCTTTTACGCAGCGAACCCGCTCATCATCATCGTCAAGTTCATCCGGGGACAAGACAACCTCCACAATCTGTTAAAACCCATCTCGCTGGAAGATTTTCTCCCGAAATACCGTGGTGCCTTTTATGGTACTGGAAGTCCTGTAAAAAATAACGGCAATACCTGATCAGAATACCGCAGCCCGGTACAGGAAATAAATTATATATGCGGTGACTGCGGTGATCGGAATAGTCAGTATCCATGCAGTAACGATCTGCCGCACAATCCCCCACTGGACAGCAGAAGTTCCCCGTGACGCACCGACCCCCATGATCGCCCCGGTGATCGCATGGGTTGTCGAGACCGGGACACCAAATGAAGTGACAAATGAAAGGGCCACACCTCCCGACGTTTCCGCACAGAATCCCTGGTATGGACGAAGGTGTGTAATCCTTCTTGCCATCGTTTTAACCACCTGCCACCCCCCGAGTAACGTGCCAAGCGCTATGGCAGCACAGGACACAACAATTACCCATACCGGTACAATGAATTCGTGGAGCACCCCGCCTGCGATCAGGATAGCCGTAATGATACCCATGGCATTCTGGGCATCGTTGCTCCCATGCCCGAGGCTGTAAAACGAGGCAGAAATAATCTGCAGTTTTTTTGAAAGGAAGTTCATTTTTTTAGGATTTGCACTCCCGAAATAACGGATAAAAACAAGGGAAATGATGTACGCGGCGATAAATCCGAGGAGAGGCGAAACGACAATGAAGACAACGATCGCAAACAGCCCCGAGATTTTCAACAGCCCGGCGATAATGACAAACGGGACAGAGAGCACCGCCCCAAAAAACGCCCCCTGAGCGATGAAGGGGAGCATCGCTTCTTCTTTTGTTGATCTTCCAATGATGAAGAGAACGATCATCCCGAAAATTGCACCAATGCCTACGTACATGAACAACATCATGATTGTGTCCACAGATGGCAGGAAAATCACGCCGATTCCGGCGTATGCAGCAGCAGACCCGATAAGACCCCCCACCAGCGCATGGGTCGCCGATATCGGGATGCCAAAGCAGGACGAGAGAAATACCCAGAGAACCGCAACGACCAGACCAATGACAATTACAGAGGTCGTCAAAAACATAGGATCAACAATTCCTTTTCCGATTGTCTTTGCTACTGCAGTTGTAAAGATGAGGGGGCCGATCATGTTGAAAAACGCAGCCATCGCCACAGCCTTGACTGGGCTGAGCACCCGCGTGGCAACAATTGTGGCAATTGAATTTGCCGCATCATTCATACCGTTGACAAAATTGAAAAGAAGGGCAAGGACGATACCGGCAAGAAGGAGGGGGTCCATGGTGATCACGAGTGTCGATTCGCGATATTGGAGAGCGCGTTTGCGACATCCTCACAGTTATCGGTCGCGATCTCGAGATGTTTGTTAATATTCTTTGAATTTGATGATCGCAACCGCATCTGTAATCTTGAAGAGATCTTTATTAATCATTTTGATATTAATCAGAGCAAAATAATGGATATATTCGGGGTTTTTTCTCAGATTTACCGTGCCCACTCCTTACTCGTGATCTCCAGTTTTCCTGCTGCTATGATATTAGGAATATTTCCGGGGATTGGCATCCCTCCTGCAATAATCAGTCCCAAAACTGCGCTTTTTATCTGCTTGACTGAGAGGGCGGAACCGATCTCAGCTGCAGCAAGTGTCGGGTTGTCAAGCACAGCAGAGACCATATTCACGCATCCTTATTCCGTTGGGGGGGCCTGCTAACCTATTGAATTTTTTTGCGTTGGATCAACAAGGGCATGGCACGTACCAATCGAAGGACCAGAACAAGAGTCCCTCCATCCATATCTTTTCTTTTTCGCCGCGTGGTTACCCGTTCCCCGGGCATTGTCCGTCATCTCACAAGGGAAGAGCCATAAAGGTTATCACGTGAGAGGGTAATGAGAAACTGACCAGGATTTTGTTAAAGAGACGCAGGGGTTCATGAGATGCCGGATGTAACACAGACCGACGTGGGGAGGAGGATGTACCATCTTCACAGGGAAAAAAGGGTGGAACATGCGATCAAGAAGATCCAGCACGGGGTAGGACCCGGATGGAGATCTTTTACGCAGGATGACATTATCCTGCTTGGGCATTTATTGCAGTGCACCTGGAATGATATTGATCAAAAGATCTGGGATGAGATACCCTTTGCCCGTATGACAAAGGAAAAAGTCCAGGAAATACTTACTTACGGTGAAGGTGTCAGGCCAAGAAATAATCCGGAACCAGCAGCAGTTGAGGAGATCAAAAAAATTCTCATGGCTCTTGTGTGATCAATATCCAATTTTCTATTTTTATTAAAATACCGGCTGATTAATTATCAAGAGATCGTGCCTTTAATAAACCGTTTTATGACGTTGCAACTTCCACGCATTCCTCGATCGTCCCCATCCGTGCTGCCGCCCCGCACATCCCGGGAACATACGCGAGTGCCTTGCCACTGTTCACCATAATGGTCGTGTACTGTTCCATCACCGGGGAGACAACCATACAGGTATCGGCATAAACCCGGGCGCCGCTTCTCTCAATGGAGGCAACGGTCGTGCGGTTCCTGTTGATCACCTCATTTGCTGCAAAGATATAGAATGGAATTTTGACCTTTTTCCCGTAAAGCAGTTTTTCTGCCGTTGTTAACTCTTCGGGGGAACAATGCGGGCAGCCTATGGCCACCGCTTCCACGGGCATTTCAGAGAAGAGAAGATCGATCTCCTGACGATCAACGGTGATCTTCTCAAGGCCGGATGTATCATAGTCTGACTCCCTTGCTTCCGGAGTTACCCGTTCAACATGGTACAGCGCCACCGCACCGGTCGCCGCCATGGCAGCACCGAGCGCCTTAAGCCCGTCAGGATCCGGACGGATTCCCAAAAAAAGCGGGATCCGGTTTCCGACAAGTCTGCCTGCATGGTACCCGAGAGCCCCGTAGTGTGCGATGGAAAGAGAACGCACTCCCCCGCTCACTTCGATCACAACCTGCGGTTTTCGGTTCTTTGACAGGTGCAACCCGTAGCACGGCGTCTTACCGACAAGGGCGGCGGCAAGCGCCCCGGGCCCTCCTTCCCGGTTTGTCCGGGCCCCGATCACCGAGTTGGCGTAACTGACCGCTGACGATTCAGACCATGCAAGATGGTCCTTGAATTTCGGGGGGTTGAGGTAGTATGGCGTGCAGGTGCATTCAAGCCGGATTCCGAGCCGTTCATATGCAGCAATGACCGCGTTTTGTTTTTCTGCAAAACCGGGTTGTACCCCCATCTCCTGCCAGCGCTCACGTGGCATTCCGATCGGGTTCAGCACCGCCGGTACTACTGCCCGGGCATCGAGGTGTTCGAGCCATTCAAGCCCGTACTTCCCGATCGTTTTGTACGATGCCCCGCTCACTTGGGCACTCGTGATCGGGACGAGCCGGTCAGCGCCAAAGACTTTGCCGAGTGCAACAAGGATCTCCAGCATCTCCTGCTTTGTCTCACCCTGCTCACCCGCAAGGATCTGTTCGTCCCCGGGTTCAAGATACACGGGCTTCACCACGTTGCGCGCCGGAAGTCTTCCTCCCTGCCCAGGACCATCGTTGCATCGACCCCGATCTTGACATTGGTACCGTCCTCAAGCTGGCACGGGTCAAGAGACGACCCCCGCACACCGGTGATCACCATGACATCCCTGTCCCCGCTCACCCGTGTTGCCAGTGCATACTCGATGTCTTCCGGACTGGTGATGTCGATATCTTCATCGACAACGATAACATGCTTGAGCGAGGTGTGGGCTGCAAACGCTGCCATGATCGCGTTCTTTGCATCGCCCTGTGTGCTCTTCCTGATCTGGATCACGGCATGGAGATACCCGCACCCGCCACGGGTGAGAACGACGTTCTTTACCCGTGTAACACCGGCCACGGCGCGGTAGATCTTCGGTTCGTAGGGGCAACCCATCAGCACCTTGTGCTCGTCTCCGCCCGGCAGGATCCCGTGGTAGATGAAATCCGGTTTTGTGTACATGCCGGTAAACTCGATCACCGGCTGCCGGCGCACGGGATCGTAGGTACCGGTAATATCCACAAACGGCCCCTCGTCGGTCACTTCAGGGCCGATAAACCCTTCCAGCACGATCTCGGCATCAGGGACAAGCACCCCGTTACTGCACCGCTTCACCCGGATCTCTCCCCCCAGCAGCTCGGCTGCATAGGAGAGCTCCTTTCCTTCAGGGACACGGGTGCAGCTTGCAAAGGTAACTGCAGGGGAAGTCCCGATCGTGACCGCAATGGGGAGCTTGTCCCCTTTCCGAAGCGCATTGTTCAGCATTACGTGTGTGTGCCTGCCCTCGACAAGCCGGGCAGCGACCCGGTGGTCATCCAGCACGAGCATGCGGTGGATCGATGCATTCTCCACCCCGTCATACCGTGCGAAGACAATGCCCGACGTGATGTACTTCCCGGCATCTCCGGGAAAGTGGTGCAGGACCGGGAGCCGGGCCAGATCGGGCTTTTCCATTTTCAGGGTGCCGTCCCCGGTGACCTTCCCTTCGTAGGTTGCGCCGGCAAGCGTCTGCACGATCTCCGGTTCGTTGATCCCAAGTGCAACGGCAAGTGATTCCCGGTTCGCGGTGAGGTTCATAACGGCACGGGTGCCGCCGAGGTTCCGGAAGAACAGGATCTTATTCGTACCGGCTGCCATCTTTGCCGCTTCCATATCCGTGGAACAGGGTTTGTCAACATCGGTAACAAGCCCGCGCCCTCGCATACGTTCGATAAATTCACGCATCGGCATCACCCCACCGCTTTGTAATGGTATGTTCAACACCGAGGTGGTCAAGCACACGGGACACTACCATATCCACGAGGTCGTTGACTGTTTTTGGATGGTTGTAGAACCCGGGGCTTGCAGGCATGATCACAGCTCCTGCCTGGTGTGCGGCAAGCATGTTTTTCAGGTGAATTCCCGAGAGCGGGGTTTCGCGGGTAACGAGGATGCATTTCCGGCGCTCTTTTAAGCACACGTCGGCTGTCCGGGTGATGAGGTTGTCCGCATACCCGTGCGAAATCGCGGCAAGCGTCTTCTGGCTGCAGGGGATCACCACCATCCCGTCATACCGGTACGACCCGCTTGCGATTTCAGAAAACATCTGGTTGTTGTCATGATACTTTGCTGAAAAGCCGGAGAGCACGACACCTTCGTGGGATGCAATTCTCTCAGCCACATCAGAAATGATGATATGCACCTTTGCATCAGTGCAGAGCACATCAAGCAACCGTCGTGCGTAACAGATCCCGCTCGCACCTGTGACCCCGATGACAAACTCTTTCTTCATTGTTGCCCCGCTCTTCTTTCATACCAATGTCAGAGCCGGAACCAAAAAGAGTTTATGCCGTTTTTTTACACGGGGATGATAACCGGGCGACCTGCACGCAGGTCGGATAAAAATGTTGAAGGCATTTTTATGCAAAATATTATTTTTTTGGAGGCGCGAAAAACCTGAACCGTACCTGTGCGTCCTCAACCCTTCGTGCATGACCGGGGTTGAGATCCCGCCGCGCCTCGATGACGAGCGAGTTGAGGATATTGTGGAGCCGCAACGCGTCAAATTCCTTCCCCTGATGCTCATTTAAAAAGTCAAGAAGGTCATTGGTACTCTTTAATACCCCGGAACTTGCGATGAGGTTCAAGCGGTTTACCGAATACGCGAGGTTCTTCTTTGCGATATCGATCTTATACTGGTCGTCTCCGGCAAGGTTAAGTTCGGTGACCGCATGGAGCAGTTCGCTATATACCAGCATCTTGTATTTGCTCCCGATAGAGTGGCGTTCCTCTCTCCGGATTATGATAAGGGTGAGACAAACCGCAACAACCACGACAATGATACCGCACGTAACAACGATCCAGTCTTCGAACATCTTAAATCACGTTACCTACGGGTTCCGCTTTGCGATATTGACATTGACGCTGACACGGTTGCCTTTCATCTCGATTTGGTACGGTCCGCCATTATACATCGGGTGCAACTGGTGCTTTTCGAAATCATAGGTGCGGCCATACCCGAATGTATCCGTCTTTCCGGTGTCCATTTGCGTAACCTTCATCTCAAACCATGTATACTGCGGGTCTTCATTTGTCGGATTGACGGTAAATTCGATACCCCAGGGCTCATTTGTCGTCCGGAATTGTTCGGTGTAGGGAGGATCTTTCTCGCTCGTGAAGGAGTAGGGTGTGGGATGACTCAGATAGGATGCCCCCAGAGTAAATGAAGTAGTCTGGGTTGGGGTTGGGGTCTGGGTCAGTGCCGGTGTTGGTGCAGGAGTGGCACTATCCTGGGTGCCTGTACAACCTGCCATAAGCGCCCCGATGATGATCAGGCATACGATCAGCGGAACAATATTTTTCATACAGGTGATTGTTTGCTTTCCGGGCTATATTACCTTTTGAGATGTATTCG
>CAZNIL010000006.1:24017-26236 GCA_964573085.1 uncultured Methanoregula sp.
TTCATACAGGTGATTGTTTGCTTTCCGGGCTATATTACCTTTTGAGATGTATTCGTTTTAAAAAGGATGTCCGGGTGCAATACTATCAAAACAACGTGTCCTGCCGGGTGGCTTTTTTTACATGAAGGACGTCTGCTGCTGTCTCAGCGACGGCTTCCAGCTGGTCCTGCAGGGTATACACACCCAGCCGCCACTGTTCCCGGCGGGTTTCGTTCAATGTCCGTATGCGGGGTGTAATCTCCTCAAAAGTTACTACGGCGTTCCGGTTCTTCACGCGCACGCCCATCGACATATCACGGGGAAATGATGGGATATCCAGAAGAACGGTATGGGATTCCACCCCGGCACCGGCAGCAATGGCCGCTGCAAGCTCCCGGTTCTTTTCAAGGGTAAGTGCCGCGGGAAAGGCAGTGGTGTTGACCTGGTCCTGCCCGACATACAGCGCCCGTTTGTACAACTGGCGCCCATAGATCCGCTTAATAAGCATCTTTGCAACGGGGCTCTGCGAATTTCCAAGGGTATGCATGCAGCCCATATCATCCATGTGCAGCAAGTGGTCAGCGGTTTTGTCGTCTTCATTTTTCATGTGCTCCAGCATTGCGAGCTGGAACATGCTCTCCCCGATCCTGCTCACATGATGGAAGTAGACTGCGGGACGCATCATCGTGCGGGCAATCAGGAGGGATTCTGCTGCATTGATCCCGTTCTCGTCAAGGATAATACCGTCATCTGTCCGTATCATATTCCGGATAAGCCTCTGCGCGTCGACCGTCCCGTACGGGGCGCCGGTGTAATACGCATCCCGGAGCAGGTAGTCCATGCGGTCGACGTCGAGGTCGCCGTGAATGATGCTCGAGAGAGGGTGGTGTCCCGTTACCAATGCACAGAGCTCTTCGGGATCGATATCGTGCTGCACGAGGATGTCTCGGGTCTGCCCATGCACAAACAATCCGATCGCATCATGGGTCCGGTGCAGGTATTCCTCGAGCAGGGGTTCGCTGGCATGGGAGAACGGGCCGTGCCCGATGTCATGAAGGAGGGCAGCAGCGGCAACAAGCATTCGCTCCGTATCAGAGAGGCCGAACCTCCGGGAAGCAATATCAGAAAGATACATCGTTCCCAGCGAGTGTTCAAACCGCGTATGGTTTGCCCCGGGGTACACAAGGTAGGAAAACCCCAGCTGCCGGATGTACCGGAGCCGTTGCAGTGCCGGGGAATCAAGGAGCGCACGGGCGAAATCATCCAGTTCGATATAGCCATGCACCGGGTCTTTGATGATCTTTTTGGAAATCACTAAAAGAATCTTGATATACAAAGGATAAAACTATTGAGTAATGATCACGTTTCTGTCGGGCGGCACGGGGACACCCAAGCTGCTCCGCGGTATGCAGCGGGTAATCGACCATCACGATATTTCAGTTATCGTGAATACTGCGGAAGATATCTGGATATCAGGCAACCACATCTCCCCGGATCTTGACACGGTCATGTATCTTTTCGCCGGGATCCTGAATACCGACACATGGTGGGGCATCAGGAACGATTCATTTACAACACATAACGAGGCACAACGCCTCGGCATTGATGAATTCATCGGTATCGGGGACAATGACCGTGCAGTGCATATCGCACGCGGGGAGATGCTCAGGAACGGGATGCGGCTCACCAACGCCACCCGGGTGCTCTGCGATCGGTTCGGTGTGCGGGAACATGTGCTCCCCATGACCGATACTGAAGTAACGACCCAGGTACGCACTGATATCGGGCTGATCCATTTCCAGGAGTACTGGGTCCGGGCGAAAGGCGCCCTTGAAATCCACGAGGTTGTGCGCAGTTACTCCGAACCGCCGGTTGCCACCAGCGAGGTGCTCGCCGCAATTGAGGCAAGCGACGCTGTTGTTATTGGCCCTAGCAATCCCATCACGAGCATACTTCCTATTCTCGAGTGCGGGGGGGTTTGTCCAGTACTGAAAGATAAATACGTCATTGCTGTCAGCCCGTTTATCGGAAACGCCCCCGTGAGTGGCCCGGCAGCGGCACTGATGCGGGTGAGGGGGTTTGCACCGTCATCGCAGGGCACGTTCTCCTGCTATGAAGACCTGCTGGATGTTTTCATCCAGGACATCCGGGATCCGTTAAACGTGGAAGGCTCTGTACGGCTCGATACCCTCATGACCGATGAGGGAAAAAGCATCGGCCTTGCACGGGAAATTCTAAAG
>CAZNIL010000006.1:26336-41376 GCA_964573085.1 uncultured Methanoregula sp.
AGGGAAAAAGCATCGGCCTTGCACGGGAAATTCTAAAGCTTGCCACTCCATGATCCCTGAGAATTTACATCCGGTTTTGGAAACCTATATAATGCCACGCAATAACGGTTATCGTGGGAAATATGAGAGTAAAAAATAACCTGTTGATTGTTCTTTTCATCATATTCTTGTGCGTGGTATTGTCAGGGTGTACATCAGATCAGAGTTCGGGAAAAGGTACACTAAATCTCACATCAACACCATCGGGTGCTGAGGTATACGTAGATAATCAGTTCCAGGGAAGCACCCCCAGGACTATTACGGATTTGAATGCGGGAATGCATCATGTTGAACTCCGGTTGAAGGGCTACCAGAGCTGGTCGACAGATATCGCAGTATCTTCGGGCACCTACCAGTTTAATGCTTTACTGACACCGGTTACCCAACAGACGACTGCCCCTTCCGGTGTACTATCCCAATATACTTCAGTGCCACCTTCACAAACCGGGGTAACCATCCAGGTAAACAGGGATTCCATGGTTATCGGGGACTCGATCTCTTTTTCCGGCACCGGCACTCCGAACAGCAATGTTCTGGTGACGCTATTCGGGCCCGGATATTATGCCAAAGGAGTACTCCTGGACCAACCGAAAACCAATTCTGCCGGTTCGTGGAGTTACCGGTGGAACCCCGGATATTCTGTCCAGTCGGGATCCTACACCATGGTGGTTGATAATCCCGATAAAACGTATTCCGGCAGGGCTGAATTCTCAGTTATCGGGGGAGGAGAAGTAACCATTACCGCGAACAGGTATTTTGCCTCCAAAGGAGATACGATAACATTTTCGGGCCGTTGTACAAGTGGCGCAAAAACGGTTGTGTTGAGACTGACGGGCCCGGACCGGTATTCCAGTGGTGTAGAAATCGGTTCGTCATCGGTAACAGCGGATAAAACATGGAGTTATACCTATACATTTGATCCCTCAATGCCTGCAGGGTATTATACAATGAACGTTAACGATGTCCCCAGAACAGGAACAAGCAATATCCAGTTTTCACTTGGGTCCAGTCTGGCGTCCTGATGCAATAATTTTTAACAAAGATAACTATTTTTCCGTCTTTTTTAGAGCACCCATGGGGTTTGAGTGATATTCCCCTCACATAATCTCGTAAAATCAGCAGCAAACCGGGCGGATTTGGGAGATATCCGATTTAAACATCCCAAGCGTGAAATAAATTCAGCACAGGTACCCGATACCTATTTGAATGATTTTATACAAACTATCGGTACAGGAATATCGGAGGATATCTATGGCAATTATCAAAAAATTCCTGAACCTTTTCAGGTCAGGTAAGCGGGAGGATGAGGAAGAACGGCTGCGCAGCCAGAAGGAGCGTTACGAGACGTTCCTCAAAGCCCTTACGGAAGGTGACCTCGATACCCGCTGGAATGCGGTGAGATCGGTTGGAGATCTGGGTGAACCGTTCATCGAGCCCCTCATCCAGGGGTTAAAGGACGAGTACTGGGTCATCCGGCGGGGCTCTGCTGACACACTCGGAAAAATCGGCGCTCCGGCTGTCGCTCCCCTTATCCAGGCATTGACCGAGCCGGGTGATGACATTCGCCAGGAAACAATTCGTGCACTCCTGCTCGTCGGGGAACCATCCTTTGGGCCCCTTGTTGCAGCAACCAAAAACAACCACCTTCTCATCCGTCGCGGCGCGGTGCAGGCACTGGGTAATATGGGCGATACACGTGCAGTGTCCCCTCTCGTTGAAGCACTGAAAGACCCGGATGCCAATGTCCGCCGTGAATCGGCAATAGCGCTCGGCAGGCTAGGGGAGGCCCAGTCGGTCGGGCCCCTGATCGAAAGCCTCAACGATGCAAAAGAGCCCGTCCGTATGGCAGCGATGGCCACACTCTGCGCTCTTGGCGAACTGGCGATAGAACCGCTCATCAGGGCTCTTGTCGACCCGAACGAGGATGTCCAGCGGAGGTCGGCACTTGCACTCATCACCATCGGGGAGCCATCGGTAGAACCGCTCATCAGGGCAATGGGAGATGCAAACGCCGGCATCCGGAAAGGTGCGGCCGAAGTACTGGGGCAGATCGGGAACACAAAAGCGGTCCCGGTCATCATCGAATCGCTTAACGACCCGGACCGCGCTGTCCGCATCGAAGTTGTCAAATCGCTCGCAGCGGTCGGGGTGCCCACCATCGCACCCCTCATGCAGGTCTTCCGCGAGGGGGACCTCATAGTCAGGACCGGTGCTATGGAAGCACTCTGGATGATCGGTCAGCCGGCGACAACGCCGCTCATCATGGTTCTCAAGGATAACCAGAGCGATGTCCGGAAGCGTGCCGCGCTCCTGCTCGGCGAGATCGGTGATGCAAAATCAGTCGACTACCTTACCGCCCTGCTTGCCGATGAGAATGTCGGCGTCCGCAGGGAGGCGTTCGAAGCGCTTGAGATGATAAAAAAGAGGGGACCTGCATAACAATACCATTCAACTAAAAAATATTCAAAAATTTTTCTTTTTTTAATTTTTTTGTTCACCGACAGATTTTCGCATACAATCCCCTGTGCCCTCAGCCGCAATGCTTTTGTCCTTTCAGGCACGGAATTCAATTGTGATCACGCTGGATACTGTCAGGGATGCAGAGCGCAGGATTGCAGACCATATTATCCGGACACCCCTTGTTTTTTCACCCACATTTTCAGAGATGACCGGAGCCCGCGTGTACCTGAAACTCGAGACACTCCAGAAAGCGGGATCGTTCAAGGTCCGCGGGGCGACCAATAAAATCCTGTGCAACCTCAAAACGTCAGGAACCCATGGTGTTGTTGCAGCATCTGCGGGCAATCATGCACAGGGAGTGGCAGTAGCAGCGCACCGCGCCGGTGTCGCTGCAACCATTGTCATGCCAGTATGGGCATCCCTTGCAAAACAGGAGGCGGCCCGGGGGTATGGAGCGACAATCATCATTCATGGGCAGACACTGGAGGAGAGTGTCGAATACGCAAAAGTACTCTCCCAGCAAGGCATGCTGTTTATCCACCCCTATGACGATGAAGAGGTCATCGCCGGGCAGGGAACGATCGGGCTGGAGATCCTGTCTGACCTCCCCCAAACTGATATGATCATTGTCCCGGTCGGGGGCGGTGGGTTGATTGCCGGCATCGCAACCGCAGTAAAAGCCCTGCACCCGGCTACCCGGATCATCGGTGTGCAGGCAGCGGGATGCCCGTCTGCATACGAAGCGCTCCGTTCGGGTGAACCGGTCTGTGTACCTGCCAGACCGTCACTTGCTGACGGGATCCGGGTGGCGCAGACCGGCACACTCACGCTCCCGGTCATCCGCAGCCTCGTCGACCGGATAGTGCTTACGGATGAGGATGCTATTGCAGATGCAGTGCTCTGGCTGATCGAACGCAAGAAAGTGGTTGCCGAAGGAGCAGGCGCCACCCCGCTCGCTGCCCTGCTCAACGGCTCAATTCCCGTTGAAGCCGGAAGCACCATCGTCCTTGTCATCAGCGGGGGCAACATCGACAGCCCGCATCTTGAGCGGACGATCCGGCACGCGCTCATCCGCCGCGGCAGGATTATGCGGTGCTCGGTGGTGCTCGATGACCAGCCGGGAGCTCTTGCCCTCTTCCTTGCGACGGTGGCAAAGGAGCAGGGTAACACTCTCCATGTCCACCATGAACAGGGGGCATCCGATCTCCCGGTGCATGCTGTGAGGGTTGAACTCGAGATAGAAACACGGGGAAAGGAGCATATCGCAACGCTCGCCGCGGCACTGGAACAGGCAGGTTACCCGATCAAATTGCTCTAGTCAGATAACAGGGAGCATCTCTCTTTTGTTAAAAAAAGAATTGAACCGTTATTTACAACCAGCCCATTGTCTTCCAGTGATCGTATTCGTGCTTCCAGAGATCCTTGTTGAACATAATAAGCCGTTTGAAGTACTCCCTGCGTTCCGCATGGGCTTTTGCCTGTTCCGGGTCCTTCCAGCCGGTCTTAATCGCATCAGCAAGCTTCCTGCCCAGTTCCTTTGCCTGCTTCTCCGCGGGTACGATCGCATCAGGGTTGCCCATGAGGTTCACTCCCACCTTTCCGACCGTGGTTGCACCAAGGTGGAGCAGCGTATAGTTCATGTAGTCTGCGACCTCCTCGGCCATGGAACCCCCTGCTGTCGATACAGCGCACCCGTACTTGCCGGTGAAATACTGGCAGTGGATCGAGTCCGCCATCCGGTCGAACATGGTCTTGAGCTGGGCAGTGACCGAGTTGATATAGTTGGGTGAGCCCAGCACGATGCCATCCGCATCCAGCATCTTCTCAAGAAGTGCCGGGAAGTCGTCATCGTGGATACACTCCCCTTTGGCATAACAGGTACCGCATGCCGTACAGTACCTGATCTCAAGTTCGCAGATGTCCACAAACGTCACATCCGCCCCCGTCTTTCGCGCCCCTTCGAGGGCTGCCATCACGAGCCTGCGCGTCTGGCTCTTTTCTCCTTTCGGGCTCCCGTTGATTCCAAGGATCTTCATACTATTGCCACCATGAAACTGTGTGCATGGGGGATGGATAAAGATGCGCGATAGAGCGGCAGCTGCAAACACATAAAAGCTGCCTGTTCCCATTTTTCATAAGTGATATGATGGAAGATATCCGGTGGCAGGACAGGTGTTCATGAGCGGGCAGGAACCGGCGGGTGATTATCACATATCCAAAAACCGGGTAGAAGCGATGGTCGATGCCGTCTTTGCATTCTCCATGACCCTGCTTGTGATCACTCTTTCCGTACCCATCCTCACAAAAGAACAGGCAGCAACAGAGCTTCCTTCCCGCGTTGCAGCCATGCAGCCGGAATTCTTAATGTTTTTCATCGCCTTTTTTGTTCTTGCTTCATTCTGGCTCGTGCACCACAAACATTTCCATTTTGTGCATGCTGTCGACAAGATGGTTGTCAGGATTAATCTCTTAATACTCGCTTTCATCGTGTTATTTCCGTTTTCCACGAGTATCAGCGGGGATTATCACAATGTCTGGATTGCCGTAGTAATATTCCACCTCAATCTCATGGTCATCGGGATACTCTTTTTTATCCACTGGTATTACCTGACACACCACCCCCGCCTCCTCTCCACTGAGCCGACCAGAAAGGAGGCTGATTGCGGCATGTATCTTTCCCTGATGGTGCCCTTGGCTGCCCTGATCGGTATTGCGGTCGCATCGGTGTCACCATCGTATTCCACGTTGGCCTATTTCCTCATTCCGCCGATGCATTATATCATCCCAAAATATTTATGCCCTTAAATTAGCAATCGGTGAAACAATCCAAATTGTTAAAAATTAACAAAGGGGAGACTGGAATACTCGTTTAATCCCAGTAATGCCGGACAAAGACCTTTGATTTTTCTATTTCCGGTGTCAGATACCGGAGCGCCAGCGGCACAACCAGCGCAGTTACGATGACGTTCCCGATAAACCATGCAAAAAATGCCGGCGAGACCTGTGTCCACGCGATCTCATTACCGAGTCCGAGCGTGACTGCTCCCCAGAGCGCCCCGAATGCGTTGTTGATAACGATGCCGAAGATGACAAAAATAATAAGATCACGGAGTCTGCCCAGACGTACGTCAACATCAAGCATCCGCAGGGCGACCAGCGGGATCAGTACCTGCCAGAGTCCCGCAAGCGACCAGTACCAGATGACCGCCGGAGGCATGCCCGAGAGCACGCCGGCGCCGATGAACGTGCCCACGTACGCAGCCACGGCTCCATAGCCGCCGAACCACAGGGTAAAGAGGATCATAACGGCAACCGCGAAATACAGGCTGGACACTCCTGGAACATTTCCGAACGGGACCGCAATAACCGCAAAACGGGCGAGCACCGTGTTGATGAGGATGAGCGCAATGAGCAGGATGAGAAACGTATAGGTTGGTTTTTGCTCGGGTTTCATACGTGCACCTTAGCCCATATTATACGGTTTTATAAATATGGTTTTTCCCTGATGGTGCCGGCTTCAGCATTATTATTATTACCCCGTTGCAGCCTTATGCTGTACGTGAGGGATAAAAACTGATGACATCGACTGGGGAGGAAGACCTTGCCCGGCAGGAGGAGGAACTCCTTGCGCAGGCACCGGTTGTCATTGACGAACGGAACGAGGCCGGCCTTGACGGGCTGGTGGGTGGGCTCGATGCGCTGATCATCAATACCGGGCATGACCGGCTTCTTCCGGCAGTAACGGAGCTCCTGCGGTATACCGGTCATGTATCCGCAGAGGCTTTTTCCGATCCATCGTCATCGATGTATGTCCTCTTTTGCACCGGTTCCGCCTCGCTCCTTGTGCAGTCGAGGACCCGGGGATGGAACCCGTTTGAACCGTTCAATAACGCCCCTCTTGCAAAAAAACTCCCCGATACGCGGCTTGAGACCCTTGTCTTTACAACCCCGGATATCATGGAATATGTCGCGATCCAGAAAGAGCGCGGAATTACATTCCTTTCCGATGCGCCACTCAGACTCCGGCACGGCATGTTCATCCAGACCATTCCTTCGCGTTTCACGGGAAATTCGCTTGGATTTGTCGAGTGGCATAACGACCAGCGGTCGTACCTCCCTGACTCCGGGGTGTCAGAATTACCGTTGCTGCCGAAACCTTCTCCCCGGCACCTCAGCAACATCTCGGTACTCGACCATGCCGCGACACGGGTCAGGGCGCAGGAGCGCAATGCCGCTATCCTTGAATTTCTGTCGCTCACGAACTACCACTACGATTTTGCGGTGTATGTGAAGTCGCTCAATTCGATAACGAGCGTGGCACGGAGGGAGCCTGGCGATTTTGCGATGGTCTTTACCTCCGGGATGGTGCCGGACACCGGGGGCGGGGAACCGGGGCCCACGGAGAAGTTCATCCGTAACTACGGTACCCGGGTTCACCATATCGCGTTCCGCACGGAAGAGATCGTAAACGTGGTTGCTGCATTGAAAGACGACGGCCTCTCGTTCCTCCTTGGCCTTGTCGGCTCACCTGAGGAGGGATTACGACAGATCTTCACCGAGCCGTCCCCGAACACGATGCTTGTCACCGAATACATCCAGCGGTATGGCAGCTTTGACGGATTTTTTACAAAAAGCAATGTGGAGAAGCTGACAAAAGCGACGGAAAAACAGTGAGGGGGGCTTTGCTGGAGTGCGTGGAGATCCTTATTAAGGGGTTTTCTTATTTTTTTATTGGAAAAGGTGATGTGCGGGGGGCAATCTGCCCCGACCATGATATTCGTATTCTCACACATTTCTCCGGAGTTTTAAAAATACAAAATTATTATTGGCACAAATCCAACCATAATCTGGTAATACCATGACAGAAGAAACAAAGAGTCCTGAAGCGATGGTGCTGGGTGAAGCCTGCATGTTCCCCTGGTGGCTGGTGCTGCTATGGGGAATTCTTTCGCTTGTTATCGGATTTTTATTCCTTACGACACCTGAGATTACAACCGTGCTCCTGATCACATTCATGGGAGCGTACTGGCTTGTCGGGGGGTTCTTTGCGATTGGCAGTGTTTTTGTGGACAAGAACGAATGGGGCTGGAAGGTCTTCCTTGCCATCATCAACATCATTGCCGGTATCCTCATCCTCATGTACCCGTATTTCTCCACGCTCTTTGTCCTCTCGTTCTTTGTCATTTTTATCGGGTTCTGGGCATGTTTCATCGGTGCAGCTCACCTATTCCAGGCGTTTAAGAAAAAAGATGCCGGAAACGGTGTGCTGGGTATCCTCAGCCTGATCTTCGGCATGCTCCTGCTCGTCAACCCGTTCATCACGGTTGTCCTGCTGCCCTTTGTGGCAGGCGGCTTTGCAGTTGTCGGGGGGCTGTCAGCCATTGTTGTCTCCTTTACTGCACATAAGGCACAGGCGACCGTTCCGGCACCATAATATACAATTTTCCCGGCAGTCCGTCTGAAAACCTCATCTTTTTCATCCTTTTTACCAGCCTGCTTTTCCCGATCCGTCTGACTATTGCACCACGAGATGCTCTTGAGACGCCAATCCATCTCATTACTTCGATTATATTCGCAGTCAACGCCAGATTAATGACCTTCTCTTTACAATAGCCTGCGTGATACATTATGGCGCGCCACGCAATCCTCTGGCTGGGGCTCACGCTCGTGCTCCTCTCCGCACTTATCGCCTGCGGGTGTATGGGCACGACGGTGGCATCAGCAGGAGAGATAAAGAAGTTTGGATCCGCTGACGAGATCGGGCAGTACATCAAGGAGAATACCCAGAAAGCACAGGAGTCCGGGTACGGGGTAACGGACGGATCGGTACGGTTTGCCGAGGGAATCGTGGCAGCGCCCATGATGGCGACGCAGGGCGAGGCGAAGAGCACCGCTGATTTCAGCGGGACTTCCGGGACTACCGATTACTCGACGACCAATGTGCAGGTAGCCGGCGTGGATGAGCCGGACTTTGTGAAAAACGACGGCAGGTACATCTACATCATATCGGGGACCCGGCTCGTGATCGTGGATGCGTACCCGGCGCAGAATGCGAAGATCATATCCGAGACAGAGATCGAGAATACGGTAAAGGAGATCTTTGTTGCCGGTGACCGGCTTGTGCTCTTTTCTACGGGCAATTCTGATATTCCCGTCCGGACCATGAGCGGGAGTTCCGGAGGCATGGAGAAGACGGCGATTATGCCGCCGCGGTACCGTTCCAACCCGGTCACATATGCCACTGTTTACGATATCTCTGACAGGAAGAACCCGGATGTCATCAAAGATTACGCGATCGATGGCGATTACGTGGACGCCCGCATGATCAAGGGGATGGTGTACATGCTCACCCGCGAGAACGTGTACTCGTACGACGATATCGTCGTGCCTGCCGTCCGCGAGAGCGGCAAGGTCGTCATCGAACCGGACGTTTACTACTTCGACAACCCCGAGTACAATTACGTCTTCTCCACGGTGACCTCGATTGACGCGACCACCGGTGCGGAAAAAGACGCAAAGACATTCCTGATCGGGTCGGGCAATATCCTGTACGTCTCGCAGGACGCGATGTACGTCAGCTACCAGAAGTGGCACCCGGTGTACCGGACATATACAGACGGCCCGCAGATCGAAATCGCAACCGAAGAGGCTGTCACTTCTTCCGGCTCTGCAGCATCTTCCCCCATCCTGTTCGAGGAGTTCAACAAACTGAGCGAGGCCGGGAAGCAGGAAGTCATTGCAGCGATGAAGAGCAGTGAGCAGGAGGCGATCCGGAAACGGGAGTATGACCAGACTACGACCGTGATCCACAAGATCGCGATCGGCAACGGGAACATCGCGTACGTGGCGCAGGGTGAAGTGCCCGGTTACGTAAAGAACCAGTTTGCGATGGACGAGTACAACAGCAACCTCCGTGTCGCCACGACCTCAAATGTCGTGACGAACCGGGGACAGTACGAGTACAACAATGTCTTTGTACTTGACGGCAGCATGAAGACGATCGGCTCCCTGACCCATATCGCCGAGCAGGAGAAGATCTACTCGACCCGGTTCATCGGCGACCGGCTCTACATGGTGACGTTCAAGCGGATCGACCCGTTCTTTGTCATTGACCTCTCATCTCCCGAAAACCCGAAGATCCTCGGCAAGCTCAAGATCCCGGGCTACTCCGATTACCTGCACCCGTATGACAGCACCCATATCATCGGGGTCGGCAAGGAGACCACAACCAATGACTGGGGCGGCGTCTCCACCCGCGGGATCAAGCTCGCCCTCTTTGACGTGAGCGATGTCGAGCACCCCAGACAGGTCGGGAAGGTCGAGATCGGTGAGGCGGGGACCGATTCGGCGGCACTGTACGACCACAAGGCGTTCCTGTTTGACAAAGGAAAGGACCTGCTCGTCCTCCCCATCCGTCAGGTAACGATGACACCGGTCGTCCAGAAACCCGGTTATTACGATAACCAGCAGCGCATCTGGTACGGGGCGTACGTCTTCGGGGTCGACCCTGATACGGGATTTGTGCTCCGCGGCACCGTTGAACACGGGTCGGGCACCTCCGGGTACTATTACTACGGCAGTTCGGCAAACGAGGTAAAACGCTCGCTCTATATCGCAAACGACCTGTACACCATCTCGTCAGCAAAGATCGTCGCCACCGACCTTGCAAACATCAACACCACGATCAAAACCATCGACCTTAAAGGCGGGCCGGATTACCGGGACGTGCCCATGCCGATGGTCTGAAAAATCTCTCTTTTTTCTCTTGGGCGAATATCTGTTCCTGATTTGACCAGAGTCCCACAGATCCACCAGAACCTGCCACTAAAAACAGGTGATGGGATGATGAGATCACGACGTTCTGTGCATCTTTCCCCTGACCAGCGAGAAGAAGATTCCCGCGATACAGAAGACTGCAAATACGATGAACCCGAAGTGCAGGCTTGTCATGAACTGGGGAAAATACGCGGGGGTTATTTCGACCGGGCCGATGATTACGGCAAAGAGCAGCATCGCAATACCCATCGATAACATCTGCCCAAGGAGGCGCATCGTCCCGACCGTCCCCGATGCGACCCCGTAGTACCGCTTTTCGACCGAGCTCATGATGGCATTCGTATTTGGGGAGGAGAAGAGGCCAAATCCTGCCCCAAGTATGACAAGACAGATTACAAGATACCCAAGAGAGGTGGTTTCAGTGAGGAATATCAGGAGGATGAGGCCTGCCGCTGTGAGTGCCATCCCTGCCGATGCAACTATTGAGGGCTCAATACGGTCCGATAGTTTTCCGGCTATTGGGGAGACAATAGCCTGTACAGCAGGTTGCGCTATCAGGATCAGCCCGGCATGTTCCGGTGTGAAGCCTCCCGTGTACTGGAGATCGAGGCTTAACAGGAACGTGACCGCATACGTTGCACTGTAGTTGATCAGGGCAGCGAGATTGGAGAATGCAAAGATCCGGTTTCCGGTGAAAAGTTTCATGTCGAGGACCGGGTGGGTGATCCTCCGTTCGTACAGAATAAAGAGGACCCCGGCCACTATTCCAACAATAAGGAGGACATACCCTGCGCTTTCGGTTGCAATGGAAAGCCCGTACATGACCGCAATAATCGATATCCCGTAGATAACTGATCCGGTAAGATCAAAGCGCTCGCCCCGGCACTCGGCCCAGTCGCCCTTCAGCTTCCAGGTGACAAGGAGAATGGCTGCGATCCCTATGGGAACATTCACGAAGAAGATGCTCCGCCAGCCGAAATTCTGGGTCAGGACACCCCCAAGGAAAGGCCCAAGCGAGAGACCGAAGTATACCGAGGTTATGTAGATACCAAGAGCTTTTCCCCGCTCACCGGGTGGGAAAACCGAGGTGAGAATTGCAACCGTGGTCCCGAAGATCATCCCGCTCCCAAGGCCCTGGATGACCCGGATTGCTATCATCAGGTTCGTGGAAGGGACCATGGTCATCGCAAACGAAGAAGCCGCAAAGATACCGATACCGTACAGGAAGATTTTTTTTCTCCCGTAAATATCTGCAATCTTCCCGAAAGGGACAAGGAAGAGCGCTGCCGCAATAAGGTACGCGGTTGCGATCCACGAAAGGGAGATAACATCCAGGTGGAACTCGGACGCAATCGTGGGAAGCGCGATATTTACCGCGGCACCATCAAAGGGGGTCAGGAATCCCGCGAGAACCGCAATGAGGAGGACGATTCCTTTCTCGGTCCCGGTCAGGGCTTTCGGGGGATACCGACAGATTTCAGGTGTCTCCGGTTCCGGGCTGCCGGTGCCGGGTTGAGCGGGCCCCGGGGAGGAACCATCCGGTGATTTTGGTTTCTGCACTGGAGTTGACATGTGATTGCTCCTGCCGGCAGTCAATTCTTTGAATTATGTGATTACCTGTTGAAGGTGAAGATTACTTCGGTTTATGGAGAGCAGGAGAACGGGTGAAAGGGGGGATGAACTAAAAAACATACAATCAACATTCTATTTTTAAAAAACAGGGAGGATTAGTTACGGCTGCATGGGACGGGCATCGATACTTGCGGGCAGCAGCCGGCTTAAGATAAACTCCGGTACCTGCTTCTGGGTCTGTACGGTCAGGTCAAAGTAGGCACGGTTGTCCAAGACGCCCTTATATTTCAGCCCGATCTGGAAGTTAGTCTCAAGGACCGGTATGCCAAACATGGTGATCCGCGCCCGGCGCTCGGCAAGCTGCCGCTCCTCGCCGATGACCAGCTTTTCCCGGTTGCCGTCAACATCGGTCAGCATCTCGTTCTCATACGAGAGTACTACCATCCTTGTTGTGCCGATATTCACCGCTTCGCCTTCAGGGAAAGAGACCGCATACATTGTTGTGTACGGGTGCGTGGCGCCCTGCTCCGGGTCTACCGTGGCCACGGTAAGCGTCAGGAAGGCCACCGCAATCAGGATAATGACAAGCACGATGATCCCGATCAGGATCTTCGTCCCGTTACCCCAGCCGGCTTTTCCTGACGGTTGTACTGATACTTCCTCTCCTTCTGTCATCATATCGTACAGAGGGAGCGGCGATATTTAAACGTGGCGCACTCCCAAAAATCCATTATCTGCGGTGCCCCATCCTTATAGGAGTTTTTATGCGGGTACCGATACAGTCAGTTACGCCCACTGCCGGCATGGCAGAGGTCATCGGGTGGGTGCACGAAGTGCGCGACCTCGGCGGCCTTGCCTTCTTTTTATTGCGCGACAGGACCGGCATCATCCAGGTCACCATCGTAAAGAAAAAGGCAAGTGAAGCGGTGCTTGCCGCTGCAAAGGCGGTCTCCCGGGAATCGGTGGTACGGGTGACGGGGACCGTCAAGGCAATTGACAAGGCACCGGGCGGGCGTGAGCTCGTGCCGGAAACGTTCGAGATCCTGAGCATGAGCGAGAGCCCGATGCCGCTGGATGTGGTCGAGAAGGTGCCTGCTGACCTCGATACCCGGCTCGATTCCCGGTTCCTTGATGCACGGCGACCACGGGTCACCGCGGTGTTCCAGATCCGCAGCGCCGCCCTCGATGCAATACATGAGTTCTTTACAAAAAACGGGTTCATCAACATCACCACCCCCAAGATCGTTGCTGCAGCAACCGAGGGCGGCACGGAGCTCTTCCCCATCGCGTACTTCGACAAGGAGGCGTTTTTGAACCAGAGCCCGCAGCTCTACAAACAGATGATGATGGCGGCGGGCTTTGAGAAGGTCTTTGAGATCGGACCGATATTCCGCGCCGAGGAGCACAATACGACAAAGCACCTCAACGAGGCCACCAGCATCGATATCGAGGTCTCGTTTGCCGACCACCACGAAGTGATGCGGATCCTCGAAGACGTGATTGTGCACACCTACCGGCATGTGAAGGATACCTGCAACGACCAGCTCGCTAACCTTGAGATTGCTGACTTTACGGTGCCGCGAGCCCCGTTCCCCCGGCTCCCCTATTCCGAGGCGATTGCGATCGCACAGAAGAGAATCGAGGAGCCGATCAAGTATGGCGACGACATCAGTTCTGCAGCAGAGCGGGCAATTGGTGCCGAGATAGGGGGCCATTACTTTATCGTGAACTGGCCTACTGAGATCCGCCCGTATTACGCGATGCCGTACGAGAATGACCCCTCGATATGCAAGGCGTTCGACCTGATGCACCCGAGGATGGAGCTCGCAAGCGGCGCAGAGCGTGTCCATCAGCACGACCTTCTCGTGCAGCAGATCAGAAAGAAGGGGCTCAACCCCGAGAGCTTCGAGTTCTACCTGCGCCCGTTCCGGTACGGCATGCCACCGCACGCGGGCTGGGGGCTGGGAGCTGAGCGCCTGGTCATGACCATGCTGAACCTCTCCAACGTGCGGGAGGCGGTGCTCTTCCCGCGTGACATGCACCGGCTCGTCCCCTGACCACATACTATTTTACCGATCGGGTCAACCCGGATCTACAAAGAGCAGGTATCTGGTCTCGTCTATGGCAAAGGACTACTTCATCAACAAGGTGCTCGCAACCACGGTCGTCGGGAGCTATCCCGTAGTGAGAGGTGGCGGGCTCCTCAGCCTGCTCGACCCGTTGCGCCCTTCTGTTGAGACTGCGGTTGCCGACCAGATGAAAGCGGGAATCGATATCATCTCTGACGGGCAGGTCCGGGGCGATATGATCGGGGCGTTTTCCGGGAAGATCCCGGGCATCAAGGGACAGGAGGTCGTCGGCAAGGTCCTGCCGGCGGCCGTGTCGATCACGGTTGCCGACACAAAGTACGCCCGCACCAAAGCCCCGCGGGTGAAAGGGATCATCACCGGCCCCTCGACACTTGCCCACGGGTTGCACATCAGCACCCCCATGTACCGGAACAAGGAGGAGCTGGCAGCAGACCTCGCTGCGGCGCTCATACCTGAAGCACAGGCACTGGAAGCAGCCGGGATCACGCTCCTTCAGGTGGACGAACCCATCCTCTCGACCGGCATTGCCGACCTTAACGTTGCAAAAGACGCAATCGCCCTGATTACCAAATCCGTGCGGGTGCCGGTCTGCATGCATGTCTGCGGCAACCTCGGAAACGTGCTCGATGAGATCCTGAAGTTCAACGTGCAGGTCTTCGATTTTGAATTCTCGAAAAACCCGGCAAACCTCGACCTGATGTCCCGGCGTGACCTGACCGGGCGGATGATCGGGTACGGGTGCGTGGACTCGGCAACGGATACCGTGGAGAGCGTCGCCGAGATCAGGCGGCGGATCGAACAAGGTGTTGCAATCTTCGGACCAAAGACGATGCTCATCGACCCTGACTGCGGGATGCGAATGCGGTCCCGGGGTGCAGCGTTTGCAAAACTCAGGAACATGTGCGAGGCTGCAAAGGAAGTCCGTCTCGCATTGTAAAAAATAATAAAAAAGAATTTTTTTTATACGACCCTTGAGGTGGTCGACGCCTCGATACCCCTGTCGGTGATGATGAACGGGAGCATGCGTGAGGGGGCTGCCGCGTCCTTGATCTTCTGGACGGCAAGGAACCGCTGGATCTCGTTCTGGCTGGTCTCTGTCCTGA
>CAZNIL010000007.1:0-15827 GCA_964573085.1 uncultured Methanoregula sp.
CAGTTTGCCCTTCCCTGTGGGAACGGCAAACGCCCCCAAGAACGTTATGAAAAACGATGATTTCTACAGATCCGTTTTTTTAGTATCAGACATTGATCCCTAAGATCGACAATAAAACCAGGATCACGACACCGGGCAGGCCACCCACCGCACAGATCAGGAGCGTCGCGAGGCTGTAGCCGAGGTCGGGTTTGCCGATCCAGTTCATGACATGGAAGAAATTTAAGATAAACAGCAAGATAATCCCGAGAATTGCGTTTATAAGCAGGATAGAGAACTTCTTGACCAGATAGTACGCGATGGCGACCACGGCGACGATAACCATGATGGTGATGAGAATGGCACTCATGCTTACGTACCAATAATCCTCTGGGAAATTAACCTTATCGACGGCAATACGAGCGATCCGATCTGGCGTACCTCTTCTGATATCCCGCCCGTCTCTTTATGCATGGCAAAGACATTGCCGGCAAGCATCGCACTGCGGATAGGGGCCTGGAACTCGCCACCTTCCATCCAGAACGCGTTGGAGATCTCCACGGAAAAGTCCCCGCTCATCGGGTTTGCCGTGTGGGCACCCACAACACTATGGACATAGACCACACGTTCGTCCGCGACCGCCGTCCGGGGCCCGTCAACGATAAAATTGTGATGCCCGATACCTGTTCCGCCATGAGCCCCGCTCCGTATCGCGCTCGCAGTGCTCTCCTTTCCGTACCGGTACGCGGTGCGGAGGTCATAGGCAAACGAGGAGAGGGTACCGTCCCTCACAAACTCAACCCGGCGGGTAGGCATTCCCTCGGCATCCCAGAAAGTGCTCCCCAACCCTTTTTGCCGGAAGGGGTCGTCATAGATGGAGATCTGCGGATCGATGATGGGTTCGCCGAGCTGGCTGGCAAGGTGTGAGCGCCCGGCATGCACGTTCCTTCCTGAGAGCGCGGGGATAAATGCTGCCCCGAGCAGTTCCGCATAGGCAATCGGGGAGAGCAGGAGATCATATTTTCCGGTCTGAATATCGGTCCCCCCCGCAGACTGTGAAGCAAAGAACGCTGCCCTTTCTCCTACGGAATACGGGTCGATATCATAATAACAGGACTGGGCGAACTCAGAGCCTGTTGACTGGCCCTTTATTGCTTCCAGCGAGACTGAAACCCCCGTATGCCGGCTAGTATATCGCACACCGTTGCTGTTTGCGACAGTCTCATTTGTTGATGAAACCGTTGCAGAACCGGATGTCACGTCTGCGGGATGTTTTGAAGCACCTTCAAGCATTTTCCCGAGCAGCCCGGATGCCATCTGGGGGGTAATGGGGAGTGTGGGATCATAGCATAACGTTTCGTTCATGAACTCAGATTGCCGGGGAAGGCCGCCCCATTGCTGGGGTGTTGCAAGTCTTCCGCTTGCTATCGCCGCATCGAGGCACTCCCGCCACCGTTTCGGATCGTGTGTCGTTGAAGACCCGATCCTTCCTTTGTCGATCGTCCGTATGCCAAGCCCGCATTCATCGGACCGGATCGCAAGATTCACGTTGCGGCGCTTCAGGTCAGCCGAGATTGCAGTCCCTTCGCCATAGAAGACCTCAACCTCTTCAACACGTCGTGACCCTTCGTTGAGGATCCGGTCAATCCACGCCACTGCCACCCACCACCGCGTTATCGAGCAGGACATGCGGTGCCCCGTCACTCACCGGTACGCTCTGCCCCCCTTTGCCGCAGTATCCCGGGTGCATTGCCCTGTCGTTCCCGCACAAAAGGATTCCATGCAGCGTTGAAAGGATATCTCCGGAGAGCGACACGTCCCGCACCATCGTTGTGCACTCGCCCTGCTCGATTAAATAGCCGTACTCTGCATTGAACTGGAAAACCCCCCGGCCCGTGTCTACCTGCCCCCCCCGTGAACCCTTGAGCAGGATGCCGTTTTTGCATGTTTCCATGATCTCCTCCCGTGTCGAATCCCCGTTCTCGATATAGGTGTTGCTCATCCGGACAAGCGGGGGTTCTGCCCCCATCGCCCGTGCATGCCCTGCAATGCCATTTCCCACGGCAGCAAGCGTCTCCCGGCTGTGGAGGAACGCGTTGACCACCCCCTTCCTGATAATTTCAGTGCGCTGGACGGCAACACCTTCAGCGTCAAATGGTTCGAACCCGAACTCGGGAAGTGCCGGATCATCCACAATGGTCAGCCGGTTATTGCCAATGGACTCCCCCGTCATTTTCGCAAGGACCGAATTGCCCTCCTGCACGAGGTCCCCTTCGCTTGCATGTCCTACGGCTTCATGGGCAAACACCCCGGCAAGCTCCGGATCCAGTACAACCCGCATCCTCCCCCCTTTTGCATGCCCGGCATCAAGAAGAGAGACGGCAACCTTTGCAGCTTTCCTGCCGGACTCCTGCCGGTGCCGGAGGTCAAACCCATGGATGGAGTGCTCCCTCTCGTAGCCCATCTGCATGGTGCCGTTGCGGGACGCCACGGCAAGCACATTGAATCCCGATCTGCAGATCTCATATGAGAATTCGTGCCCGGAACTGTCCGAGAATGTCACATGCTCTGACCGTTCGATGTAATTTGCCCGGCGGTTGACCACTTCCGGAAGTGCAGCTGCCCGTTCGATCTCCGCAAGGATCGAAGTCTTTTCCTCAATACTAATCTCGCGGGGGTCTTCACTCATCACCGGAACTTTACTAGCTCGTTGGGATGCTTCATTGAGGTTTACATCCTGTCCGGTTATCGCCGCGAGCTGTGCAGCGGAGTCGAGCAATGCGTTGAATTTTTCCCCGGAGGCTGGCGTAAAATTGTCAATCTGGAGGATCCCCCACCCGTGGGGGCCAAGTACCCGGAGAATTGCCCTGTTGAAAAATGAAGTCCCGGCAGACTCCACGATACCATTATCGATATCAACAAGTGTTGAATCGCCCGTCACATGCCGCAGATCATAATACCTGATACCCGTTGGTTCACTCATGCGACAGTCTGGTTGATGACGGAGGTGTCAACCAGTGCTTCGGTAGAGCGCATCGCCATCTTCTTGAGCTTGGAGAGGAACCCTTCGGTATTCTGCGGGACAAGTGCATACTTGAGGACATCGTCGATCATATCCACCGGTATAACAGTAACAAGTGGCCGGTAACGATCCTCAATCAGCACATCACCAATATTCATACGAGGGATAAGGACAGTTTTTATTCCTGCTTTTGCGGCTGCTTCAATCTTGAAGGTCACCCCTCCAACAGGCAATACATCTCCGCGCACTGAAAGTGACCCGGTCATTGCGACATCCTGCCGGACCGGAATCCCGTCGATCGCGCTGATAACGGCAGTGGCGATGCTGATCGAAGCAGAATCCCCTTCCGCCATATAAGTACCAATAAACTGGATGTGGACATCCATGTTCTTGATGTCCTTTCCTGTGAACTTTTTGATTAAGGCGCTTACATTCTTGATCGATTGCTGAACGATCGATCCTTCATCTGTCAGGGAAGGTTCCTTCCGCTTCTCCATAATGCCGGTGGCTATGATGTGCCCGCTCTCTCCCTGCGCCGGAGTGACTTCTGCCATGATTGGGAGTACCGACCCGGAATCGCTGCCCATGACCGCGAGCCCGTTCACCCTGCCGACTCTTGTGCCTTCCACAACGGTGAGCTCATATTCGCGGCTCCTGCGGATATAATCGTCCGAGACCTGGTCCTCAATGGAACGGGCAGTTTCTTTCGCTGAAATCACATGTTCTGCGGTCGCAAAAGCAGCATTTTCCTGCCGTGCGATATCGCCGGCAACACGGATCAGACCCCCTATATCCCGGAGCTTTAATGTGAGGTGCCCCTTGCGATTCGAGCGCCTTCGTGCTTCGCGGATGATCTCATCTATCGCGCTCTTGTCGAAGTGAGGGATTTTACCGTCGTTTTTAACTTCCTGTGCAATAAAACGGATATATTTCTGGCGGTTTTCCTCATTGTCCTCCATACTCTCCGACATGTACACTTCATAGCCATATCCGCGTATCCGGGAGCGCAGCGCGGGGTGCATACCCTGGACGGCATCGAGATTTCCCGCTGCGATCATGATGAACCTGCAGGGGACAGGTTCCGTCCTCACCATTGCACCGCTCGAACGTTCGCTCTGCCCGGTGATGGGGAACTCTCCCTCCTGAAGCGCCGTGAGCAGACTCTGCTGGGAATGCTGATCCAACAGGTTTATCTCGTCGATAAAAAGGACACCTCCGTGTGCACGGTGGATCGCGCCTCCTTCGACACGGTCATGCGCGGGTGTCTCAAGCCCCCCGCTCTGGAACGGGTCGTGACGGACATCGCCAAGGAGGGCTCCTGCATGGGATCCCGTGCCATCAATAAACGGCGCTGTGGTGGTGTTATCATTAAAGACCAGAAGCTTGGGTACCATCGCCTCCTCGCGGGGTGTGCTGTACCGAAGCGCCATAAAAATAAATGCTGCAGCAATGATCCCCATCAGCCACTGGAAGGTAATGAACGCGTACCCGATGATTCCGATAATGAGCAGCATGAGCAGGGTATTGCGGAACTGGATCTTGCGCTTTGCTTCTGTCTTATGGGCAGAGACAATCTGTTTGCCTCTTCCTACCGCCACAGTCCGGATCACGGGGTTATTGGGGTCGTCAGAGTTAGGGTATACAAGGATATCCTGCAGCTCTTCCTTGGGCAACAACTCTGCCATCGCTTTTGCGAGCATGGATTTCCCGGTACCTGGGCTGCCAATCATCATGACATGCCTGCGCTGGATCGCAGCCTTCCTGATCACTTCGACTGCATGCTCCTGGCCGATCACCTGATCGATCAGCTTGGCAGGGATCTCGATTAAGGAAGATGCCCCAATAGGCGCTTCAGGTATAGTTTTCTGTTCTGCAACAACGGGAGATTCTAAAGATTCCATGGCTGAATTATCCTCTGTCTGGATTGAGCAACCTATAATGTGTATGATATCATTTAAGTAGTTTCAGCTAAAGCCAGAGCGTAACATTTAGTTATCGGCGGGACGAATCGTTCATTCATACGAGAAAGGCTCTGGTATGCCCTGTCATGGGAGGGCTGCCGGTTTCCATATATCAGAAAAGAGGTATCATGAAGATTATTTCCTCAGAACCATCGCAGGTCCTGGCAGGCCGGATTGCCGATGCATTGAAAACCAGTATTATTGATGTGAAGTTCTCCCGTTTTCCTGATGGTGAACTTTACCTGTGTGCCAATGGGCTTGATGAGGATATGGTTATTGTGGGAAGTTTGGTGGATTCTGATTCGCTGATCCAGCTGGTGCTTCTTATCGATGCCTGTGAGGGGTTGAATAACCAGCTCGTGATTCCCTATATGGGCTACGCACGACAGGACAAGCGGTTCAAAGCCGGAGAACCCGTGAGTGCACGTGCGATCTCGCGGGTGCTCAGCCGGGGGGTTGACCGATGTATTACGGTCAACATCCATGACAAAAAAGTCCTTTCCTATTTTGACATCCCCGCATTCGACGTTTCGCTTGCCCGGGATATTGGTACTCACATCAAGAGTATGGGTTTCGATGACCCCCTCATCCTCGCCCCTGATGATGGTGCAGCTGCATTTGCACAAGCGGTTGCAGCATATGGTTCATGGGACCATGACCACCTTGACAAGACGCGGATATCCGGTGATGAGGTCCGTATGGCTCCAAGGACCCTATCAGCGGCAGATCGATCAGTTGTGATTGTGGACGATATTATTTCAACCGGCGGGACAATCGCAACTGCCGCCGTAATGCTCAGGGAGCAGGGTGCATGCGATGTCTTTGCTGCCTGCGTCCATGGCGTGCTTACTGGCGGGGCGTTTGCCCGGCTGAAGGCTTCGGGAATTCATGAGGTTGTGTGCAGCGATACAATAGAACGCGGGTGCAGCAGGTTCAGCGCTGCTGATCGTATTGCGGAGGCACTAGTACGATAACTGTTGTGCCCGGGACCGGAATCCCTTTATGAGTGCTGTCATTGATACCTCCATTTTTTTCATCGATTACCCGGTTTCCGGTGACCTGTTTACCACACCGTCAGTTGTTGGGGAGCTTGTCGACCTGCGTTCCAAGTGCCGGTTCGAATCGTTGCTCGCTCAAGGGTTGCGGGTCGCCGGACCTTCTGCACGGGGTATTGAAAGGGTTAGAAGAGCAGCGGAAAAGACGGGCGACACTGACAAACTATCCGCAACCGACAGGGACATCCTTGCACTTGCACTTGATCTTGGGGCGACACTCTACTCCGATGATTTTGCTATCCAGAATGTTGCGCACGAACTGGGAGTAAAAACAACTCCTGTCCAGCAGCGCGGTGCAAAAAAACGGGTATGGAAATTCAGGTGCTCCGGGTGCAGACGGTTCTATCGCGCCTCCGGTGAATGCCCTGTCTGCGGTTCACCTATCAAAAGAACCATTAAATAGGAGCCTAAAAAATCTCTTCTCATGTCTTCCCTTGATGACCTGATTGGAAGAGCCAAGCTCCTCCTCTCGGAAGGTCACAGCCCCGGCCAGATAGCTGATGAACTCTCGCTCTCGATGGAGACCGTCACTTGGCTGCTCACCCAAGTAAAAGGTGCTGCAGCTCCAAAAGACGTCCATATCGACTGGACTGCGGTGAGCAGTTCTGCCCCGCTTCTCGAAGAGACTGCGTTCATGCTGCTCAGGCGTTATTACGATGCCCAGAATATTCCGGTTGATGAACAACCCCACAACGCTACAGTTATCGTGGGGATTGCACTCTCCGGCATCCCGCTTGCCACAATAATTGCCGTCCAAGAGGATGCAAAGCTTGCCATTTATCACCCGGCAAAGCAAAACGCAAGCGAGCGCCCGGTCGGCTCGATCTCCGGAAACTTCGCGCCTGTTTCCGGTGAGCGCTGCATCATCGTTGATGACACGATCACTTCGGGTACAACGATGAAGGAGGTAGTCAAGTACCTTAAAAAGCACGGCGCATCTCCGGTCGCCATCTGGGTGATCTTTGACAAGCGCGGTATCAAGGATGTCGAGGGGGTTCCGGTCTATTCACTCTTCAAAATATCCCGGATTGACTGACCTTTCCTTTTTTGACCTCGCCAAGATACCATAATTTATATAGAAGTTCAATTCCATCTTTTACAGCATCGGAGGATCTAGTATGTTAGCTGGACAACCAATTATTATTTTAAGACAAAATGTAGAGCGTAATTACGGGAAAGAAGCCCAGCGCTCGAATATTACTGCCGCAAAGGCAATCGCCGGAGCCGTACGGACTACGCTTGGTCCCCGGGGTATGGACAAGATGCTTGTGGGGTCAACAGGTGATATCGTGATCACCAACGATGGCGCCACGATCCTGCAGGAGATCTCAGTTCAGCACCCGGGCGCAAAGATGGTGATCGAGGTCGCAAAGACACAAGACGATGAAGTGGGCGACGGAACGACAACCGCCGTCATCCTTGTTGGCGCACTCATGGAACAGGCAGAAAGTCTCCTTGACCAGGGCATTCACCCGACTGTTATTGCACAGGGATACCGTCTTGGCATGGAGAAGGCAATCGAGATCGTTGACGGGCTCTCTCTGAAGGTGGACCCGTCCGACAAGAAGACCCTTGTAAAAATCTGCGACACCGCAATCTCCGGGAAGTCCATCGAGGCAGTCAAGGAAAAACTCGATGGGATCATCGTTGATGCCGTCTCCGCTGTCGCCCAGAAGGTCAACGGCAAGATCACCATTGACGAGGACGACGTGATGGTCAAAAAGCAGCGCGGGCAGGCGATGGACGATGCCGAGCTGATCCGTGGCATTGTGATCGATAAGAAACGCGTGCACGAGGGTATGCCTAAGAAAGTGACCAAGGCAAAAGTCGCTCTTATTGCAACCCCGCTCGAGATCACCAAGACGCAGGTGAAGGCAAAGATCAAGATCTCCACCGCAGAGCAGATCGCGGCATTCTCCGAGCAGGAGGGGGAAGCGTTAAAGAAACTCGCGGACTATGTGATCGACAGCGGCGCAAATGTACTCCTCTGCCAGAAAGGGCTCTCCGATCCCGTCCAGTTCCGGCTTGCAAAAGCCGGGGTGCTTGCCGTTGAAGACGTTCCGGAAAGTGACATGAAGTACGCTGCAAAGGCACTGAACGGGACTATCGTCAATAAGCCCGAGGACCTTTTGGCAAAGGATCTTGGAACTGCCGAAACTGTCGAAGAAGACAGCAATATCGATATCATCCGGTTCAGCGGCTGCAGGAACCCCAAGGCGATCACCATCCTGCTTCGGGGTTCAACCGATTATCTCCTCGATGAACTCGAGCGTGCGGTGAACGATGGCAAGCGCGTTGTCATGGATGCGATGGAAGACGGCACCTTTGTCGTAGGCGGTGCTGCAGTGGAGATCGAACTTCTTATGAAGATCAAGGATTACGCTGCCAGTGTTGGCGGACGCGTCCAGCTCGCGCTCGAAGCCTATGCTGCTGCATTCGAATCCATTCCCCGTACCCTTGCTGAGAACTCCGGTTACAACCCGATCGATAAGCTCGTCGACCTCAAAACCGCCCATGCAAAGGGTAAGAAGAATGCCGGCCTGAATGTATATACGGGAGAGATAATCGACATGCATGCAGAGGGCGTCTTCGAACCTCTCCGTTCCAAACGCCAGTCAATCCAGAGTGCATCAGAAACTGCTGCCATGCTCGTGCGCGTAGACGACATGATGATCACCCAGCAGAGGAAGCCGGCAGGGATGCCCGGCGCCCCGATGGGATAACCCGTTCCCTTGATTTTAGCCCCGTGAACAGGTCAACACAATATCAACCCTTTTTTCCCTAATGGGAGCATCCTGTGGGATGCTCTTGTTTTTACAGCCGATGATGAGGACCGTGTCAGGATTGATCCCAAACTTTTTCAGTGCATCCTCATACGTGCTGTTATCATCACCGACATAATCGAGCACGTCCCCTTCCGGCACAACAACCAGCATACAGTGAACAGTCATAAGAATAACTATTATAGGAATCAGCGTAAAAATGATCTGAACCGGTGCCGAGGTAGTCTAGCCCGGTAAGGCGATGGTCTCGAAAACCATTGGTGCCCTGCACCTCGGGAGTTCAACTCTCCCCCTCGGCGTTGGAAACATTGATCGTTTCTCCATTCATTTTGGAACTCTCCCCGCTTTCCAGTCTTGTTTTTCTCTCATTTTAAGGAGGCAGGATGCATTCGTTTTGTGGATGGGCATCTCTGCACTCGTAAACTGGTTTGTTTCCCAGAGGCTCATGAAAGTTGCATAACAGCCCGAATCCATTGCACTCGAAAGTGATGCATGGCACCTGAGTACCGATGTCTATACCTCGCCGGGTGTTTTCTTCGGGCTTATTTTAATCCACTTTACCGGGATAACGATCTTTGACCCTCTCTTTGCCATCGGTGTCGCGATCATCATCATGAAAGCGGCATATGATCTCACCCAACGGTCATTTGCCGACATCATCGACCACAGCCTTCCCAAGCGGGACGAGTATCGGATCAAGGAGATCGTCCGTGAACATGCGCATGATTATGCAGGATTCCATGATCTCAAACCAAGACTGTCCGGGCCAGAATTTTTTATCGATTTCCACTTTGTTATGCCCGGAAAAATATCTGTTGAAGAATCCCACGACTTTGCGGATCATCTTGAATCTGATATCAGAATCGAATTTCCCCGGTCAAATATCACAATTCATATCGAACCCTATAACGAGTGATGCATCCGGTGCGGCTTGTTCTGCACGTTTAATGATAACCAAAAATCGCATGAGCGATAGCAAGGTTAACCTTCAGGATTTTGGTATGAAAATGCATGACGCATTTTCATCAAACCTGCATGAAAGTCGTTCTGACCTTAACACCCGTTTTTTATAATTTCAATCCATAATATCTGTTTAATTGAAAAATAAAGGGGATTTTTAAATATATTGTGCTTAAAAAAATATAAATAGTGGATTGTCCAAGTATTTTCTGCTACAGATATCATTTCGATAATCCTTAAAAGAATCATACCAGGTTCTAAAAACCAGTTTCCCTAAAATTCATTAAGGTGAGAGAAATGAGAACCAGACGGAACAAGCCGGCGGTATCCGGAGAGGCGCGATCGTTTCGGATAGTCCGTCGTCTGAATCTCAACCGCACTTATGTCCCGATTAAAATCGGGGTGGTTGCAGGCTATATCCTTCTTGCGATGCTCTCGGCATCCACTTCAATGTTTGGTATCCTTGTTGGTACGATGCTCAGGATTGCAGGGTTCTGAAATTTTAGCAAGACTATACTCTTTGAGTAGCTTTTTGGCCTGCATAAACATCATTTTTTTTCCTGTTTTTTAAAAATACGCAAAGGATCCCGAGCATGCCATGAGCCAGTGCGAGATAAATTGAGAGAACTGCAAACCGGGGATGCCAGACAAGGGGAATGGTATCAATCCCTTTCATATTCAGGATGGCTACCGATGCCGTCACAAGAAACATGAGAAGGGTAACAATCCCCAGGTACATGATCAGCGGTCTGCCAAAAATTATAAAATATGAGATTTCCGTGAGCATCGTCACTCCACGATCACGGTTCCGGTCATCTCCGGATGGATTTTACAATAATAGGGATAGGTTCCCGGTTTATCAAATTTTTGGCTCCAGGCTTGCGTAGAGGAAAGAACGCTGGAATCTATGGTGGTATCCCGCCCCTCCTTGTCAATGAAGATGATCCGGTGCGGGCTTGTGTCTTTGTTCTCCCAACGCACGATTGACCCTGCCTTCACGGTCATAGTCTGTGGGGTGAATACAAAATTTTTGATCGTAATGGTGTTTCCCGATACTGATGCCTGGCTGATTGGTGTCGGAACTATTGTCGCAGGTGCTGTTGTAACAGTCTGCGCCGGAACACCGGTTGTTGCCTGTGGCTGTACCGGCTCCGGTGCCTGCGTACATCCGGCACAGAGGATTGCTGCACCAACGAGGAGAATTATCAGGATTGTAATGATTCTCATACCAAACCATCATTGACAGCGGGTCATAAATATTGTGGGGCGGGCAACCGGACACGGCATATCCCATGTATCCAAAGGAAGGGGAAAAAATCCCGGGAAGCTGCCTCATTCGACAAGGATTGTACCTTTCATAGATGAATACTGTTTATCGGTGTAAGTGTACCGGCCCGGTGCCGTAAACGTGTTCCTGAACGACTGCCCCGTTGTAAGCTGACCAGAGTCAAATCTCATGACATCATTGCCCAGATATGTAACCGTGTGAGTACGGGGATCCTCATTGGTCCAGACAACCGTAGTCCCAACTTTGACGGTAACAAAGTCTGGGTCAAAGTTGTTTTCCCTAATCCGGATCGGAATGGTCACGCCCGACCCACCTGAATGGGCGAGCGTCTGGAGAGGTGTTGTTAAAACCGCTACGGTTGGCGCCGCGGTCACAGGCGATGCGGGGGAGGAAGACATCGTACAACCGCAGCTGATGAGGGCAAGCACAAGCAGGAGCCCGAAAGTAATTGCAAGTTTCATACGAATAAGGTACCCTGACTAATAATTTAATATAACCTCCGGTACTTTTTTGGGCACTTCAATTGTTCATCACGGCGATTCCACAACGGCGGGTCATGAACGGGATATGGGGGTTTAATATGCCCTTTTATCCAATCCTTGTGGCAGAAAACGGTGGGGTTAGCGATGAAAAAAGTCCTTATTATCTGCGGGAGTCCGCGCCCTGATGGCAATACGGCACAAATTGCCAAAGAATGTGCAAGTGTGATAGAGAGCAATGGCGTTTCAGCAGAAGTCATCTCGTTTGCCGGAAAGAAGATCGAGTCCTGCACCGCCTGCTACCAGTGCAAGGATCTTGGGGAGTGTTCGATCGATGACGGGCTCAACGAGGTAATTAAAAAGCTCCGCAAAGCACAGGGATTTATTGTCGCATCTCCGGTCTATTTCGGCACTGCACGCGGCGATGTGATGTCAGCGCTCCAGCGGATCGGCATGGTCTCTATGGCATCGGACGGGTTCCTTTCAGGAAAAGTCGGCGGGCCCATCGCGGTTGCACGCCGGGGTGGGCACACCGCGACCATCCAGGAGATGCTGATGTTCTACCTGATCAACGACATGGTTGTCGTCGGGTCGAATTACTGGAATATGGTCTTTGGCAGGGATCCGGGTGAAGTCTGGAAAGATGTGGAGGGCATCGCTACTATCCGGGTCTTTGCCGGAAATGTAGCGGCTCTTGTCAAGAGACTGAGTTGAATGGTTGCAGTAAAATAGCGTCCACACTTTTTTTTAATTCATTAAAAAACGCTTGGGCGATGTTCTCATCCTACAGGCGCTGGATTCCCATGAGGAATGCTTTCCTGCCTTGATTGCGGGCGGGATATTCGTGGGGCTTGTGGCGCTATCCAGAATGCGGCACCTTCCCGATCCTCATGTATTCGGGGCGACTGCTGGGGCCGGTACCTGATCCGAACTCCAGAGAAAGACTCTCAAATATCCACGTGTAATATGAGGCGGATTGCCATCCCGATTACAAATGAGATCGCCGCTATACCCATACTGATCGTCACCATCTCAATAAATCTGCGGACAAACGGGAGATCTTTTGCCACCGATATGTAGAACGTGAATAAAAATATCACGAAGATGGCCGCGGCAAGGGTGATGGGGAGTGCAATGTATGGGTTTGAAAGGAGCAGGAAGGGAAGTATCAGCAGGGCAACGGTCACAAGGTAGGTGACGCCGGTGTACAGTGATGCTTTCAGCGGGTTTGCGGATCCGCGATCCGATTTCTGCGACAGGTATTCTGACGCCGCCATCGAGAGCGATGCCGCCACCCCCATGATGAGTCCGGCAATGGCAATGACCTGAGAATTCTGGATGGCGAATGTAAGCCCGGCAAGTGTGCCCGTAAACTCCACTAGCGCATCGTTTAACCCCAGCACGACGGATCCGACATAATGCAGGCGTTCTTCATCCAAAAGCCCGATCAATTCCCGTTCGTGGGCTTCCTCATGGGCGATGATCTCTTTAACTTCAGGGATAACCGTGCCAATCTCATGGTAGACCAGCTGGGCGCGTTTCTCTATTCCCTCCATCAGTTTGATCGCAAAAGTAATTCCAAAGGCACGGGCAAGGAGATAATAGAACCAGACCCGACATGAATCCGGTGCAATATCGCGTGCTGTGTATTTTTTCCAAATCAGGTAGTGCTCGTACTCCTGCGATGCAATCCGCGACAATACTTCGCGGTTATGGGCATCTCGGGTCGATCCTGCAATCCTTGTGTAGATCCGGTACTCGGTGATCTCTCCCCTCTGGAGGGTAGCGATTTTGTCAAGAGCCGGAGATTGCAAGGGCATTATATTCAAGAGATGTCTCCTCCCTGCCCTGTCGTACCTGTTTTATCCTCAACGGGTTCGTGGACAATCGAAACAGGCACCATCCGGATCATCTCCATGAACTCTTCGACATGGTAGTGCTCAGAGAGCGCCATGTCCCGCAGGACATTGGCGGGGAGCACCGCACCAAACTTCCACGTTTCAGCCGGCATTGCTGCCAGCCGTGCACCAATGGCATCACGGTCAAGTGTTCTGATCGCGTCCAGTGCTTCCTTAACCCGATGAGACACGCCGTCCTTTCCCGCGTTCTTCACAAGCACAATAAAGTCGCTGTACCGCACTTTTGCCTGCTTTCCAAGTTCCTGTGAAAGCAGGACGGTGAGGAGCCGGTTGAACTGGCTCCCAAAAAGCGAGAGCACGACCACTTCAGCACGGTTACCGGACCGGCGCTCCCAGATACAAAGCCCTGTCGCGGGGATACCCCAAGGCGTGCGCCGGATCCGCTTATCGAGAATGTCCTGCTCGCGGGGGAGCAACGGGAGCTTCGTTCTTCCCCGCGAGAGGATCTCCTGGACTGAGGCACAGACAAGAGGCGAGAAGCCGGCCTGACCACCGCCAGTCCAGAACGCCCGGGATGTCTGTTCGGTGCCAGGTACAACAACCACTAGGTTGTGCCCTTCATCACACTTCACCATCGACCAGACTTTGCCACCTAACGAGAACTCGCCTCCCGACTTACTCGAGACGAACCGTGCATCCAGCTTGCCGATCACTTCACCATCCGGTGTGACTGCACGGAATTCCCCGCCACCCGTGATGACCGAGTATAAATCCTTCCAGTTCGAGTTCCCGAATGTCCGTTCTGCCTGTTCACCCAGCATCAGCATATCGCCATCTGTCATCAGGTACCCCTGCCCGATTGCGTGATGGATGACCTGCCCGATTGTCGCAGATGATATGCCGGAAAACGGAGGAAGCGAGCGCAGGGTGCGTTCGAGCTGCCGTCGTGTTGTCCGCCGGATACGGTGGACGAACAAAAACATCTGCTGGACAAGCACATTATACGGGTGTTTCTGCGGGTGGAGCGGTTCGACTGCCCGCCGCATGGCGCTTTCGATAATGGCAACACTGCAGAGCAGTTCGCAGGCGTCACGCAGTACCCATGCCACATACGCTGATTTTCCGCGTCTTCCACTCCTGCCCATCCGCTGCAGAAACGATGATACCGAATTCGGGGGGCCCAGCTGGACGACCACATCAAGGTCGCCGATATCGATCCCCAGTTCGAGGGTGCTCGTGCAGATGATACAGGCACCGCCAGATCTCGAGAACGCACCTTCAGCTTCTTTTCGTACATCCAACGAAAGCGAAGAGTGGTGGATGTAAACGTTCTCCATCCGTGGAGAGATGGCATTCATTACATTCTCCGCATCGCGCCTGCTGTTCACAAAGACGAGCGCTTTTTTACCGGCAACAATACGAACCACTGCGTCAATCCGGTCCTTTTCCTCTGCTTCAATTACAAACGAGAAGCGCTTCTCCTTTGCCGGGGCCGGTACTGCGACTAACTCCTCATCATGCCGGTGGTCAGAAAGCCAACCGAGGATTTCCTCGGGGTTTCCGACGGTCGCGGAAAGACCGATCCGCTGGACAGGACGCTGTGCGATACGGTCGATCCGGTACAACAGGGTCTTTAAATGCACCCCGCGTTCTGCTTCTACAAATGCGTGCAGCTCGTCGATAATGATCGCACGGAGGTTTTTTAGTGCACCCGCGAGCTTGGGTTCGTGGAGGAGGACTTCAAGGGATTCCGGGGTGATCATCAGGATGTGCGGTTTTTCCCCCTCCTTCCATGCACGGTCACCTTTCGGAACATCGCCGTGCCATTTCATCACGGCAAGTCCTGTCGGGATACAGAAGTTTAAAAACCGTTCCTCCTGATCGTTGATGAGCGCTTTTAATGGCGATATATACAGGCATGCGATGCCTGACCGCCCTTCTTTTAACAGGTCATCGATAACAGGGATCAGGGCAGCTTCCGACTTTCCCCCGGCTGTCGGGGCGATGACGAGCACGTCGCTGCCCTTTGATATGGCACGGTATGCCCGCTCCTGCACATCCCGCATCTCTGTCCATCCAAGCCGCTGTGACAGAACAGTCTGGAGCGATTCGTGGAGCAATGCAAATGCCGATACCATCTGTACATTAACATTGCGGGGGAATGTAATGGGTTTTTGGTTTAGGGGGTTCGCGGAGAAGAGCGAGAGGAGACGAGAGAGGGAGAATTTAATAACGTATATGATGGTGGTGATGCAGTACACGTACAAACCACCAGCACCTCATACAACGTCCACCTGATCGGGAAAACATTCGGGATTTTCCGATTAAAATAATCATTTTTCTCTTCTCCAATCCCTGATGGGATTGTCGATTGTCGAAAAACTTCTTTTTCTCTTCTCCAATCCCTGATGGGATTGTCGATTGTCGAAAAACTTCTTTTT
>CAZNIL010000007.1:15927-40860 GCA_964573085.1 uncultured Methanoregula sp.
CTCTTCTCCAATCCCTGATGGGATTGTCGATAGGGAAAAAACCTTTTTAGTAATAAAAAGGACTGATCTGCATGGATCTCACCAAGGAAAAGATCATTACCTACCGTGTCGGTTCACCGCCGCTGACCCGGAAGGAAACATTTGAGCTGCTCAAGGCAGTGCCCGGCTGGTCACTTGATAACGGCCACCTCACCCGCACATTCACATTCGAATCCAGTTCCGAATCCCTTTCGTTCATCAACGAGGTGATGGGGTTCTCGCAGGCGGAGGGGCACCTTCCGGATATTAACCTCAGGGAGGCGCGGGTTGTTGAAGTCTCGTACTATACCTATCCTGCAGGTGGGCTCACGTGGAACGACTTCATCATAGCCGCAAAGCTGAATGAGCGCGGGTATGGCAGGGAATAATAAATTTAAAAAAAATACGTTATAATCTCTTTTCCACACTCAAACACTAAAATTCCGCATAACTTTTGCCCGGATCGACTCTTTTGGCAGCGCCCCGATCAGCCGGTCCACCATCTGCCCATGGGAGAAGAAGAGAAGGCAGGGGATCGCAGAGATCCCAAACTGCATCGCCAGCCGCTGGTTGTGATCGGTGTCACACTTTGCGAATGTGACTTTGCCGACAAACTCCTGTGCAAGTTCTTCAACGACCGGTGCAACACGGCGGCATGGCCCGCACCATTCCGCCCAGAAATCAATCACAAGTGCCGGATGCTGCTGCAGTACCTGGGCAAAATGGACTTCATCAACGGGCATTACGGCAACATGCCCGGCTGCCGGTGACGGTTTCTTTGTGGTATCAAACCGGTTCCGAAGCTCCTGCATTTTTTTCTCCCGTATCTTTGCAAGTTCATCATCAGCCATGATCCCTTGTTTACAAAAACCGGGTAATTAAGGAGCTGTCCGGGAATCAGAGAAGGAGTGCGACGTGGGTAAACTATATCAGCGCAACCCTGCAATATATTAACCCTGATTACGGAAGCGAGGTAGGGTAGTCAGGATATCCCGACGGGCTCATAACCCGTAGACCGATGGTTCAAATCCATCCCTCGCTACTTCTTTTAGCAGGCTAATGTTCAATTGACGACGAATGAACGACGGGATTTTGAATTATAAAAAAACAATCCAAGAACCTGTTACGATTTTCCGGAATAAAAAATTGAGTTAGTACTCTTCAGGTTTCCGTCTCAAATGATCCCAGGTTCGCCTGGTATGTCCCGGCAACAAAATCGATCTGCGGGATTGTTCCCTCTTCACCATCGATGGGCAGCGGGTAGAGACCGGTGAGGCAGCCGGTGCAGAGGTGCTCTTTCCCACAGCCGATCGCTTCGACAAGTGCTTCAAGGGATATGTGGTGAAGCGATGTGGCAGCGATGCTGCGTCGTACTTCCTCTTCTTTCTTGTCGCTTGCGATCAGTTCCTGCCGTGTCGGCATATCCACGCCGAGATAGCAGGGTGCCTTGATCTGGGGTGAGCCGATCCGCACATGGACTTCGCGGGCTCCCGCCCCCCGCATCATATCGATGATCCGCCTGGATGTTGTCCCCCGAACGATGCTGTCGTCAACAAGAACCACGGACTTGCCGGCAAGGTGAGCCGGGATCGGGTTGAGCTTGATCCGTACTGCGTTTTCGCGCTGCCTCTGGTTGGGCATGATGAACGTGCGCCCCATGTACCGGTTCTTCATCAGGCTCTCGCCATAAGGGGTGCCTGAACGCCGTGCATATCCGATCGCGTATGCAACCCCGGAGTCCGGTACCGGGGAAACAGCATCAGCAGCCACCGGATCTTCCTCAAACAGTTTCCCGCCAATTGTCCGACGAACATCGTAGACAAGCACGCCGTCAATAACCGAATCTGCACGTGAAAAATAGATGTATTCGAAAATGCAGTGGGCGTGCGTCCCTGCTACTGCAATCTGGTTGCACCGGATGCCTTCCGCATCGATCCGTACAAGCTCGCCCGGTTTTATATCGCGTAAAAATTTTCCGTTAAGCGCGTCAACCGCAACACTCTCTGATGCGACCATGTATCCCCGTTCGGTTTTGCCAAGGCAGAAGGGTTTGATGCCCAGCGGGTCCCGGAACGCAAACAGGACCCCGTCGATCATCATCACGACCGAATAAGAGCCCTGCAACCGGCGCATGCACATATGGATTGCATCCTCCACGCTCCCCGATGTGCTGATCTCATCGATCAGGATCCGGGCGATGACCTCGGTATCCGTGGTGGTGGTGAAGATCTGCCCCAACTGTTCGTATTCACTCCGGAGCTCTCTGGTATTAACAAGGTTGCCGTTGTGGGCGAGAGAAAAGGAGTGATCCTTGAACTGGAAGTTGAGCGGCTGGATATTTTCCGGGAGATTGGAACCGGTCGTCGGGTATCGGACATGCCCGATGCCGGTCGTTCCTTTCAATTCTTCAAGAACTGCAGGGGAAAAAACATCGGCAACCAGCCCTGCCCCCTTGAACTTATGCAGGGTTGTGCCGTTAAAAGTGGATATCCCTGCGCTCTCCTGCCCACGGTGCTGGAGCGCATACAGGGCATAATAGAGCTGGATGGACACACCGCCAGCATCCACGATGCCAACGATTCCACACATGGTACAGCCCTGTTAATGTGTCGGGACTTTTGGTCTCTTGTTGATCCACTTGTAGCTGCGGAGCTTGGTGCTTCTTCCAAACCCGCAGGCAGAACAGACTTTCTTCTGTGCGTGAAACGAGATGCGGCCACACCGCCGGCAGGCGATATGGGTCTTCTTGTTCATTTTACCCATTGAGGGCGTACCCTTTGACATTGATATTCACCTCAGGATTGTTCGATGGATGGCGATATGTAGATGACGTTATCCCCACGGACGATCAGCGTCCCGACCTTCTGAACCTGCCCGTTCTCCATCTCCTCAGCCTTGTCAAGGACAAGATTCATGTGGACGTCATAACCCTGGAGAACGCCACGGATTTCCCTTCCGCCCTTTAATGAAACAAGGACCGGCTGGCGATTCAGCACCGAATCCAAAATATCCAACGGTCGTTTGGTCATATCATTACCTTGTTACCATCGCTCTGGAGTATAATTGTGCGTGAGCAGGATACTTAAACATACCGTAGAACCCGATTCCGAGCGCTTTCTCCTGCCAAATAAAATCCGAATCAGAGACAATCGGTTAAGAGGGATTCCAATTATTAAAATAGCCTGAATCAACACTGCCCTGCAAGAAACTATTTGTTACCAGAGCGGAAAGTATGTGCAAATTATGAAAAAATTTGTCATAAAAAAACGTCATACAATCCGGAAAGGTCGCGTCGCCGAAATCTTTGCACGCCTTAAAGAGCAGATCGGAGAGGGGGCAACACTGTTTTCCGCAGACACGATCGAAATCCTAGAGACCAGCACGGATCTCGCCTTTTACCTTGTCAATAAAAAGCCGGTACTCATGGAGTATGGCGGATGGGTATTTCCCACGCTCAAAGGTGCAATCGAACGGCCATTCCCGCAGCGCCGGATCTCTGTTGATGCCGGTGCTATACCGTACGTGGTCAACGGCGCTGATGTGATGCGTCCCGGCATCACCCATGTCACTTCGGATGTGCGTGCATATGCACCGGTCCAAGTGGTGGATGAGCGGCACCAAAAACCGCTTGCAATCGGTCTTGCGCTCTTTGATGCCACGCAGATCGAAACGAGCACCGCGGGAAAGATGTGCAAGAATGTGCATTACGTCGGTGATGAGATCTGGAACGTTGAACTTTGAACAGTTAAACATTCATTTTTCAGGCTGTTTATGCATGTTGCCTGTTTCCGGAGCCGGTTTTTCGTCAACAAAGGATAGATACTATTAAATAAAATTCTTTATACAGTTTTGTTATGGTTAAAATCATTGATACGCTCCTTGGCAAGAGCTCCGGAGGCTCGGACGACGATTACATGGATCTGGACCTCACGTCCTATGAAGAGCATGGCGCCGGATCACCCGCTCTCTTAGTAAAAATTGCAACGATCAGCGATCTTAAGGACACCCCGCGGGTCAAAGACGAGGTCTATTCCGGCAATATCGTGATCGTCGACATCTCCCGGCTCAAGATGGACAAAATTTCCTACGAACGTGTTTTAAAGGATTTGAAGGAGGTCGCAAAGGACGTGAACGGGGATATCATCGGACTTGGCGACCAGCGCTACGTTGTCCTGACTCCGATGTCCGTCAAGATCTCCCGCGACAAGATTGGCGGAGCATAAAAGAGTGCGGACCGTCGTTCCGGGCCCGTGTCCATCCTGTTCAAAAGAGATAGAATATCTATACCAGACAGAAAATATCCCCTATTTTTCTGACATCCTCATCGTCAGCGCAAACTGTCTTTCGTGCGGTTACCGGTACGTGGATACCCAGCTCCTCAAATCAGCGGAACCCTGCCGATACGAGTTTTTTCTATCCGGTGCGGAAGATCTTTCAGTCCGCGTAATCCGTAGTATGACCGGGACGATAAAGATCCCTGAACTGGGAGTGCAGATCGATCCGGGACCGGCCTGCCATGGGTTTGTCACCAACGTTGAGGGAGTGCTTGACCGAATCGAGAATGTCGTGCGGGGAACTCTGATCTGGGCAGAGAGCGAGGAGCGGGAAAACGCAACAACACTTCTTGATCAGATTGCCCGGGCGCGGGCGGGTGTGTTTCCGTGTACCCTGATCATCGAAGACCCCTCGGGCAATAGTGCCATCATTTCAGAAAAAGTGAAGAAAACGCAGCTAGAGACTGATACAAATAATTGTTAGGTGATCTTGAGATCTCGAAGCCATACTCCGGGCTCGTGCCGGATCTCCCCCACCACTTTTGCACCCGCTGCTTCCCGGATAACACAATCAACGCTTGATTTTGGAACGATATACGCGTACCCCATCCCCATATTGAAGGTGCGGTACATCTCGACATCATCGATCCCTCCCTCCTTCTGGATCCATCTAAAGATCTTCGGAGGTTTGATCGGGGTGGTGAAGTGGAACCCGTGCGGGCTGAGCCGTTTGAAATTGAGCAGTCCCCCCCCGGTTACATGGCACATGCCATGTATGGTGCATCGCTTTGCAGCCCGCAGGCTCTCGGCATAGATGCGGGTCGGGGTGAGGAGATCCTCCCCCAGCGTCTTTTTATTGAAAAGCCGGGTTTTATAATCTGCACGCTCTTCAACAACACGGCGGGCGAGCGTGAGCCCGTTGCTGTGGATGCCGGTGGACGGAACACCGATGATGACATCACCGGGTTTGATATTTTCGCCGGTCACAACCCGGTCTTTCTTTTGTATACCAAGACATGTCCCGGCAAGGTCGAGCCCGTTAACAAGTCCCCTGAGCGTCGCCGTTTCCCCACCCACGATGTCGATATTTGACTGTCGTGCACCCTCGTTCAGGCCTATGCCAATCTGCGCCATCTTCTCGACAGAGAGCCTGTCAGTAGCGATGTAGTCTACAAAAGCGACCGGTTCAAGGTTCATAACATAAAGGTCGTTGACGTTCATCGCGACGCAGTCGATGCCCACGGTTGTCCAGTCCTGCATCATGTCAGCGACAAGCATCTTGGTGCCAACCCCGTCAGTCGTGAGGGCGAGCACATAATCGCCAAATTCTAAAAGACCGGCATAGTGCCCGACCTCCCCGGTCATTCTGGGAGAACCAGTGCGCCGGAAGGTGAGGTTTTTTATCAACGACGTTATCGCGGTTGATTCAAGGTCAATGTCTACTCCCGCATCTGCGTAGGAGCGGCTACTCATCCGATGCCTCCGAGAGCCGGAACTCGTCATGGAGGATCCGGACAGCACGGGGACCGTCCTCCTGCCGGACCACAAACGAGATATTTGCCTCGCACGATCCCTGCGAGATCATCATCACATTGATCCCCTCGCGGCCCAAAGCAGTGAAGATCCGGCCGCCGGTTCCCGGTGCTCCCACCATACCCGATCCAACGACAGCAACTGCTGCAACGTTCCGGTTCTCGATAACCTCCCGGACGACACCCTGCTTTACAAGGGGGGTAAGCGCTTCAGTTGCAACCGGAAGGTGCGATTCATCGATAATCAGTGAGATATTTGCTTCTGATGAGCCTTGGGAGATCATCATTACATTCACCTCGCGATCGGCAAGCGCAGAGAAGATTGCCCGGGCAACACCGGGGCGGCCGATCATCTGGGCACCGTTGATGTTGACCGATGCAACCCTTTCGATGTAGGTCAGGGCTTTGACCACCCGGTTATCGCGCTTCTGGTTGCGCACGATGGTCGTCCCCGGGTGCGATGGGTTGAATGTGTTCTTGACCCTCACAAGGATATTCTTGCGCATCGCCGGTTCGATCGAGCGGGGGTGCATCACCTTGGCACCGAAGAACGAGAGCTCCATTACTTCAAGATAAGAAAGCTCAGGCATCACCCGGGCATCGTTGATTACCCGGGGGTCAGAGGTCATGATGCCATCGACATCAGTCCAGATCCAGATCTCGTTTGCATCGATACCGGCACCAATGATGGATGCCGAGTAATCCGAACCGCTCCTCCCAAGCGTCGTGACAATTCCCGTGGTAGTGCATCCCATGAACCCCATGATGACCGGAACAGAATTTTTCAGCACCGCACCGAGCCGGCGGCGGACCCGTTCGTCACAATCCGGTAATGCCGTGGATTCGCCATGCTGGGGTGTCGTTACGATGCCCGCCTCACAGCCATCCAGCACCACCGAGGGGATCCCCCGTTCTTCCAGAGCGGCACCGATAATTGGTGCAAGAAGCCGTTCTCCATAGGATATGATGTAATCCTTTGAGCGGGGTGTCAGCTCCCGCAGGTTATGTACTGCATGAAGGATGTTATGGAGGCCCCCGAGCCGCTCTTCGATGATCGGGCCGACCTCATTGATATAATCCGGGGCGGCACCCTTGAGTGTTGTCATGTGACGGGTACGCAGGGATTGTATCAGGGGTTCGATTGCAGAAGCGTCTTTGCTTTCCGGAAGTTTCGTAGCAATCTCGATGAGCTGGTCGGTGACCCCCTGCTGTGCTGATACGACGACCGCGAGTTCGTCACCTTGTTTGTGGTGTTGTTCTAATATATCGATAACGCGGGCGATACACGGGGCATCGGCGACAGAAGTCCCGCCAAATTTCATTAAAAGTCTCATGGCTTTCTCACTCGTGCTGTGCCATTTATTTATGATAGTATACACCCCACAGAGTAATAAGATGCGTGCAGATGAGGGTAAAATGGACTGCCATGTGCTGGTGATCGGCAGCGGTGGCGCAGGAGTGCGTGCAGCAATCGAGGCATCGACATACGGCGATGTTGTACTCATCTCCAAAACGATCGTTGGCAAGGGAGGATGTACACCGATGGCAGAGGGGGGGTACAATGCCGTCCTACGGGAACAGGACTCCTGTGGAATCCATTTCGAGGACACGATGAAGGGTGGTGCGTTCCTTAACGACCCGGAGCTTGTAAAAATACTTGTTGCCGAGTCCCCGCAGCGGATGGATGACCTGATCCGCTGGGGCGCAGTCTTTGACGTTACGGCGGACAACAAGGTTGCCCAGCGCCCGTTCGGGGGCCAACGGTTTCCGCGAACGTGCTATGCCGGCGACCGAACCGGCCATGAGATGATGACGACACTTGTGGAGCGGCTCAAAGGACTTCCGGTGGAGACGCTGGCCGAGACAACAGTCATCGACCTCCTCAAAGACAGCGATCGCGTCATAGGGGCATGTGCACTTGATGAAAAGGGTGATCTGATCACCATAACAGCAGACAGCACGGTCCTTGCAACGGGTGGGGGGACACGGGTGTTTGATATCTCCACAAATTCGGCAAGCGGGACCGGAGACGGGTATGCAATCGGGTACCGGGCCGGGGCGGAGCTCATTGATATGGAGATGGTACAGTTCCACCCGACCGGTGCAGTCTTCCCGTACGACGCACGCGGGCGGCTCGTTACTGAGGCGGTGCGGGGGGAAGGGGGCATCCTTAAGAACGTGCTTGGTGAGCGGTTCATGAAACAGTATGACCCGGAACGGATGGAGCTCTCCACCCGCGACGTGGTCGCACGGTCGATTGCCACGGAGATCAACAAAGGGCGCGGGACGAAGAACGGCGGGGTGTATCTTGATGTTACCCACCTGCCCCGTGAACAGATTGAGAACCGGCTCCCGGTAATGCTCGAGCAGTTCCTCACGTTCGGCGTTGACATCAGGATTGAACCGATGGAGGTAGCGCCCACGGCTCACCATATCATGGGCGGATTCCGGATCACCCAAAGGGGAGAGACGACACTCCCCGGGCTCTTTGCCTGTGGCGAGTCTACGGGAGGAGTCCACGGCGCAAACCGGCTCGGGGGCAACGCGCTCGCGGACACGCAGGTCTTCGGGAAACGGGCAGGAGAAGCGGCGGGAATGTCTGAAAAGCGGATCAAAAACATCGATCCCCGCCAGATCGTGGCGCAGCGGGAACGGCTGTCGCGGTTCCTGAACGGCTCGGTCAGCCCTGCAGTGGTTGCACGGGAACTCCAGCTGGCGATGTGGATTGGTGCCGGGATATTCCGGAATGCAAACGATCTCCGTTCGACCCTCGCAAAGATCATGCACCTTCCCGCATCTGATCTTAAGGCAGTATCGGAACGCAACCTTTCCGAATGCTGCACGGTGCAGAACATGTGCCTGACCGCCACGATTATCTGCAAGAGCGCCCTCCTTCGCCCCGAGTCACGGGGGGCGCACGTGCGCACCGACATCTGCCATGCATGGGATGCAGCAACCTCGCCGTTTGCGCACACATACATCTCGCATTCCCGTGAGGGGATAGAACGGAGGGCAACGCTATGATCCGCCTTTCTGTAATGGTGTATCGTTTCGATCCCGCAATGGATACCCGCGGGAGACTCGTCCAGTACACTGTCGAGGCGAACGAGGGCGCACGTGTCCTTCATGTGCTCCACGCGATCCATGATTCGATTGACCAGACGCTCTCGTACCGGTACTGCTGCGGCTCCGGGCAGTGTGGCAGCTGTGCAGTGCGGGTTAACGGTGAACCCGTCCTCGCATGCATGGAAGAGGCGCGGGATGGCATGGTCATCGAGCCATTAAAACTCGCGGTAAAAAAAGACCTAGTTGTCGATCTCATGCAAAACATTGATGCAATCGCTTTCCTTGTCCCGAGAGCTGAGCTGGTGTTTCCTGCAAAGGATGAGATCGATGCGATCAAACCGCTCCGGAGCTGTATTGAATGCCTCTGCTGTATCTCGGTATGTCCCGCAATGGACGTGACAAAATTCCTCGGCCCCGCCGCGATGCGACAGGAGATCCGGCTTGCTCTTGATCCACGTGACAGCAGGGACCGCATCACCGATAGTGTCAAGGAGGGTCTGTTTACCTGCACCTCCTGCCAGGCATGCTGGAAGGTATGCCCAAAGAATATCGAAATTCCGGGCAAGGCGATCGAGAAGCTTCGTGCCTTCGCAAACAAAAAAGGCCTCACGCTCCCACGCCACCAGGAGGTGGCAGCACTTGTCAAGGAAACGGGAAGGAGCGTGACCCGCATTGAGCCGACGTTTTTGGAGCAGGTAGGAGAGGTGCTGGAACCTTACGGTACAGGAATCCCCAAGGCAACCATGGGTTTTTTTGTCGGGTGCATGTACAATATGCGCCTGCCAAAGACGGCGCTCGACGCCATGGAGGTCCTCAGGCGCAATGGATTCCGTATCATTATTCCCAAAGAGCAGGTCTGTTGTGGTTCACCGCTTATCCGGACCGGCCAGCTTGATATTTTGGATACACTGAAACGGAAGAATATTGAAACGTTCAGATCCCGGGGGATCGATACCGTCATGACAATGTGCGCCGGATGTGGTTCCACGCTGAAAAACGATTACAAGAATCTGCCGTTTACGATTATGGACATCAACGAGGTGCTTACGAAATACGGGATTGAGCAACCGGCACACCTGCCAATCAGGGCCACATATCATGATCCCTGCCATCTCCTTCGCGGGCAGGGTATCCGCGAACAACCCCGGCAGCTGATCCGACAGGTCGTAGATCTTGTTGAGATGCCCGCGATATGCTGCGGTTCCGGCGGGGGTGTAAAATCCGGAATGCCGGACGAGGCGGCTGCGCTTGGCAAACGAAGGGGTGAGGATATACAAAAGACCGGGGCGGATATCGTAATATCATCATGCCCGTTCTGCGAGTTCCATATTGCCGGGCATACAGACCGCCCGGTAAAGAATATCACAAGTATTCTGCTGGAAGGTTACAAGGAAAAAGATAAAAAAAGACAATAAATCCTGTTTTATTATGTATCCGGTTTCCTGTTCCGCATTACATAGTCATGCGCTTCCAGCGCGGCCTTAGCACCTTCGCCGGCAGCGATGATGATCTGTTTGCTCTTCACAGAAGTGACGTCCCCCGCAGCAAAGAGGCCTGGTACGCTCGTGTGGCAGTTCTGATCCGTGATGACTTCCTTACGATCGTTGAGCTCTACAAAACCCTCGAGGAAATCAGTATTGGGGATCCACCCGATATCGACAAAGACACCGTCAAGATCGATCCTCTGCTCTTTGCCTTGACTGTCCTGTACCATAATCCCCGTGAGGAACTTGTCTCCGAAAAGCGCGGTGATCCTGCTTTTAAGATGAACCGTGATATTTGATTTTTCAGCAAGCATCCTTGTATATGCTTCGTCGGCACGGATGTTGCTGCGGACGATAAGGCTCACAGAAGTGGCAATCCTGCTCATCTCGATTGCAGTCTGGAGCGCGGAGTTGCCACCTCCAACAACCGCGACTTTCTTTCCTTTAAAAAGCGGACCGTCACATGTAGAGCAGATCGAGATCCCGCGCCCGATATACCTTTCCTCGCCGAGCACATCGAGTTTTCTGGGGCGTTTGCCCTGCGCAAGGATGATGCTTGTAGCAGTAAAGGTCGCACCGGTTGTAGTTTTTACAATAAAATTTTCCTGCTCACTTACAATCCCCTTCACACCATCTAATTCAAGCCTTATGTTTAAGGATCGCGCCTGTTCCTCAAACATCTTCATCAGGTCTTCGCCCGTGACCATCCGGTATCCCATATAGTTTTCAATTGCCCACGACTCCATCGCCTGCCCTCCGATGTTTTCGGAGATTATCGCCGTTTTGAGCATTTTGCGGGCGCAGTACATTCCCGCTGTAAGCCCCGCCGGGCCCGCACCTACGATCAGGACATCGTACTGCTGGCCTTTTTCTGCATCCCCGAACAGTGCGTTAAGACGCTGGGAATCAAAACCAACGATCACCTCATCATTAACAGTAATAACAGGAACCCCGCGTTGTCCTGAAAGGGCAACCATCTTTTTTGCCGCTTCTGCATCCTCGCCGACATCGATGTTGGTATACGGTACATTATTTTTGTCAAGGAATGCCTTTGTCATCCGGCAGTACGGGCAGTTTTTCGTGGAGTAGACGGTAACCTGCTGCATCACACGGCATGTGCCTTCTAATTAAAAAAATATGCCGTTCATGACGCAAATAAAAAATTCAGAGTGTGCTGTCTGGCTATCGCAATGTTCTTTTTACCCTTTACCCAATACTGCATACGTGAAAAGCCTGTGACAGCAAGATCCGGTGCACGATGGGTTGGACGGTTTGCCCTCCTCATGATTGTTGCGTATATGCTTGTTGCAGGTGTGCACGCTGCTCCCGATATCACCACCCCTTCACCCGAGCCGGTTGTCTACCTGAACATGAATGAGGGGAGCGGGCAGTATCTCCTCGACATTTCAGGCAATGGGAATTCCGGCACGATCCACAACGCTTCCCGCACGGACAACAGTGCATGCAGCGGGGGTTTACAACTTAGTGGTGTCAATGAATACGTTGCAATTCCCTACAGTTCAAAAAACCATCCTGATGAAGAGATAACGGTTGACTTCTGGTTTGCAATATACTCGTATGACCGTCAGGTCCTGATCTCATCCTATAATGACGGGGGATACCGGATGGCGTTTGACGACGGGGGCGACCTGTGGTGGACGGTCAATTCCGCAAAAGCCGGCGATATCTCGGTCCCCATCCAGCATGAATACATCCCTCCAAACCAGTGGCACCATGTGGCCGGGACCTATGATGGCAACACGGCAAAGATCTACCTGGACGGCATCCTGCGCAAAACGGTAAATGCTTCGGGACCGATCCACTATACTTACAATAATTATGTCATGCTGGGGGTCGATGCCGGGCCAGTCGACCAGCCCGATCCGCAATGCAACGGGTTCATGAAGGGCGGGCTCGACGAAGTACGGATCCATAACCGGGCACTTACCTACGGGGAGGTGATGGATGACCGGTTCAGCTGCACACAGGAGCCGGTTTCCCTGACCTATGAAAAAACGGTCCGTACATTACCTGCGGAGTGCACCAACCTTTCAACCGCCTTTGCACTGAACGGTGGTGAGGAAATGGTTCACCGGGTTATTGTTTCTGACCCCCTGCAGCAGGCAGTCTGGCATGTGCAGGTGCCACCAGGTTCCACGATCAAGATTAACGTAAAAGATGCATATTCTCAGGTATACCCTGACTCGTGGTATGTCGAGATCGATGATGGCGCTACCCGTCTCACCCGTTCCGTGGCATTTCCCAATACCCTCAACTCCCCGTCCGAAGCGGTAATCCCCTCAGGAAATGCAACAGTGATCATCAGGTACTTTGATGGAGTGAACCGGTTCCCGTCATCAGTATTTGTGGAGGTCAGATGCATCACCCCACCCCCCATTATCCCGGAACCGCCAAACCCGATATTTTCCAACCCCATCATCGTCATTTACTCTGCATCGTGGGCAACCCTGATTGCCATTGTGCTGGTAGTCTTCTGGCTCCACCGTCGCAACAAGGGTGGCGTCAGCTGACGACATTGTCTGGTATTGGGGCTTCTTAAAATGGCGATTTTAAAAAGAGTTAGAGCGTTATCTCCCGGAACTGCTTGCCGAAAACACCGCATATAGGGCACTTGTCCGGGGTTTTTCCCAGTTCGATATTCCCGCACACCGGGCAGAGGAAGATCTTCTCGCGTCCCATGTCATTACCCGCTTGTAACAGTGCAAGTGCCTTTTTATACAGTTTTGCATGCACCTGTTCTGCCTTCATCGCATAGGTAAAGGCAAGTACGGCATCTGTCTTCTTCTCGCTCTCTGCCACTTTCACAAACCCAGGATACATTTCGGTAAACTCGTGAGTCTCCCCTGCAATGCTCTCTTTGAGGTTGTTCTGCGTGGAGCCGATCGCACCGAGCACTTTTAAGAGCTTCTTTGCATGAATTGCCTCTGCCTCAGATGCCGCCTTGAAAAGTGTGGCAATATTCCTGAACCCCTCATTTGCAGCCTTATCAGAAAACGCCTGGTATTTCCGGTTTGCCTGCGATTCGCCGACATAGGCTTCTTTTACATTCTCGACTGTTGCCATGAGGATATACTATGGATAAAAAATACTTAAAGATTCTTCATCGGGGAGGTGACTAAAAACCCCGGAAAATATCGGTAAAAATTAAAAAGAAAGGTTTTTCCTCCACGGAAATGACCCAAAAGGGTACGAGGTTGTCCGGTCGAGTTCCGGTACCGAAACTGCATGAAAAAAATGAAGGAAATGCTTCCGATCGACCGCCCCCGGGAGAAGCTCGCAGCAAAAGGTCCGTCAGCACTCTCTGATACGGAGCTTGTGGAGGCGATTATTGGCAGGGGCACTATGAAACGAGATGTACGGATGATCGCACGGGACATTTCGGATAAAATTCGCTCCAGCAGAGGTCTGCCATCGTATGCAGATCTCAGGGATATTGAGGGTGTGGGGGAGACCAAGGCAGCACAGGTGATGGCATGCTTCGAGCTCGGGCGCCGGTATTATGCAGAGAAGAACAGTGCACGTCGGATCATAAAACCTGAAGATGTCCTCCCGCTGGTCGATGAATATCGGGGGCACCGGCAGGAGCACTTTGTCTGCATTTCGCTCAACGGCGCCGGTGAACTCCTCGGAAAACGGGTTATCACCGTGGGACTTCTCAACCACAGCCTCGTCCACCCGCGGGAGGTATTTGCGGATCCCATTACCGACCGTGCTGCATCAATCATCTGCATCCACAACCACCCATCGGGATCTCTCGAGCCAAGCTCGCAGGATATCGCCATAACCCAACAACTCAAAGAAGCCGGAACAACACTCGGAATCCAGCTCCTCGACCATATCATCGTAACAAAAGAAGGATTTGCCAGTCTTAAGGAGAAGGGAGTGCTGTGAGTCAAAACCTCGTTTGGGTCAGTTGTTTTTTATAAGTTCCCCCAACGCAAACCCTTTTTTGTATGCCGCTTCAAGAAGCTCCGGGTGCTTTGTAACATCCTGAAGAGTATCCATATCGTTGATCAGGAGCTCCCCCCAGTATTTGCAGTCAATGATATCAAAGAACGCTTCCACGGTCTTCTTTGCCCCGACAAATACATCCGGAATTTTCATACCGGAGATGCAGATGAAGAACGCCTGACGGGTTTTTTTCCGGTCACGGGTGATGAACGGCTGGTTCCTCACATATTTCGCCATGAAAAAGACCTGGAACCGGTCCATGAACGATTTGAGCTTGCCGGGTATTCCCATGGTCATGACAGGGGTGGCGAGAACCAGGCCGTCCATCTCTTTGAACTTCCCGTACATCGGCTGCATGTCATCATCCATGATGCAGGTGTCATGTTCCCTGCAGAACATCATTTCCATACATGCCTGAAAATCAAGGGTGGCAACAATGATTGTCTCTGTTTCGCACCCGGCATCCCGTGCCCCCCCCAGGGCTTTTTCGAGAAGTTTTGCGGTATTTCCACCAGTAAGCGGACTCCCTAAGAGGCCGATAACCTTTTTTCCCATACCTATGACTTTACCCGGCTCAGTTCGATATATCTTTTCATCAGGATTCTTTTCGAGCGGTGCATGACTGGCAGGAACACAAGTGATAAATATGTTTCCGCAACAATGAGAAGTTTGGTGATTTTATTGACTGAACAGAAGACCTACACCGCAGGACAGAAAGTCGGCGCAGGCAAATACGTCTGCCTTGACTGCGGAAAGGAATACACCCTTGACAAGAGCGAGCAGGACCTCAGGAAGTGCCCGTCCTGCGCATGCGAAGAGTACCAATGTTTCCCGATGACTCACATCCGCCCTGACATAAAGTCAGCGGAGGATGTAAAGAACCCGCCCAAACGCGGTAAGAGCAACATCTAAATTTCCATTTTTCATCCGCATTTGTACAGCCGGCATAGCATCCGGTCGCAGGCGAAAGTCCCCTACCGCACTACTGGTAAGGAAGGACTATCGTTCGCGCCCCGGTTATCAATTAAAAGGAGGGAGAAAACCTCATGGTGAATGTTTCAAAGGAGGGGCAGGTCTTCAAATGCGAGATCTGCGGCAATGTGGTAGTGGTAAAAGAAGCCGGCGGCGGCGAACTGATCTGCTGCGGCGAACCGATGCAACTGGAGAGTGCGTAGACGATGGATAAGAAGATCAAGGATTTGGAAAAGAAGATCGGAAAGGTCCCCCGGTTCTTTAAGGAACTCTGTGACAAGGACCCAGAAATGTTTGAGATGGTGATGAAGCTCGAGGAGCACATTTGGGACGACGGGAAACTCTCGCGGAAGACCAAGAAGCTGATCGCGATTGCGATTGCAGCTGCTCTTCGCGACCAGCACGCCGTGCGGGCGCAGCTTGCAGGTGCAAAAAACCTCGGTGTCACAAAAGAGGAAGTCGACGAAGCGCTCCGGGTTACATTCCTGCTCTCAGGGATGCCCGCTTATGTGTACGGCAAGTCGCAGCTCGATGAGGTCATGAAGTAGGAATGGACAAGGAAAAGAACAGGAGAGGTAATCCATGGTGGAGGAGGAATGTATCAGCTTCCCGATGCTCGGAGAACCGGCGCCGGATTTCGAAGCAGAAACAACGCAGGGGCCTATCAAACTCTCGGACTTAAAAGGAAAATGGGTCGTGATGTTCTCGCACCCGGCAGACTTCACGCCGGTCTGCACCACCGAGTTCATGGCGTTTGCGAAGATCTATGACGAGCTCAAGGCGCTTAACGTCAATCTAATCGGCCTTTCCATCGACAGCATCTCGGCGCACCTCGCATGGGTGCACGACATCAGGGAAAAGATGGGCGTTTCGATCCCGTTCCCGATCATCGCCGACCTCACAATGAAGATTGCAAAAAAGTACGGCATGATCCACCCGGGGCAAAGCTCAACGGCAGCTGTCCGCTGCGTTTTCTTTATCGATGACAAAGGCATCATGCGGGCAATGATCTATTACCCGCTCCAGAATGGGCGGTTCATGCCCGAGATCATCCGCCTTGTCAAAGCGCTCCAGACCACCGACAAGTACAAAGTCTCAACTCCGGCAAACTGGCAGCCGGGCGACAAGGTGGTTGTCCCGCCACCCAAAACTGCCGCCGAAATGGAGAAGCGCCCCATGGAAGGGTACGAGTGCAAAGACTGGTATTTGTGCTTTAAGAGGGTATGAAGGGGATACAGTGTTAGTCTGGCAGTTAATTGCCCAAAATTTTTTTCCTATGTACCGTATGTCGTGTAATTCCTGGCACGTTCCAGCCTGCCCTGAACTTCGCCATTGATACAACTCTTTTTTAGAAATATTCAAACCTGATAACAGACACCCCCTGATTCATCATCCAATTCCCCATCCAATGATTTTTGTTTCCAAACCGCTTAGAGCACTTCTATGCCGATTAAAGTCCTCGCATTTGCCGGCAGCCCGCGGCGGGGGGGCAACTCAGAAACCCTGCTCGACTGGATGCTTGCAGCGATGGCAAAGGAGCCCGACGTTGTAGTGGAAAAAGTGGCGCTGACCGAGGCCAACATCAACCCCTGTCGCGGCTGCAATGCCTGCGAGAAGCTGAATAAATGCGTGCAGCGCGACGGAATGGACATTTACCACGACAAGCTGGTCGCGGCAGACGTGATTGTGCTTGCCTCCCCCATCTTCTGCATGGGACTTGCTGCTCAGGTCAAGGCTCTCGTTGACCGTGCTCAGGTCTTCCGCTCGCGCAAGTACGTGCTGAAGCTCCCCGTTGTCCCACCTGAACGTCGGGGGAAACGACTCGGCGTCTTCCTTGCTACTGCAGGGCAGAACTGGGATTATGTATTTGACGCGGCAGTACCCTCAGTGAAGTGCTTCTACCATGTAATCGACATCCGGGACGCCGATATCCATTACCTGATGGTCAATAACGTGGATGAGAAAGGGGCAATCCGGAAGCACCTCTCTGCACAAGCTGATGCAGAGACGCTGGGAAAAGACGTGATCGCAGAATTAAAACAACGACTTGCTCAGTGATCCCTCATGGCCATTACCGTCATTGGCATCTCAGGAAGCCCGCACCGGCACGGCAATACCGAGACGCTGCTCAACCGTTTTCTTGAGGGGGCTCAGGCAGCAGGGGCATCTGTCGACAAGGTTGTTCTCAAGACACTGCAGTACTCCCCGTGCCGGGGTTGCAACTCCTGCCACAAGGACGGGGAGTGCATTGTTAAAGATGATGCGCCTGTCCTGTACGAGAGGATTCTGGCATCGGACTGCCTTGCGGTTGCATCCCCCATTTACACGATGGGGATCACCGCCGAGCTTAAGGGTTTTATCGACCGCGAACAATATCTCTGGGCGAAAAAATTCATTTTAAAGACACTTTACTTTTCCGATGACCACATCAAACATCACAAAGCGGTCTTCATTTCTACAGCAGGACTCGGGTGGGAGAACGTCTTTGATGGAGCGTTTCCGGTCATCACGGCACTGTTCAACACGGTCGGCTATGAATACTACGATAACATCATTGCAAATGACCTGGACCGGTACGGCGGCATCAGGCAGCACCCCACTGCAATGAACGAAGCATTTGAAAAAGGACAGAAAGTTGTGAGGGTGCTGGAAAAATCAAAACCGCCTAAACCAATTCTTACTCCTTAACCTTATTTGCCGGTCACAGAGAGGAAATGAGTGAGAATTTTTCAGATTAAAGATTGAATGAGAGGAGTAGAACCCCGAATGATGCAGCAATCAGGAGTATAAATATACCGGCATTCCATGCCAACACCTTTCTCCCATCAAGAACGCTGATGGGGAGCATGTTGAATGCGGCAATCATTGCATTGATTTGAATCCCTGCCAGACCAATTTGAGCAATTACATTTCCTCCTATTACTGCGGTGATTCCTCCATAAAACATAAAAATGATAAAAAACGGTATACACAGCAATAGGTTGGCCAGAGGTCCGGCAGCGGATATTTTGCCATTCTGTTCCTTGCTTATGAATCCCCCAAAACGCCCGGTATCAATGAGTGTCGCCCCGGGCGCAGCAAAAACCATGCCAACCAAGGCAGCGAGAGCAACTGCGACCACCAACATTGTATTATCTTTCCGGAATTCGGCCCAGAACCCAAATTTTATCGCGGTAAATTTGTGTGCGAGTTCGTGGAATACAAAAGCAATACCGACGGTAATAAAAGATATCCCTATGACCAAGAATGCCTGAAGAGGATCCATCCTGAGATGGAAACCGAGAACCCCTCCCGGAGCGAGTTTGATGATAGCAAACGCCAGCGATATGGCACCCCATGCGATGAAAAGGTCAAGGCGTTCCTGCCGTGATATCCGTTCGAGCATAATAATTCCGCAATTACATGGAAGTCCCTGCCATTAGTTCTTTGGGTACTGCATCTCCTTTCATCAGCTATATACCACTCTTTTGATCAATACACTGCATATGAGGATCGAGGATATCCGAAAAGAGATCGACAAGGTCGATAACGAGATCGTCCGCCACATAGCACACCGTCAGGATCTGGCAGGGAAGATCGCAAAAATCAAGATAACCAATGGATTGCCTGTCCACGATGAGGCGAGGACAAACGCGGTGCTCGAGTCGGTCTTTAACTGTGCGGTTGAGTACAAGATCGACCCGGTCACCGTCCAGAAGATCTTTGAAATCCTTATCGCGATGAGCGAGGACCGGCAGCGTGGGTGTTCGGGCGAGGGAAACCTCCCCTGAAAAGAAAAGTTCCCCTGTCAGGACAGGATTATTCTTTTTTACAGCCACCCGGACAGCATCACGATGCCAATCGCGATCATGGAAAGCCCGATGAGAAGGCGGAGCATCCGCCGGTTCTCAAGCCTCCACGAATGTACCTTCTCCACTGATAGCCCGAACGCGACAACAAGAAGGATCGCGATCAGCGGGAGAACGAAAATAAAATTATACAGCAGGAGGTATGGCAGCCCCTGGCCGAACGTGAGTGTTTTACTCATCAACCCAAGTATGGCAAGGTAGATCCCCCCGGTGCAGGGGAGCTCAAAGATCCCGACAAGAATCCCAAGCACGAACGCACCAGGGAGCGATGCGTCGCGGATATATCGTTCAACAGTTGTTTTCCGGGATTCGGGTATCGCGAGGATGAACCCCTCGTTCTTCCGGATGACATCGATGACATTCACCAGCCCCAGAATGATAGCGAGGATTGCCGCCCCAATGAACAACACTGATGAAAAACCGGTCTGCTGGACGATAGTAAAGAGCCCGATGCCGGACAGCAGGTAAAAAAGGAATACTGCTGCAATATACGCACCACCGACTGCGAGAACCCGCTGCCTGCTCTCGAGCGTGATGATCGAGAGCAGCAGGAAGACGAGAACGGCAAAGGCACACGGGTTCACACTGTCGATAAGTGCGCAGGCTACCACAACCGGGAGCGTGAGTGTCGGGCTGGTAACCGGGCATCCCTCGTTCCCGGAAACAGGGGTAAGGGGTGGCGTAATATTTGTGCCCGGACCTGCCGTCTGCGATTGTTCAATGATGATTGGTTCGGTGTTGTCCCGGATCTCGTTTTCTCCGACAAGCGCTCGGTTGCCGATAACAAGGGTCGGGACACCCATCGTGGTGAGGTTATAGGTTCGCTGGACCAGGGGAAGGATCTCCTGGTTGGTGGTGTTGTGGTACACCTCCAGTTGTTTAAGATCGAGGTTTGGATATTTTGCAGCAAGCGCAGTGAGATATGGTTTAATGTTTGCGCAGTGAGTACAGCCATCGCCGTAGAAATAATAAGCGGTTACTGTACCTGCAGAACATGAGGCCGGGAGTAGGGCAGGAATGCCGGTAGGTGTTGTGTTTCCCGATTGGTTGCTAAATAAACCCGAAAAATAGAGGGCTCCGATAAGTACTACGACAATGCCAGCTGCAGCGAGAATGTACCATTGATTCTTCATGGAATCGGACTTTTTTCTTTTGTAATGAGTTGGTTTAAGGGAAAAAATTACCTGAAGGTGATCATCGTCCCAACACCTTCACGGGTGAAGAGCTCGAGAAGGAGGTTGTGTTCGACATTGCCGTTGATAATATGAGCGAATGACACACCGTTTTCGACAGCATTGATCACCGAGGTTACCTTGGGGATCATGCCCTGTCCAATCGCACCGGACTTTAACAGTCTGTTTGCCTCATCGATGGAGAGTTTCCGGTAGACCTTTGTCTTGGCCGTATCCATGACCCCATCAACATCGGTCATGTTGATCAGCTTGTAAGCTTTCAGTGCAACCGCAATATCCCCTGCCGCAGTGTCGGCATTGATGTTCAGGCTTCCACCACCCCTGTCAATAGCAATCGGGGCAATGACCGGTATGTGCTTATTATCGAGAAGGATGTTGAGGATCGCCGGGTCAACCCATTCAATCTCCCCGACATGCCCGAGGTCGACTTCCTGCTCGACCTCCCCGATCTTCACTTTCTGGGGGTCCATCTTGCGGGCGATGACCATGTTGCCGTCATTGCCCGAGAGCCCGACACCGCGTGCACCGCACTTTGCGATGAGCGACACGATCCCGTTGTTGATCTTGCCCACAAGCACCATCTGGGCGATCTCAAGTGTTTCCGCATCGGTCACGCGCAGGCCTCCAACGAAAACGGATTCCTTGCCCATCTGCTTCATCTTTTCCGTGATCTCCGGGCCGCCACCGTGGACGAGCACGACGCGGATACCGACATAGTGCAGGAGCACCGCGTCACGGATTGCATTCTCGAGCACGACAGGGTCTACCATCGCGTGCCCGCCGAGTTTTATTACAAGAGTTTTCCCATGGAACTGCTGGATATAGGGCAGCGCCTCCATGAGCACATCCTCACGTTTCATGTTGTGTACCTCCCGTTGATCTTCACGTATTTTTCCGTTAAGTCGCATCCCCACACAGTCGCCTTTTCCTTTCCTTTTGAGAGATCGAGGTCAAAAATGACCTTTTTTTTGTGCATTGCCGCTTTTGCTTTTTTTAAGTCTGCGATGATCTCGCCATTTTTTACGAGCGGATAGCATCCAGTTCCGTCGCCGATCCAGAGCGACGCCGCATTGGGGTCAAATTGTACTCCGGCCCGGCCGGCAGCTGCCATAACCCTCCCCCAGTTCGGGTCTTCACCGTAGACCGCGGTCTTGACCAGCGGGGAGCCTACGACACTGCGTGCGACCTCCGCCGCCGCGTCCTCGCTGGGCGCTCCCCGTACCGTGACCTCGATCATCTTTGTTGCCCCTTCGCCGTCGGTTGCGATCTGCCGGGCAAGGGAGATGCAGCATTCTTCCAGAGCTGCACAGAATTCCCGGTAATTTGCCTTCCCCGCTTCCCCGGTTGCAGTGCAAAGCGCGATGTCGTTTGTGCTCGTGTCGCCGTCAACAACCACGCGGTTGAACGATCTCCGTGTCGCCTGCCTGAGAGCCTGCACAAGCTGCTTCTGGCTGATCGCGGCGTCGGTATAGATGAATGCAAGCATCGTCCCCATATTCGGGGCGATCATCCCGCTTCCCTTGGTGATGCCTCCCACAGAGAATCCCTCAGTCTTTACCAGCGCATGTTTCGGGAACGTGTCCGTGGTCATGATCGCCTGTGCAGCTGCAGATTCCGCCGATCTGCTGCGCGTCAGGTTCTTTGCCAAATCCCGGCACTGGCGTTCAATAAGGGGCAGGTCGAGATACCTCCCGATCACCCCGGTACTTGCCACGCCGACCCTTAATGGATCAACATCGAGCACCTGACCCGCAATTCCGGTCATTTTCTCTGCATCGGCATATCCCCTCTTTCCGGTATATGCATTGGCGCACCCGCTGTTTGCGATCACCGCATCCAGTTTCCCTTTTTTTATGCGCTCCCGCATGAGTTCGATCGGGGCTGCCCTGACAAGGTTCCCGGTGAATACTCCTGCCGCTGTACCACTCGCACGGATCAACGCAAGCCCGAATTTTCCTTCTTTGATGCCATTCGCCGTTACGCCTTCAACAGAGCAGATGCTCTGGAATGTCATGCAGAATCACCGTTGTTCTTGTTGTCATACGACATCCCCACACCCTGCACGATGTCTGCCCGTGCGATGATCCCCACGAGTTTCTTTCCCCGCACTACAGGCAGGCGGGTGATACCCTCCTTTAACATCAGCGATGCGGCGGCTTCGATATCCATATCTTCCGTTGCGGTGACAACCCGGTGCGTCATCACTTTTTTTACCGGGGTATCACCGATGTTGCGTAACGCATGTTTGGTCTTTTCCCAGTTAACATACTCCCGGATCGGTATCTCGATGACTTCAAGGGGGGAGGGGAGCCAGAGATCATCAGAGATCCGCCCGGTTTCAAGCTGGGCGATGATGTCCGACTCGGTGAGCATCCCTGCCAGGTCATCCCCTTCCATCACCGGGAGTCCCCCGATATGGTTCTTCCTGAGCAGTGCAACCGCATCCCGCAGCGGCATGCCGGTAGTAGCGACGACCGGTTCCTTTGTCATAACCTCTTTTACAAGCATTGCATTCACCTAGGGTAACAGCCCGGCATGTTCCAGCCCGTCGGTCTCTTTGAACCTGCACATCAGGTTCATGTTCTGGATCGCCTGTCCGCTTGCCCCTTTGACAAGGTTGTCAATTGCGGATGCCACAACCACCCGGTGCCCTTCGGATTCCACCGCAAGGTCACAGAAGTTGCTTCCCCGTACCGCAGCAAGCGAGGGTTTCTGGTACCGGACAAAGTATTCGTTCTTATAGAAATTACGGTAGATTCCTTCTGCCTCCTCTGTCTCCATCGGTTCGTTAAGGAGGATGTGCGCAGTGGTGAGGATTCCCCGGTTGACGGGAACGAGGTGCGGGGTGAAATAGCATTTTGCCTTTGAGCCAAGGTAGCCTAGTTCCTGCTTCATCTCCGCAAGGTGGCGGTGGGACGTCCATTTATACGGGCCGACATTATCGCCGACATTGGGATAGTGGGTTGTCGCCGAAGGGTTGTCCCCCGCCCCGCTTACGCCGGTTTTTGAGTCAAAGATGACCGTGTGCGCATACCGTGCAAGAGGTGCGGCTGCAAGGGTGGCCCCTGTCGGGAAGCAACCGGGATTTGCAACGAATTTCGCGCCTGTGACCTCTTTTCTGTGAAGTTCGGGCATGCCGTACGGCGCCGGGAAAAAGTCGGTGTGAGTGACGCCGTATACCTTTTCGTACACCTCTTTTGGCAAACGGTAATCCGCACTGAGGTCCACAACCCTGATCCCACGGGAGAGCAATTTTCCTGCATAGGTCATCGCCGCAGTATGCGGGACTGCGAGGAATACTACTTCGGCATCGATCGCATCGATATCGGGATTCGTGAATGCAAGATCCGTAAAACCTTTCAGATGGGGATGGATCTGGACAAGCGGGGTTCCCGCAAGCTTGCGGGAAGTAACACAGGTAACCTCCGCTGATGAGTGATGGAGCAGGAGCCGGACCAGCTCACCACCGGCATACCCGGATGCTCCGATGATTGCAACCTTCATGCATCAATATTTTTTTATTAAAAATTTAATCCTTTTTGGATATTTTCCTTATTTATTGGTAATTTTCCGATAATTTTAAAAAAGGATAGTATCGGGTCCAAAAAGATGCGCGGAACAGTTTACGGCTGTTCCATTTTCCGCTGATAAACCCCGTGGAGGCGCTGCGCGAGCAGCTCAATCCTCTGCCGTTCTTCGAGCCCTTCGAGGAGATCGGAAGGGAGCGCTTCCATACTCCCGTGGGCTCCAAGGTATGCCCCGCAGATGAACGCGATGGTGTCGGTGTTGCCCCCGACATTTGCGGCAACGGTGAGGAGGTCTGGAGGGTGCTGGTACCGGCTGATCAGAAAGAATGCAAGCGGCAGGGTCTGGAACACCGATACATCATGGCCGATCTTGAGTACGGCGGTTTCAATATCAACGCCCTCCCGCTCGAGCATGAGAGCATTCCTTATCCTTCCCCCGAGCACATCATCTTCTACCGATGCTTTTTTTTCCGCCTGCCGGATTGCATCACCGCTCCCGTTGATTGTATAATAGATAAGAACGGTAAGTGTTGCAACTGCCGCATGGGCTGCGGGGTGGGTGTGGGTGACACTGCAGGAACGAACGGCGCGCTCGACTGCTTCTGAAAGATTCGGGTATGCGAGGGTAAAAGGAATGGCGAGGGCAAGACAGCCGGCGGTGGTTGACTTGACTCCGGCGCTCGAAGGATTGTCCCGGATCATGTGCTCACATGCTGCGGATACCGAGCCATCCGGGAACCGGAACCCGCCGCGGGCGTAGAGTTCCTTAAGAGCTTCGGCATACCGATCCTCGTTGAACCGGCCGGCCGCAAGCAGCGTGCCGGCAAGGATCATCAGCTGTGTATCATCAGTGAACTGTCCGGCCTTTAGCCCCGCATTGGGGTGACCCTTATACGCCCGTCGGTATCCATACCTCATCTTATGCAGGTTTGGCGACGTGCTCTCGTTGGGCATACCGAGCGCATCGCCAATTGCCGCCCCCAGCATGCACGCCTTGAACCGGTCAAGCATTGATCTAGTTTTCCAAAAGCCGATAGATAATGCTTC
>CAZNIL010000008.1:0-40274 GCA_964573085.1 uncultured Methanoregula sp.
AGCGATTTCCGGAGCGTGCTGCCGTCGTGAATCCTCTGAGAGCGGGCTGGTTGGATTGGGGTTGAAGGGGGAGAGGGGGGGGTATCAGGATGACCCCCTCCTTAAAGCTGAAAGGAGACACCCCTTCCTATATGATTGAAAGGAGATAGCCAAGGGAGAGGTGAAAAAGATTGATCTCCTTAAGAATAAAAAAATTCATCCTCTTATCATATTAATGAGCTCTTGTTCTGATTCTCTAGTGAGCCGATAATTGATGAGCCCTTCTGCTTTACCCACTTGAAAAATCTTCTTTGCATCAACTAAACGTTTAATCGTGGTGGACACATTAGCGACTTTTATTCCGTGATCTTTTAACAATTGATTTACAGTAGATGAATTGAAACTATTGCTTTCACTATGTTTTTGATTATAATATCCAGCAAAAATTACTTTTACCGAATCGGTTGCATTTGAAGGTGTCTTGTGAATCCATTCACCAAAATTTGAGGGTAATTGCTCTTCGCTTTCTCTATCTTTCTTAGATTGATTTGATGATGACTCTTCATCGGAATGAACTGATTTTGCAGCAGGTTTTGCATGGTTTTTAATTTCACATAATTGAAGATAGTCCTCAATTTTTTTAATATGTTTTTCAACAAATTCTTCTGATCCTTCTATCTCAATCTCTGATTGAGATAAATTAATCCTGATTTTTGCTTCCGTTGGTTCCATAACTAATTTCTCCCGTTTATCTATTATCAGAATTCATCCACTTCGAATAATTTTCTTCAACAATTTTTAACCCCGGAGGTAATATTACACATGATGTTTTTTCGACATATTCGATCATTCGTTTATCATGAAGTCGTCTTAATATGTCTCGTCTAAAAACACTTGCATTTGAGGGTTCAATCCACTTGATTAAATCTTTCTCACTGACTTCTTCGGGGTAACATTCTCCCAACAATAGTAGAGTTTGTTTCGTCATGTCAAGTTTCGGGTTTAATACTCGCTTCGTATCTCCAATTTGATAGATTAATGGATTTTTTCTTTGAATTAAAGTCTCGATAATTTTCTGTGCTTCATTTATTGAGCAACCATAATTTATTCTGTACAACTCTGTAAAAATCCAATCACAACATGTTACAATAAGTGTTGCATCAGCAATATTGGGATTCACCTCTCCGCCAAGATGACCAACTCCTCTTTTGTTCCTTATATTATAAATCATGGATAAAACTCTTGGGATATGGATTCTATATGAATCGAGGAATTTTCCCTGGGGGATTTGCTCAAAAGAACGAATAATATTTGACATATTTTGTATATGTTTTCCTAATGGATCGTATTTACCGCCATTTAGTATATATTGAAGGAGTCTGACAACAGCTTCAGCAAATTTTCCTCCATTAAGTTCGGCTGGTTCATGACGATTTAAATAATAATTTTCTTTGATCTCAATATATGAATCAATTAATGCGTCAACAACTTCCTTCGGAAATTTGCTATATAGATCTGTCCGAATTTGGTTTAGCATTTATATCACTCGATTTAGGAATTTTTAATGGTCATTTTTTAATTACATATTTCCAAACATTTTCTTCTTTGAATCGCGTCAATATTTTATCGCGTTTCATGAAATATGATGAAATAGTTTTTTGAACAGCACTTTTATCATAGTGATAGCCATTCGCCTTTAATTTATCAAAAATTTCCCTAAGTTTCCGTGGAGTATTAAAAAAATTTTCATCAATCAGATATCTAACCCCCCCGACTAACCCGGTATAATCAGAGGTCTGATCTTTCGGTTCAGGAATCACTTTATCGATTTTTAATTTTTTTTCAAGTGCTGCTATCCTTTCATCGTGATTTTTTAGTAGTAATTCAAGGTTTTTTAGATCCATTGAGATCCCCCTTTTAGTAATTTTATCGTTTAACATATGCCCAAGATTTTCCTTCTTTAATTCGGCCTAATGCCCCATTCTTGACTCGACGGATAAGTGTAGTAGAAACACTTTGCAAAGGATAGTGATGTGCTTGCTGAGCAAGTGCGTCTCTGACATCCGTGATTTTCTTAGGACTATCGAAAAAGCCTTCTTCTTTAAGTTGTTGAATCAGGCTGACAAGTGAGGTCGATGAATATCCAGAACGTCGAGCTTTTTTCTCGGTAGTATGGCGTCGTGCCTTATTCGGTTGTTCCCCACTCTTGACACAAGCGACAATTGCGGCAATTTCATCAGCAGTACCTTCTATTGCAATCTTTAATCCGGTACTGGTTTCAAGGTTGGCTTTCGCCATACTTACTCATGGATCGTAGGTGAATATATTCTTTACCATGGACAAATGTATCATCATAGAGGCAATAAATATGTTATTGCATTAGATTCAAGAATTTGTATTCGTCATAACCCGCATGAATAAAGAAATTTGTAATCTTCTCTTTATAAAGGATTACTAAATCTTTATAATTAGAAAATGGCATTTTCTGATATTCTTAAAATGACGTGTAATGTGAATAACTAATTAAAGATAGTATTGATATCAACAACTCTCGTTGATATCCTTGACGTAGGAATAGCAATTAATATCACAGCACTCGCAAATTATTGAAACAAGTTTTCAGATTAACACATTAGATTCGCTCTGTAATCTTTCAACACAACCATTCTCAACATGCTATCCCCACTCATGCCGCACCCCCTACCTCATTCCCAAATCCGCAGCGGTATATCGATCAAAGAGTCTCCCGGTTATACCAATCTGACCCTAATTCGCGCCCCGATTTCCCGTTTAACTCCCCAAAATTTTCAGCATCTACCACAGAGTATATAACCAAACCGGGATAACCGAAGGACAATGCCCCGCCGCCCGCCTGAAGTCGAGCCGGATATCCCGCTCTATCTCATCCCACATATAGTGGCACGGGGATTCCGGAAGCATGGCGGAGACGTGGAGACGATCATTGTCACAAAGACCCACCGTCATTTCTATAATATCAGTATCAGAACCAAGCCGATCCCAAAGGAACTGAAGGGAGACGACAGGTCATCGGATTAGGCTCAGAGAACATGCACTATTTTCATTGAAGGTACATTATATGTTCCTTGAAAATATCTTTGTATCGGATTCCAATTCGCAAGAGAACCCAGTATAAGTCTCCATTTTCGCACTTTCTTATTTCATAATAAAAGCCCATACCCTATCAAAACTCATACTGGTATGTCAAAGGGCGCTCCGAGACACAGCAGAAAAACGGTCGATGGATGGCGGAGTCATCCTTCGAATCGTAGCGGTTCCAAAGAATCCCTCCGAAGGTCGAAGCGGGGGCCTCCCTCTTCCTCCGGGGGATTCTGACGAATCCGCACAGAAAAAACAGAAAAGAGGTAGAAAAAACATGGCAGATTTCACCCAAAATACCAATGTGAAATCGGCAGTTCGCAAACTCGCGAACCCGATTGCGGACGTCGACGCGTTCGACGCGATCGTACAGTCCGTTATCCTGAACAATCCGTTCGGGTGTGTATCGTATATGAGCTCGGGCGTCAACCACCCGCCCGTAGAAAAGTCCAAGGAGTCGTACACGGCCAAGTTCGTGTACCAGGACGCCGAAGCAAAACGGATCGGCAGCGGATCGGAGAACTACAACACGATCGCCGGCTACAATGCCGGGATCTCTGCGGTGCTGTCTGATACGGCCAACATCACGGCCCACGGCGGCACAGTCACCCGGAGCCCGGCAGCCGACAGCTTCACGGCGACACTCAGGTGCCACGACCCCAACGGGGAGCTGTATTACCTGAACATCTCCCGCCAGCAGGTCACGCTCTCGTCCTTCGAAGATGAGTCAATCCAGACAGTGATCGAGACCTGGGCCGACGGGGTACCGGCACTGGCCTAGGAGTGGTGGAGATGGAAACCGAAGTGCAGATCACCCTGCTCTTCCTTGGAGCAGGCATCCTTGCCTACGTGATCATCCCCGGTCTCCTCGTATTCCGAACCGAAGGTGAGGACGAGAAGCCATTAGGCTTCGCTGTCTGGGACCGGGTGCTCGACTACATGGGAGGGTACTGAAGAAGTCCTATGAAAAACAGCAGGTAACAAGAGGGGGAGAGAGATCCCCCTCCGATTCCCTGTTCGTACGTTTTTCAATATTTGTCGCATCCCACTGCGGAAGACCAATCCGGGCCCTGGTGGAGAAGTGGGCGGACGGTGTGTCGGCACTGGCATAAAATGAGGGAGACCTTACTTCCTCGGTAGCTCCGCTCACTTCCTCCCATGCTCGCGGCAGTACTCGTCCAGCGCCCGCCGGGTCGCGTGCCAGGTGTCGCCGATCTTGGTGGCATCGAGAAGCCCCTTGCGAGCTGCAAGGCTCAGGTATTCCTGCGAATACGGTGAAATCTTCGCAAGCTCGCGGAGGGGAACGAGGGTTTCCCTGCCTCCGACGATTGCGAGGTAATGGGAGAGCGATTCATTGACAGCCCGTGCAATGAAACGGGTGAACGCAAAAAGATCCCCGTTATCCGCCTCGCGGAGCGCCCGGTAATACTGCTGCCTGTTCTTCTGGTCAAGAACAATCGGGGGATACCCGTTCCGGATCAGGTACAGGTTCCCCAGCAGACGGGCAACCCGGCCATTCCCGTCTACAAAGGGATGGATCGCAACGAACCGGTGATGGAGATAGGCCGTCATCTCAATGACCGGCTTATCCCGTTTCGCGACCTTTGCAATCAGATCGTCCATGTCGCGGACGATATTTATCCAACCGGTCGGGGAACGGGCCGAGCCGGTGATACGCACGTTTCGGGTCCGGTAGCGCCCGCAGCTCTCAAGAATTCCCCGGGTGACGATCTCGTGGATCTGCTGGACCGTGACATGGCTGATCGGCGCCTGTTCGCGTGCCAGCCGGACAATCAGGTCGTACCCCTGTGCATTGTTGGTCGCTTCAAGGTGTTCCCGGAGCGTTTTGCCCCCGATGGTGATCCCTTCATCAAGAACAAGCCTGGTCTCGGACAGTGTGAGGGTGTTTCCCTCAATGGCATTGGAGTTGTAGGTATGCAGAACCCGCATCTCCTCGTGCAGTTTTTCAACCAGATCCCGGTCAAGAGGGCGCAACGCATCCAGGCGCTCGCGCTTCTTCCGGATCCATTCCATGAGAGTGGTATCGGCAGGTGTCATATCGGTATCGGCTGAATTTTGATTGATCCGATATTTGTTCGGGGAGCTATTGAACATATCCCCATTGAACGGGGCATAGGCGGACGGGATGCTGGATCTGACGTGACCGTTTCTTAAAAGAATGTATCATAAAACGTTCAGGTGCTGTCCTGCAAGGCCTTTTCCATTGAATCGCCCGCTTTACACACCTGAACGTAGATCTCCCCGAAGAACTCGTCCTGCCTGAGGGCGCACTGGCCTTCGAGCATCAGGAACAGAAGCGGGATGTAGACTTCGGGCACGTCCCACCCCAGTTTCCGGCAGAGCTCGGCAAGCGTCATCTCCTCTTCACGGATCATGCACTTTAAGCATTCCTGGTATACGGTTGTGGCCGAGTCCTGGTATCCTTCATCGTGAGCGATACTGACAATATCGTCCGCGTCAGGGAGGAACGAGTCCTCATCGACCAGCCTCCTGCGCCGGCGCTCCTCTTTTTCCATGTTTTTGAGCTCGATGATCAGTTCAAAGAGCGTGACCGGGCTCCTGCGCATGTTCTTCCGGTCGAGCCGCCGCTGGATCTCGCGCTCGAGCTGCTCAATGGGGCCGAGCCGGCCTTCATACTCGAACTCTGAATCGAGCGAAAGGTCAAAGTCATCGCCAAATCCTGCATCTTCATCTCCGCTGCCTCCCTCCTCATCCGTTGCATCGGCGAGGTGCTCGGACTTCATGCGCAACAGCGTAGATGCATAAAAGAGGGTGCGCCCTGAGACCCGGAGGTTTAACTGCCGGCACCGTTCCAGCTCATTTAAGAACCGGTCGGTCACTTCAAGGATGTTGATGTTCCACGGGTCGATCTCGCCCCGTTCTGCCATCCCGACAAGGATCTCAACGGGGTCCTCCACGACCGGGAGATCGGCTGGTGCAACCGCTTCCTGAGTGACGGTATTTTTGTCGCCGGATATCTCATCCTTTCCTGATGGCGGTTCCGTGGTCACATCCGGAGTACTTCCGGCAGGAGGGCGTTCGTCGTTTCCCGGTACGGGGACCTGCTCCTCACTCATTTGCCTTTACCCCGGTAACAAGCGTGCTCTTGTCGGGGCGCAGCGTGACGCCCATGATCCGCTGTGCCTCGGTGATCATCGGCTTTCGGAGGGAGACGATCACAAACTGCGAGGTCGAAGAGAGCTGTTTGATCATCAGGGCGATCCGCTCCACGTTCGACCCGTCCAGAGACATATCCACTTCGTCAAACGCATAGAACGGCGCAGGGATATGCTGCTGGATAGAGAAGATGAACGCAAGCGTCGTGAGCGACTTTTCGCCACCGGAGAGCGAGGAGAGGAGGTGGACGGTCTTGTCCCGGGGCTGGACAGCGAATGTGAGCCCCCCGGCAAACGGGTCCTCCTCGTTCTCCAGCACGAGGTGGCCGCTCCCGCTGGTCAGCCGTGCAAAGACCTCCCGGAAGTTGGCGTCGATCGCGTTGAATGCGGTCGTGAATGCCTCGTACTTCATCTGTTCGAATTTCTGGATCCGTTCGAGGATATTGGTGCGTTCGCGGGAGAGGGTCTCCTTCTTCTCGGTCCGTTCGTCGACCTGCTTCTGGACCTTCTCGTACTCTTCTATGGCGAGCATGTTGACCGCCCCGATCTTCCGGATTGCCCCGTCTGCTTCCGCGATCTTCCCTTCAATCTCAGAGATAGTAAGATCGGTTTTTGCCTCCCCCACCTGCTGACGGAGCGTCTCGACTTCAATGCCCAGCCCCCGTGCACGCTCATCGATAGCTGACATCTGCACATGGAGCCGCTCTTTTTCCGTATCGAACTTCAGGAGTTTCTGCTCGGACTCGGAGATATGCTGCGACACCTCGGTGCGCTTGCCCCGCAGTTCGTCAAGTTCTCCGGAGAACTCCTTCTGCCTGCTTTCGAGCGTTGCGATCTGCGTTTTATGGGTGGCGATCTGCTCATTCTGGGTCCCGATATCGGTGTCAATCTGCCGGTTTCGCTCCTCCTGCCGGTTCCGTTCTTCGGTGAGTTCCCCGAGCCTCGAATTGAAGTGTGACCGTTCACGGGTGGCGTCATTGATGTCTGCATCCTTATTCCTGAGGCGACGGTCAAGCTCCTCGATCTCACGTTTTTTCTTTTCCAGCTCTTCCGTGAGCTGCGGGATGTTGGTATCATCAAGGCGCCTCTTGATTCCCTCAATCTCTGCATTGAGTGCGTTGATCGCGTCCGTTGTCGTATCCAGTTGTGCTTCAAGCGACGCGAGCTCGTCCGCGCCACCCTTCGTTTCACCCTGCTGGCGTGCGACAGCCTGCTCGATAGTCTGTTTCTCGACCGTTATCGCCTCGAACCTCCGGGTGAACTCTTCGGTAAACATCCCAAATCGGGCGACTTTCTGGTCGATCTCGCCGCGGGCTGTCCGCTTTGCATCCACCTCTTCGGTAAGCCGTTGTACCGCCGCTTCGATCACCGATGCCTCGCTCATCAGTTCCGAAAGGTGTGCACGGATGCGGGTGATCTCGTCGTCGACCGCAGCGCCAAATCCCCGGATAGGCTTTTTGGCGGCACCGCCTGTCATCGCACCGCTCCTTTCGAGGAGTTCCCCCTCAAGCGTCACCATCCGGTACCTGCCAATCAGTTTCCGTGCCCGCTCAAGCGTATCGACAACCACAGTACCACCGAGGGCAACGGCAAATGCCTTGTCATATTTCGGGTCGTACTCGATCAGGTTCACTGCATACCCTATGATCCCGGGCTCTTTTACCGGGGGAAGTGCAGGGGGTTTGAGTTTGTTGATGGGGAGAAACGTTGCCCGCCCGAGCTTCTCGTTCTTCAAGTACTGGATCGCCTCTGCCGCTACCTGGTCCGTGTCGACGACCACGAACTGGAGCTTGTTGCCTGCGGCTACGTTGAGCGCAGTCGAATATTCTCCCGGTGCCTTTCCCAAAGATGCAATCGTGCCATGCACACCGTCCATTGCACAGACTGCTTCAATTGCCCTGCCCCCGGACTCCCCGCGTGCCTGCTGTGCCGCCTCGAGCCGGAACGCGTCCTGCTCTGCCTCTTTGATCTCGCCCCGTAACCGTTCCAGCGTTGAGCGCTTTGCAAAGAGCGAACCTTCAAGTTCGGAAAGGGTGCGGTCGAGCCCTTTTTTCTCTTTTGCAAGGTCCGAGACACTCTTTTCTGAATCGGTCAGCTGGGTGTTCTTTGCGGTGTACTCCTCATCAAGCTGCCGGAGCAATGCGGTGAGGCGTTCGAGCTCCGAGGTTCTCATCCGGCTCTTCTCGATCAGCAGGTCCTGCTGGTGGAGGAGCGAGGACCGGGCACCCTTCTTTTCCTCGACCTGCTGGAGCAGGGCAAAAAGCTTGTCCCGGGACCCTTGCGTGTCCTCGCTATGCGCCCGGATCTCGGCATCGGTCTTCTCAAGTTGCGCCTTTGCGGTCGCAACTTCCATCGCGATATTGGTCCGGTCGATGGAGAGTGTCCGTACCTGTTCCGAGCACTCCGCAATCCGCGCCTCCGCCCGTTTTGTGTCCATGTAGACGCGGTTGATCGCCTCGAGGTTCGTCTCTTTTTCCTTTTTGAGACGCAGGATTGCCTGTTCGGCGACCTTAATCCCGCCCTTTGCCTCTTCAAGTTCAGCGATCAGCTTCAGGTAGTCGGACCCGCTCTTTTTATTGATTGCCTCGTCAATGTCTTTTAAGTCGGCCCGGAAATATGAGAGCTCGTTTTCTTCAAGGCCCCGGTCCGCTTCAATCCGTGAGAGCGCGATCTTCTGCTCCTCGCTCACCCTTATCAGGGTGCCCAGTTCTTTTTCCCGGTCATGGAGCTGGGCTGCAGACCGGCAGTTCTGGAAAAAGGTCAGTTCCTTCTGCCATTTCTGGTACTCAAGTGCATGCTCCCGTTCGCGTTTGAGTTCATTTGTCCGTTTCTGCAGTTCCAAAAGGAGCAGCTCTTCGCGCTCGATGCGTTCCCGCACGATGTCAAGTTCCCGCAGTGCCTGCTCCTTTTTGGAGTCGAACTCGGCGACACCGGCGATTTCATCGATGATCTTCCTGCGCTCGAAATCACTCATCTCCATGATTCGGGTGACGTCACCCTGCATCACGACGTTATACCCATGGGGTTTGATGCCATGCTTTGAGAGGTGGTCAACGATGTCGCTCTGCTTGCAGACCCGGTCGTTGAGATAATTGTAACTGTAATACCCGTTGCCCGTCCGCTTGATCCGGCGCCGGATCTTTGTCCCGTCCGAGAACTCCAGCGCCACCTCAGCGGTATTTTTACCGGAATTGAGGTTGATAAGGTCGGTGAGCTTCTCTGCCCTCAGGTTCCTTGCGGTCGAGAGGGCAAGGACAAAAAGGATTGAGTCAATGATGTTACTCTTTCCCGAACCGTTGGGCCCGGAGATGACGGTGAACCCTTCAAGAAAAGGAATTTTTGTCTTTTTTGAAAAAGACTTGAAATTATCTATCTCCAGTTCTGTGATATGCAAAGACTTTCGGCTCCGTTACTTCTTTGCGGGATTGGCTTTCTCATCGTCAACCGCATAGATAAGGTCGCCTTGTTTTTTGGGAGAATCTTTGCCTTTCTTCCTGCCGTAACCCGGTGACGCAACGATGTAATTCTTCTCGCCCCTTCTTGTTTCAAGCTTCATGGTCCCGTCCGTCTGCATGATCATCTCCATGGACGGCTCCACCGGGGCTGACGGTTCCTGCCGTGCGGATTTGGGCCGCATCACAACGGTGCTCCCTCCCGCAGAAGCTCCGCCCCCGGCAATCGGTTGCTGGGCGCCCTGCACGACAGGCTGAACACGCTTGAGCTCCTGCCGGCTGCGCTCTTCGCTTGCCTTGGCAAGCTTCATTACTATCGATTTCATATCGAGGAGCTCTTCGGTGATGCCCTTGATAAGCGCCTCCTGCTCCTTATTCTTGCGTTCCAATACTGCAATGCGGTCATCGCCTGCAGCCCCGCCTGCTGATCCGTTCATCATCATGATCATTTACTCCTGTTTTGACCGGTTCAATTCTGGGATTTGTGATCTTTGCATCCTTTTTTGGGCAAGTACACGCCCTTCTTGGTCATTATGGACGTGCTTGTACTTATAAATATTAGTATTGTCGCCTGTCAAGGAAAAAAGGTTTCTGCTCTTTTCCTCGGAAATTTCCCCGCATGGACATGCATATACTTTTTTTTAATAATGCGCTGTCTTCCCGGTTTCTAAAAGGACGGGAGATAAAATGGCGCCAGAGTGCGGCATGTATTGCGTGATGAACAAAACTGTATTACCTGATTGAAGCGAACCCTTTTGCATATGTCTTATCTGGTAAAAACAGATCCACAGATAGCAGATATCATCGAAAAGGAGCGGTTGCGGCAGCAAAACGGGCTGGAACTCATCGCATCGGAGAACCTTGTTTCCCGTGCTGTCCTTGAGGCGATGGGATCGGTCATGACCAATAAGTATGCAGAAGGGTATCCCGGCAAACGATATTACGGAGGGTGCGAGTTTTACGATATGGCCGAGAACCTCGCCCGTGACCGGTTGAAGAAGCTGTTCGGGGCGCAGCACGCAAACGTCCAGCCGCATTCCGGTACCCAGGCAAACATGGCGGTCTATTTTGCGTTCATGAAACTGGGGGAGGGTTTACTGAGCATGAAGCTTTCGCAGGGCGGGCATCTTTCCCATGGTTCGCCCGTCAGCTTTACCGGGCAGTTTTATAAAGTGACCCAGTACAGCCTTGACCCGAAGACCGAGATGCTTGATTACGGCATGGTCGGCGAAATGGCAAAAAAGGAGAGGCCGAAGATCATCATCTGCGGCGCATCGGCATACCCTCGCACCATCGACTTTAAGGCATTCCAGGAGATTGCCGACGACGTCGGTGCGTACTGCATGGCAGATATCGCCCACATCGCAGGGCTCTGCGCAACCGGCGTTCACCCCACCTCGGTCGGTGTCACGAATTTCACCACAACCACCACCCACAAGACGCTCCGCGGCCCCCGTGGCGGTGCGATCATGTGCAATACCGAATATGCACAGGCAATCGACAAGGCGGTATTTCCTGGCATGCAGGGTGGCCCCCTGATGCACACGATCACGGCAAAGGCAGTCTGCTTTGAGGAGGCACTCCGGCCGTCATTCAAGGACTACAACAGGCAGATCGTAAAGAACGCAAAGGTGCTCGCAGAAACCTTAATGGACTGCGGGCTGCGCCTTGTATCCGGAGGCACGGACAACCACCTGATGCTCATTGACCTCAGCGCTCAGGATATCACCGGGCTCGAAGCCGAGACCGCCCTTGGCAGAGCCGGCATCACTGCGAACAAGAACACCATCCCCAATGAGACGAAGAGCCCGTTTATTACCAGTGGTCTGCGCATCGGTACGCCTGCGGTCACTTCCCGGGGCATGAAAGAGGAACATATGCGGCAGATCGGCACCTGGATCGCAACCGTTGTCAAAGACATCCACGATGAAGCTGTCATAAAGGATGTGAAGACCAAAGTCGCTGCGATGGCGGGCAAATTCCCGCTCTATCCGGAGTGATGTTGTCCATCCTCTGACACCCAAAAACCATGATTCTTGACGGAAAAGCATGTTCGGAACGCCGGCTGGAGATCCTGCGTGAGGCAATTGATGAGTCCGGGCTTAACCCCCATCTTGCTACGGTGATCGTTGGCAGTGACACTGCCTCGCAGATGTACGTGCGGATGAAGCACCGGGCATGCGAAAAGGTGCACATCGGTTCGGTGGGAATCGAGCTGCCCGCTGATGTGACTCTAGACCGGGTGCTCGGGTCGATCCGGCAGCTGAATGAGGATGCTGACATCGACGGTATTCTCGTGCAGCTCCCGCTTCCTGCGCATATTCATTCAGAGCAGGTGATCCGGTCGGTACGCACCGACAAGGATGTCGACGGGTTCCACCCTTATAACCTCGGGCTCCTTCTCTCCGGTTCGCCGAAGTTTTCCCCCTGCACGCCAAAAGGGATCATGACGCTGCTTGCGGAGAACAGGATCGATGTTGCAGGGAAACATGCGGTGGTGGTGGGAAGGAGCATTGAGGTGGGGCGGCCGATGGCAGCGCTCCTCACCAACGCAGATGCAACCGTCACAATCTGCCACAGCAAAACCCGCAATCTTCCTGATGAGACGCGCCGTGCAGACATCCTTGTATCATCGGTGGGGAAGGCCCATTTCATCACAGCCGATATGGTGAAGGTGGGTGCTGTTGTGATCGATGTCGGGATCAATGAGCTCAACGGAAAACTGGCAGGGGACGTGGACTTTGCAGCAGTCCAGGGCATTGCCAGCGCAATCACGCCGGTGCCCGGAGGGGTCGGCCCGATGACGATTGCGGCCCTCATGGAGAACACATTTCTTGCGGCAAAGCTGAGGACATGCGACACTGTGTGGTGAACGGGATCGCGGTGGGGGGAGATGCCCCCGTCCGGATCATGGGCGTGATCAACTGCAGCATGGAATCGTTCTACCCGCACTCGTATGTTCCGGTGGAATCAGTCCATGCAACGGCAGCAGAGATGGTGGAGCAGGGTGCCGCGATCATCGATGTCGGTGCCCGGAGCACCGCGCCTAATGTCCAGCAGATCAGCGGGAAGGCCGAAGCAGAGCGGATCGATGAAGCGCTTAAGGAGCTGGACGGGAGCGGGATCACCGTGTCCGTTGACACGATGCACCCCGGCGTGCTCGCTGTCTGCCTGAAGCACGATGTCCACCTTGTCAACGACATCGGCGGGTTTGCATCTGATACATACGCGAAAATGGTCGCAGAGTCCCGGTTGCCCGCCGTCCTGATGGCATCGTTCTCCTGGCCCGGAGATGCTGTCGGGGTGGATGCAACGATCCGGGCCCTCTCTGCCGTGACCGAACGCTGCGTGCGTGCCGGTGTCACGGAGTATATCCTTGACCCGGGTATCGGGATCTGGACCCCGCTGCGTTCGGTTGAGGACGACTGGCAGCTCTGTTCCCGCTTTGATGAGTTCCGGCGTTTTGACCGGCCGCTGCTTGCCGCCATCTCCCGGAAGACCTTCATCGGCTCGCTGCTCGACAAATACCCTGAGGACCGGCTGTACGGTTCTCTTGCCGTTACCATGATGCTTCTTTTGAAAGGTGCGTCGCTTGTCCGCACCCATGATGTGGCGGCCACTGCCGATGTGGTGAAGGTCTATGAACGGATGGTGAAGGGGGCGTGAACCCCTCGTTTGCCGTCTACGGGCTGGCAACCGGGCTGATACAACCGGGCGATGATGTTGCAGAACGGATCGTTGCTGTGGCAGGGAATGCGGAATGCACAGGTATCAGGGAGGGGGACATCCTCGTGCTCGCCGAATCGATGGTCGCGACTGCAGAGCGGAGAGTCATCAGCCTTTCCACCGTGATGCCATCAAAGCGGGCAGAGGACTTGGCAGAGGAGTACGAGATGGACCCCCGCGCTGCTGAGGTTGTACTTCGGGAGAGTGACGAGGTTGTCGGCGGCATCCCCCACTTCCTGCTCTGCATGAAAGGTGGCACGCTGCTCCCTAACGCCGGTGTTGACGGCTCGAATGCCCCGCCAGGCTGCCTTGTACCACTGCCTGCTGACCCGGACGCAAGTGCAGCACGGATCCGCAGGGAGATAGAACAGCAGACCGGAAAAAAGGTCGCCGTGATCATCGCGGACAGCCGCACCCACGCGATGCGGAGCGGGTGTTCGGGGGTTGCAATCGGCTGTGCCGGCATCGTTGCGGTCATCGATGACCGGGGCAGGAACGATCTTTTTGGCAACACCCTTGAGGTCACAAAAAGGGCGGTCGCCGACAACATCGCATCCGCAGCGGAACTGGTCATGGGCGAAGCGGACGAGGGTGTGCCCGTCGCCATCGTGCGGGGACTGGGACTCCCGCTCGAGGACGTGACCGGCGTCGAGTCCATCGATGCGAAAGACTGCCTGTTCATGGGGCTCCTGTCCACCCGGACGTGACGGTCTTGGATCCTGCTGATAAGACACCCGGATCCACTCCGGATGATGAAAGCCGGAAGAAAACCGCGTACCGGCTCATCATCTTCTTCGGCATCGTTGCCATGCTCGGCGATGTCGTGTACGAGGGTGGTCGAAGCGTTGCCGGCCCGTTCCTCTTCACGATGGGCGCTTCGGCATTTGCCGTCGCTTTTATCGCCGGGTTCGGGGAGTTTGTGGGGTACGCAATCCGGATCGCCACGGGATACCTTGCAGACAAATCAAAGCAGTACTGGGCGTTCGTGATCGCGGGATACCTGATGATCGGGGCGATCCCGCTCCTCGTATGGGCCGGCAGCTGGGAGATCGCAGCACTCCTGCTCATCGTAGAGCGGATCGGAAAAGCCTTCCGCTCACCTTCAAAGGATGCAATACTTTCGCATGCTACCACAGCGGTAGGGAGAGGGTGGGGTTTTGGCCTCCACGAGGCTCTCGACCAGATCGGGGCTGTTGCCGGGCCGATGCTCTTTGTGCTCGCACTTGCATCCGGGGGAGGATACCGGGGCGGTTTTGGACTGCTTGCCATCCCGTTTGCACTGCTTCTCGTTGCGCTGTTCCTTGCATGGAGGAGCATGCCGGATCCCGCCGCATTCGAACCGGGAGCCGGATCAGGACACGGTGAGCAGACGGGGAAGGGCGGCAGGCGCCAGATCCGGCTGTATGCAGTCTTTACTGCGCTGACCATGGCGGGCTTTGTGGTCTTTCCCCTGCTCGCGTTCCATTTCAAGGCACTTTCAATCGTACCCGATGCAGAGATCCCGGCGTTCTACGCGATCGCCATGGCGGTTGATGCCATCGTGGCACTCGGTGCCGGCAGGGCGTACGACCGGTACGGGCTCGTAGTGCTCGGGGCAGTCCCGCTTGTCAGCCTTGCCATCCCGCTCATCGTGTTCTGCCCTTTCTATAGCGGAGCGCTGGCCGGAGCGGCACTCTGGGGAGCGTCCATGGGCATGCAGGAGACGGTGCTCCGTGCCGCAGTCGCTGACTTCACACCACCGGGCGGCCGGGGGTTTGCCTACGGCGTTTTCAACACAATCTATGGCGGCGCTTGGTTTGCCGGCAGCCTTGTCATCGGGGCGTTGTATGAATTCAATATAGGCTATGCCGCCGCCTTCATGGTTGTCATGCAGTGTGCTGCACTCCCGGTCTTTTGGCTGGTGTGGCAGGCGCAGAAGGGGAAGGCATCCCGGAGCCCTGAACTACGATAACCGGTTCCTGATATACTCTAGTGCCTTTCGTGCGGCAGCCTGCCGGGATTCAGTAATGTCCTTCCCTGTCTCATCAAAACTTCTTCCGTCATGTAAGGTGACCCGGGAATGCCATGTCCGCTGATTGTCGGGACCTTCGAAATTGTCATCATAATTGGGAAGTTCCTCATGCCTTTTTTGGAAATATTCCTGCAGTATACCAATTGCATTCTGATCCGGGTCAAGGACCTGGATGTGCTTCTCAAACAGGGTATTAATAAAAATTGTTACTTCATCGATCCCCACCTCACAGTAAAGGGCGCCAATGAACGCCTCGAAGGCACCACCGATAATCCGTTCGCGGTATGTCTTCTGTGCACCTATGGTGGGGGGGATGAGTCGTTCAACAGAGATGTTAGATTCCTTAACGAAATTACCAAGCGATTTATTCGACACAATTCCGGAAAGGATTCTGGTCATCTCACCTTCGCTCAGGAACGTGTCTTTCTGTGAATAAAGGCACTGGGCAATCGCGAGGTTAAGGACACGGTCGCCGAGGAACTCGAACCGCTGCCAGTCCTCCTTGGAGACGTCCCACCGTTTGGCACCGTGGCTCCCGTATGCATCATTGAAGGAAGAGACAAACATGTCGATAATTCGGTTGATATCCGGATCCGGTGACCGGAGCAGATCAACGAGGGAGGCTCCTGACCGCTCGTGCATACCATGCCATCATCATGCATGGCAGATGATATTATCGCTTCCTTTCGACCCCGACCCGTCCCTTGTCGGTCGTGATCGCAAAACCCCGTTCAGCAAGGAACGCCCGGCTCTTGCCTGTGCCGTGGAGGAGGAGCTCGACAAGGTCTTCCTTCTCATCGATGTCCGTATGGAGCCTGAACGAGTCGATAACCTCGCAGGAAAGCCCGCACTCCTGCGCGATCTTCATGTGCTTGAGATAGCTCCCGCCATAGTAGTCGACACGGAACTTAGTGGGGTCTTTGAGGTAGATCACATTGGTGCCTCCGCCCCGCCCGGGCACGATCGCCATATCCTTTGGTGTGGCAAGCACCCGTTGTATCGACGCCTGATCGGCAAGCGGGATATCTGCCATGATGATCAGGACATTGCCCACCACACAACAGGCAAGGTATTCATTCAGGGCGTCAGAAAGTCCCTTCTCCTGGATCGTAACCTGCACAAGTTCGGAGTCAAAGAGTTCGGTGCCAAGGATCACCGGCTGGCAGTCTGCATCTCTTACCGCTGCGACCACATCTGAAAGCATCGATTCGGCAAACGCTTCCCGTTCCTGCTCGTCGAGCACGCACGAGAGGCGGGTCTTGGGGTTTTTCGGCTTGAACGGGATAACAGCCACTGCCACTGTCATGGTATGTTCTGTAGTCCGCGATAGGAAAAAAAGGTAGTGTACCGGTCACGTAGGGTGGACGTGGCACAGTATCCCGGGCATTCCGCTAACCGGAATATCAGGTACGGGCAGGCCCGGTTCCTGTCCGTATACGGTTTGCAGGGATCCGGATCTCAAAACACGCGCCGGATCCTGCGGTGCCTGTCTCCCGAATGGTCATGTCGTTTGAGGAAAGGATCTCGCGGGCGACAAAAAGTCCCCATCCCGTATATTTCCCAAAACCTTTTGTAAAAATTTTTTCTTTATCGCCATCTTCTACGCCGACACCATCATCGTCGATATATAGGGTTGCTCCCTTTTCGTCGGATTTGAGCCGGAGCCGGATTTCGGTTGTGTGCTTCCCGTGCCTGACGGCGTTGTCAAAGAGATAGGACAGGACTTTTATAAAGAGCATGTCGGTAAAAACCGAATATGTATTTACCTCCGATCGGATCGCAACGGTTCCCAGATCCACCTCTTCCCGGGCAAACTTAACCAGCATCTCAAACGTTTGCAGGCGGGGGGGTTCTTCGCCAATAGCCTGGTAAACTTTCGAGTAGGCAAAGGTCCGCCTCATCTTTTCAGATGACCTGCGTTGGACTTCGAGGAAACGCAATTGTTCCTTATCCTGGACGATGGTGCTCAACAGTTCGTTATATCCCATAATGGCCGTGAGCTGGTTGAAGACATCGTGCCGGGTTACGCTGCCCACGATCTCCAGTTTTTTTTCTGCAAGCGCAAGTGCCCGCACCAGATCAGCAGGAGCCGGTTCACAAGGGCTGGAAGTTCCGTTTGCACCATCACTATTTTTATTATTCCGGAGGTCTGTTGGTTCAGGAGACATGCTCACCAGATGTATGGATTGTTTTTCCCTGCACATAAAACAGGGGATGTGTGTATACACTACTGTGTATCACCAACGATTAACCATCCATAGTCATGGAGGGATTTTTTGGTTCAGCAGGTGTCCGGGTGCAGTGCTTAACAGAAAAAGAACTATTGCAGGATAGAGCAAAAATTAAAGGAGCCAGAGATACGTGATCACCCCATGGCGCACCGCACTATAACTTATTCCCGCAACATCTTCCTCCCGCTCACCACCGTCTGCCGGAACCGGTGCGGGTACTGCTGCTTCCGCACACCAGCACAGGAAGGGTGCCTGCTCGCGCCGGAGGTTGTCGCGGATACGATCCGAAAAGGGGCTGCTCTGGGGTGCACCGAGGTACTTTTTACCTTCGGCGAGCGCCCCGAACTCGAATTTGGGTTTGCCGGGTATCTCCGGAAAACGGGTTACCGTAGATTCCTTGACTACGTATATGCGATGTGCGAGCGGTCTATTGAATACGGTGTGCTCCCGCACACCAATGCCGGTATTCTCACGTACGATGAGCTGGCGAAGTTGCGGGAAGTGAACGCAAGCATGGGCATCATGCTCGAGACCACGGCTGATATCCCCGCTCACCGGAATTCACCCGGAAAAAAACCGGAAGTCCGGATTGCGATGATCGAGGATGCCGGCAGGCTGAAGATCCCGTTTACCACCGGGCTCCTGCTGGGCATCGGTGAGACACCGGCCGATCGCGAAGAGTCGCTTACGGTCATCCGCGACCTGCACCGGCGCTTCGGGCACATACAGGAAGTCATCATCCAGAACTTCTGCCCAAAACCCGGTACCCCGATGGCAGGCAACCCTGTGCCAGCGACAGAAGAGGTCTGCGCAACCATCCGGCTCGCCCGCGAGATCCTCCCCCGCGATATCGCCATCCAGATCCCCCCCAACCTCATCGATGCGCAGGTGCTCATTCCCTGCGGCGTGGATGACCTTGGCGGCGTCTCCCCGCTCACTATCGATTATGTGAACCCCGAGCACCCGTGGCCGGAGATTGGGAGGCTTAAGGATCTTATCGGGGACGCGGACATCAGGGAGCGTCTCTGCATCTACCCGCAGTTCATTGAACGGGGTTGGTACCCTCCCGTTCTGCAACCCCTAATAAACAGGCTCGCACATACATTAGATCAGAGGAAACATCCGTGAAGCAGCGCGACCTGTTATACGAGGGCAAGGCAAAGTCCGTGTACCGCACAGAAAAAAAAGGCAGGCTGATCGTCAGGTTCCGCGATGACATCACCGCATTTGATGGCGGGAAAAAAGATGTGCTGCAGGACAAGGGCAGTTACAATGCCCGCGTGTCCGCATTCTTTTTTGAATATCTTGAAAAACACGGGATTAAGACCCATTTTGTCAGCATGCTTGACGACCGGACCATGGTCGTGCGGGAACTTGCCATGATCCCACTCGAGGTGATTGTCAGGAACGTTGCTGCAGGGTCGATCGCCCGCAACTACCCGATAATAGAAGGCACAAAACTCGATCCGCCCGTCATTGTCATCGATTACAAGGATGATTCTCGGCATGACCCGATGCTCAATGACGATATTATTACCGCACTCAAACTCTGCACACCTGCAGAACTAAAAAAGATTAAGACGGTTGCGCTCAGGGTCAATGACCTGCTCGCTGGCCTTCTTGCAGAACAGGGCATCACGCTCGTGGACTTCAAGATGGAGTTTGGCAGGCAGGGGAATGCGATCTACCTTGGAGACGAGATCTCGATGGACTCGATGCGCCTCTGGGATAAAAAGACCGGTGAATCGCTGGATAAGGATGTGTACCGCTTCGATAAGGGAGACGTCATGGCGACCTACGACCGGGTGACAAAACGGATCATCGAATAGCAACTGTAACGCTGATAGAAAAATTCGGGAGAGAGAATTAAAATTTTAACTCCATGATCGGGCACATCGAGCACAAAGCATAACGTGTCAGATAAAATACAATCCACACAGAATAAAAAATACAGAAAGGGTCCCGATAGTATGCCAGAAGAAGAAACTGCTGAAGCGGATATGCTGAAATGGGCGAACGCCTATGCCCATAAACACGGCTGGGTACTCAACTCCGATGAAAAACAGCTTGCGACAGTGATCCGGGGGCTTGTCAGGAACAAGACAAAGTTCGGGTACCAGTACTGCCCATGCCGGCTCCGGAGCGGAGATGAGGAAAAAGACCGGGCGATCGAATGCCCGTGCGTGTATCACAAGGACGAGATTGCAAACGAGGGCAGCTGCCACTGCAAGCTCTACTTTAAGAGAGAATAATTACCGGGACCTTTTTTCCCCTGAACTCTTTTTTTATGCACCCTGAAGAATCCGCTCCAGAGTCTCGTACCCGTAACGGGCTGGCACCGGTTATCGGCCATGCACCACGTCTTCTCATTCTCGGCAGTTTCCCAAGCAAAAGATCCCTTGTTCATAGACAGTACTATGCCCACCCGCAGAACCAGTTCTGGCAGATCATGGAGTCGCTCCTTGGCGTTGACCGTCACCTGCCCTATCCACACCGCATCAGGGAACTGGTCCGGTACCATATTGCACTCTGGGACGTAATCGCCGCCTGCCACCGGGAGGGGAGTGCCGATGACCGTATCAAGGACCCGGTATTCAATCCCCTGCTAAACCTGCTCGATTCCCACCCGACAATCCGTACCATCGCATTCAACGGTGCAACTGCTGCACGGTATGGAGCCCGGCTCCAGGTTATTGAGAGCATCCGCCTGATCCCGTTGCCCTCCACGAGCCCTGCAAACGCCCGGTTTACTCTTGCAGAAAAAACCAGACGCTGGGAAATCATTGGGGAATTCCTCTGACAATAAAGAGAGAACCAGAAGAGAAAGGAGAAGGGGGACGAGGTCTACCGTTCCAGCCGGAACTTCAGGAATATGACATGGTAGATCGCATAGAACCCGACGAGCACCGCAGCGCTGTACCCAAGGATCGCCAGCCAGAACACCTCTTTTGGCAGAGTTAAGGATGACGAGATGAGGACAAGCGAAGATCCGACGACAAGAGCTGCCACGACGAGCCCGATCATCAGCTTGTCGCTCGCACGGTCAAGTGCCATCTGGAGCTTCTGGATATCGGTATCGACAACCTCGAGCCTGACTGTACCGGTAGAGAGACGTTTTAACATCAGGTTCACATTGCGCGGGAGGTCGAACATCGCGTCGACCCCTTCCATCATCGAGTTTGACGCCCGCTTCAGGTACGCGGCTGAAAGGTTATTGGTATCGGCAAGTTTGGTCAGGTAGGGCGTGATCTCTTTTCCGAAATTAAAGAACGGATCAAGCCGCACCCCGATGTCCAGAACCATCACAATAACTTTTAATAAAAGCATCAGGTTCATCGGCACTTTGAGCCGGTACCGCCGCATCGTCTCGGTGAGCTCGGTGACCATCAGCCCGAAATTGAATTGATTCACCTGGTCGCCGCCGAAGTCGTGGATCATGATATAGAGGTCGTCACGAAGCGCCTCGCGATCGGCTTCGTTGATCTGGATACCGAATCCCTCAAGGGATTTGAGCATCAGCTCGATATCTTCGGTCACCAGTGCAAAGAGCAGGTTGATGAAGATCTGCCGCTTTTCGGGGCGCAGGACACCCACGATGCCAAAGTCTAAAAAGACGATGTCGCCCCCTTCGATAACCAGCAGGTTCCCCGGGTGGGGGTCACCATGGAAAAAGCCGTCCTCAAAGATCATCTTGAGGTACGCATGAAACCCGCGGACACCGACCTCATGCGGGTCTATGTTCATGCTATGGATCGCTTCAACATTATCGATCCGCACACCTTCGATGAACTCCATCACGAGCAGGCGGGCTGAGGAGTACTCCCAGTAGATCTTCGGGAACCGTATGCCGGGGACATCCTTGAAATTTCGGGACATCCTATCGGCGTTGCGGGCGTCCCGCATGAAGTCAAGTTCCTTCCTGATCTGCTGGGCGAAGTCCTCGACCATACCGATGGGGTTGTATAACCGTACTTCGGGAAAGACTGCATCGAACCGCTCTGCCATCGAAGTAAGGATCGCAAGATCGGTCTCGATCACATCGGGGATGCCGGGGCGCTGGACTTTGACTGCAACCCTCGTCCCGTCCTTGAGCACTGCGCAGTGAACCTGCCCGATAGAGGCAGAGGCAAGCGGCGCCTCCTCAATCTCCAAAAACCAGTCGTCGATCTCCGGGCAGGTCTGCATGATCACCTCCTTAACATCGGAAAATGGCAGGGGTTTGGCATGGTCCTGGAGTTTTTTGAGCTCTTCAATCAGCTCCGGCGGCAGGAGCTCCGTCCTTGTACTCATGATCTGCCCGAACTTGACAAACGTGGGGCCGAGCTCTTCTACTGCGAGGCGCATCCGCTCATAAACGGTTGAAGTTTCAGAAGGAGCGCCGTGTGTTGGGAGCCGGAAGCGGGGTTTTCCTGGAAACAACTTCTCCAGCGCTATGCCAAAACCGTACTTGCCCAGGATGTCCACGATCTGAGCGTACCGCCGGATCTGTGTGACCATGCGTAGTGGTTGGTTGTCAGCCTACTTAACCATCATGTCCTAAATTATTTATCGCCAGAAAAATTAATAAAAACGGGATCAGGGCTCTTTTTTAAACACCACAATCCGGTTCGTATTGGTGCCGCAGCCCATGTTATCCACACCCCAGATATGAGAAGTCTTGGTGAATGCCTGCGTGTTGATCATAACCGCTTTGCAGGAAAAGCCGGCAGTGATCCCGAGCGGGACGACGTGCTCCTCAAGACGGACGGTCCCTTTTCTCACTTCACCGACTTCAAATGCCACCCACCCTCCTGGTGCAGTCACCCGGTAGAGTTCCCGGAACACATCCGCCATCACCGCAGTCCATCCGTCTACCGTCCTCGCCATCGTAATTATCTTTCCTATTGCATCACTCTCGAGACCGTTGAACCAGCACCGGAGCCAGTTGTCGTCATGGTACTGGACGATATCAAGGAATGGGGGAGATGTAACCGTGAGCTGCACGGTGTCATCGGGTATTTCAGGAGTCTCCCGTGCATCGCATGTAAAGAATCGGGCCCGTTTTCCGGTAAAGTTCAGGGCTCTTGTCTGGGGGCCTGTCAGTGTCCGCAGCAGGCTCTTTGTTTTTTTGGCAATAAGCCGGTGCGTGTCCCGGTACTCCGGCACCTGTCTCCGCCTTACATTGATACGTGTCTGGCTCTTCTTCGAGACTGCCTGGTTGGGCGGGAGGGTATACACCGAGAAGAAACCCGGGGAATGCCCGGTCAGGCGGTTAGTCGCAACCATCGCGATCCACCGGTCAATGGCATCCTCTGACCCCTGCTCCCGTCTCCGGCACAGGTATGCCCTGATCGCGGCAATCTCACGTTCTGTATTTACGTGATAGAACATCGAAAGGTCGATATCTAGAGGCTCTCCATCACGGGGGATCCCAAGCAGGTGCCGCTCAACCGCTGCAACCGTTGGAGGGAAGAACCGCGGTTCGGTCATGACCCGTGAGAGAGGGTTTGCATCGTTAGCGATGACATTGCGCAAAAAGAGCCCTGCCTCGATAACCGTCGTTCCTCTCCCTGAAAAAGGGTCATATACAATATCGCCTTTTTTTGTCAGCAGCCTGATAAAAAACCGGGGGAGCTGGGGCTTGAAGCAGGCACGGTATGAGACCTCATGGATCGAGGATGCCTGCCGCTGCCCCGCCGTCCAGAACTCGTTGCTATACCATGGAATGGCATACCCGTCACAGGGTACAGTAATGGCCCGGGTCCTCTTCTTTTTTGAGCCTGGGCTGACAAAGCCTGCAAGGTACCTGTTCAGGTCGGGTGTTCGGGAACCTGCCGTATGAATCGCCCCTGTTAAAAGATACATGGGGGAAGTGAACGTATAGCCTCTGTGATAGGTGACTCAGATAATGTACTCGGGCGGCACTGAGATCCCCATTCACGAATGCCGGAATGGATCCGCCTTTTTTGTCCGTTTGTCACTTCATTACGGTATCAAACGAGGGGGGATACCGTACCGTCCCATGGATACCGTCAAACGCCCCGTTTACCAGCTCAAGCGCAAGGAACGCTTCGTCCGGGACAGGAAACGGTGCTTTTATTCCGTGCGCCCGGGCAGGTGTAAACCCAAACCGCGGATAGTATTCCGGATGACCGACCACGATCACGATGCGGTGCCCAAGGTGCCGGCATGCCGCAAGCCCATGTCGGATCAGCTGCGAGCCAATCCCCCGGTGCTGGAACTCCGGGAGCACCGCCATTGGCGCAAGGGCGAGCGCAGGTATGCTGCCAACGGGCGAAATAATAAAAATTGGCGGAAAGAGGATATGCCCTGCGATTGTCCCCCCATAAAGCGCAACCAGCGAGAGTTCCGGAACGAAATCCCCTTCACGTCGCAGTGCATCGACCAGCTGCGCCTCGGCAGGTTGCCCGAAAGCCCGGAGGTTGACATCGAAGATGGCAGGGACGTCGGCAGGAGTTTCAGGGCGGATGGTAACAGCATTCATCGCTGATTCCCCCGGGTGGGCAACCCCGTATCAACGGTATGTGTTTCCACCACCATCACGGTCATGGTTACCACGAGGATACAGGAGATCACAATACCCCGGCCCGTAATGCGGAGTCCAGCACTATAGCCCCCGCGTAGATCACCATCGTAACGTGGAACACCGGGAGCACCTTCATTGCAGCATCAGGATCCCTGCCCCGCGGGATCACCACGTTTGCAGCTCCCAGCAGGAGAAGTCCGATACAAATACCGGCCCGTGCGATCATGCCGACGTAAGAAACCATATACGCAGCGGCCAGGGCATGGATGAGGGTAAAACCGGCGATCCAGTACACCGTACCATTGATCCCGTAGAGCAGGGGGATCGTCCTGAGCTCGCGGACGCGGTCGTTTGCGATATCGGCGAGGTCGTTAACACCGAGATGTGCCATAGCAAACGGGTAGAAGAAGAGTGAGAATGCAAGCGCCGTCGCATCCGGATAGCCAGCACACAGGTAGCCCGCGACCGGGAAGAGCGCAAAGTCCGTTCGACCGACAAGCTGGGCTACGGGGAAGGACTGGTGCCGTTTTTTGATCTGGTAAAACGCTTCAGCCGCGTAGGAGAAGACCATGATGACAAATACGAAGAGGCAGTTGGGATACGGGAGGGTCGCAATCAGAAATAAGGTCGTGGCAAAGAGCAGCGCAAATAACCGGAATGCTGCCTGGGGAGTTACGAAACCAGCGGGGATCGGGCGCCTGCCAAAGAGCCGCCAGTATTTTGTGAGCCGGTAATGCTCAATATCCCGCCGGTCATAGTCGCGGTCAATGTAATCGTTGAGCACAAGGCCGGCTTCAAACCCCAGGAACCCGATAAGAGCTCCTTTCGCCAGCAGCCACAACGAGAACGTGCCATAGGTTGCAGCCGCGAGCATAAGGCCGGAACAGAACAGGAGCGGCCATGCAAAGAAGAAATGGATACGGGTGAGATCTGCGTATGCCTTGAGCACCGGCACGATGCCGGACAATGCACTTGCTGCAACCGGGACACCTGTGTCTTCTGGAGGGGGCAGGGGACTATCGTTCATACCTGTATCGTTTCTCCGATGGGATGTGGGGCAAAGCCAAGCACTGCTCAAGAATACCCGGGAGATCTGCGAGAGGATTCCACCCAGTATTTTGTTGTACCGGGTAATAATACGGTCGAAAAACGGTGAGATTACCTGTGGGTGAAATACGCCTGTACTCCGGACGCACCCACCGCATCGATTTTTACAAACCCGACGCGCTCGAACTGGACAACCTTACCCAGATCCTGTTTCACTGCGGGTTCACAAACCCCGGATATCTCGCCCTCCTGCGTAATGAGCGTGCACGGAACACAATCCTGTGCCGGCAGCCACTGGATGATACGGGCTTTTGCCGCCCGGGCATCCGCGAGCGAGTCGCCCGCATAGGTAAACGAAGGTGTTGTGCCGTCCCACGCGATCGTCACGTTGAAGAGATCCTTGAGCCGGAGCATGGATACGTCACGGTCGATCTCGCTCTTTGGAACCAGCACCGTCCCGGTAAATTCAAGCGTGCGGTTGCCCCGCGAGGCATCGTTGGGGTGCAGCAGGGCGTGCGCAGTACGGGATCTGGCACCCTCAATCTGTGCAGTCACCGGATCAGGGACAAAGAAGTGCCGGTTTGCCACAGGGTCGACGATCTTCCTGTTCTCGGCATAGAGATTGTCCCACGAGAACGAGATGTCGGTCTCGCCTATGCCGATGGCAAGCACCGCATTCCTCACTGCATCCGGTGAGATCCCCCGGCGGGCGAGCGCCCGGAGCGTACCGAGCCGGATATCGTCCCAGCCGGTATATGTCCCCTCTTTAATGCCAAGCCGCATCTGTGAGGTGGAGAGCACAACACCCTCGATCCCCATCCTGCCGTAGTGCCGGTACACCGGCGCCTTCCAGCCGAAATGTTCGTAGATGTAGCGCTGGCGCCGGGTGTTGGCGATATGATCCTTGCCACGGATGACGTGCGTGACACCGAGCAGGTGGTCATCGGCAACAACCGAGAAGTTCATGAGCGGGTAGACGTGCGCTTGTACCTTCGGGTGGGGCGGAGAATCGAGGATCCGGAACGCGGGGAAATCCCGCATCGCCGGATCAGGATGGTTCAGATCGGTCCTGATCCTTACAGATACCTCGCCTTCCCTGAACGTGTGGTCGAGCATCTTCTCCCAGAGTTCAAGGTTCTTTTCCACACCCTGTCCACGGCACGGGCAGGCGATCTTTGCCCCTTTAAGTTCCCTGAAGCGCTCGTTGTCGCAGGTGCAGACATACGCCCCGCCCCGCTCGATCAGCTGGCGGCAGAGGTCATAATAGAGCGGCAGCCGGTCGCTCTGCGTAACAGTCTCGGTGATGCCAAGACCAAGCCATGCAATATCCTCCCTGACCGCCTCATACGCTTCGGGGTCAACACGCTTGGGGTCAGTGTCTTCGATGCGCAGGATATACCTGCCGCCATACATCTTCACGTACGCGTCGTTGAGCACTGCAGCCCGGGCATGCCCGATATGGAGGGGGCCGGAGGGATTGGGCGCAAACCGCATGACGACGCCGTTCTCCGTACCCTCGAGATCAGGAAGGACTTTCTTGTGTTCGTGCTTTTCAAAAAGGCTGGCGTACATATCCGGGGCAATCGCCTGGAGCTTTGCCACCCGTTCATCTACAGAAAGTACTGCGACATCCGCGATCGCTTCCTGTGCGAGCGCCGAGATCTCCTGTGCCCGGCTCCGCAGTTCAGGGTGCGCTCCCATCACCATGCCGATAACGGCACCTGCCTGGGGGACACCCCCGTGCTTCACCGCGTTCTGGAGCGCACAGCAAAAGAGCAGCTCCTTTGGATCCGACCCTTCCATCTAGAAGCTCCGGGTCACAAAGAATTCGCCGATATCCATCAGGAGCTGGCGTTCCTGCGTGGGGGGAAGGAGTGCAAGGTGTTTGTTGCTGTCGGCGACAAGGTCTGCTGCCACCTTCTTAACGTCAGCGATCACCCCTGCGTCGGTGAGCTCGGTGATCGCTGCATCGATATCGGCACCCGAGAGGTCGCGCCGGTATTTTAAAAGATCGATACCTTTCTCCCGTGCCTTGATCATAATAAGCGTCTGCTTTCCTTCACGGAGATCGGACGCACGGTCTTTCCCGCTCTTTTCCGAAAGGGTTAAAAGATCGATAAGATCATCCTGGATCTGGAACGCAATGCCGATATTGAGCCCGAAGTTATAGAGGGTTTTTGTCTGCTGTGCATTGCCGCCGCCCAGGATCGCCCCTATCCCCGCAGCCGCTGCATACAGGACACCGGTCTTCTTCTTGACCATCTCCATATACTCGTACTCGTTCACATCGTCCCGTTTCTCAAACGACATATCCATGTGCTGCCCCTCGCAGATATCTGCACAGGCACGGGCAAGCATCGAAACCGAACGGACCTTAGCATTCCCGTCGGCGTTTGAAAGACAGATGAACTCAAATGCACGGGCATAGAGGACATCACCGGCAAGGATGCCGGTCGGCATGTCCCATTTTGTATGGACTGTCTGCACTCCCCGGCGCAAGGAGTCATCGTCCATGATGTCATCATGGATAAGGGTAAAGGTGTGGGTGAGCTCAAGTGCGAGTGCCGCCTGCATGATATCATAGGAACTCCCGGGTTTCACCGCATCCGCTGCGAGCATGACAACCGCCGGGCGGAGCCTTTTTCCTCCTGCTGCAAGGAGATAAGCGGAAGCCATGTTCAGCTCGCCAATCCTGCTTGTAAAATACCGGTCAATCATACTGTCAATCTGCTCTGCGACGGATGCCAGATATGGTTCGAGTTCCATGACAATCTTCCCCTAATTCAGCTTGAGGCGCTGCCCGTTCCTGAGTATGTGCAGGTTGGAATGGAGCGTGTATCCCATATCGGATGCAAAGTCTGCATAACCCGCGGTCATTCTCATGTTCCCGTGTGCGGGAATGATGTGCTGCGGGTTCAGCATCTGGACCATCTCATAGTGATCCTCAAGGTACGCGTGCCCGCTCACGTGCAGGTCCTCAAAGATGCGCACACCCGCAAGTTTCAGGTGTTCTTCGATCATGTGCCGCCGCCCGAAATTCATCGGGTTGGGGATTACCGTAGCCGAGAAGATGACCTTGTCTCCTTTTGCGAGCAGGTAGGGCGTGTCCCCCGTCGCAAGCCGGGTCAGTATTGAACCGGGTTCGCCCTGGTGCCCGGTGACAATGGGCATGAATTTCTCCTTGCCCTCCTTCATCATCCGGCGCATCGTCCGGTCGACCGTGCGCCGGTTGCCAAAGACGCTGGTCGTTGACGGGAACGAGACGAGCTTCATCTGCTCGGCGGTCACCGAGTACCGCTCCATCGACCTGCCAAGAAGCACCGGTTTTCTCCCGATCTCGTGGGCACATTCGGCGATCGTTTTAACGCGCGAGATATGAGAAGAGAACGTGGAGACAATGATCGCGTTCTTGTCATCTTCGTAACTGGTGATGGTGTCGCGGACAAGGTTGCGGGCGATCCGCTCGCTGGGGCACCTGCCCGAACGGTCGATATTGGTACACTCGACAATCAGCGCAAATACTCCCTCTTTACCGATCTGACGGAGCCGCGCAAAGTCCGGCGGGTCGCCGATGACCGGGGTCCGGTCCAGCTTGAAATCCAGGACATAAACAATTGCGCCATGCGGGGTGTGGAGCACCGCGACCACCGTATCGATGATCGAATGCTGCATCCGGACAAACTCCAGCACAAGCGTCTGCGACAACGTGTATCTCTGCCCTGATTTCAACGGGAAGAGCTTGTTGTTGACCCCGAACTTCTGCTCACCTGATATCTGCTGCCGGATCAGCTCGGTGGTGTACGGTGTTGCTATGATCGGCGCGTTGTACCGGTGCGCCAGTTTGGGGATCGCACCGATATGGTCAAGGTGCCCGTGTGTGCAGACAATCGCTTTTACGGTTCCCTCAACCGAGTTCATCATCGTGTCGTCTGGTATCGCCTTGATCTTGATCAGGTCAAGGGAGTGCATATTCTCGATCTCCGCGTCTTCGTGGATCATGACCTGATCCAAGCGGAGTCCCATGTCAAAAATGACAATTTCCTTTCCGCAGCGGACGGCAGTCATATTCCGCCCGACTTCATCATACCCGCCCACTGCGATAATTTCGATATCCATGTATACTGTCTCCTGTTCTTTTGTTGGTTTTTAGTTAAAACAAATTTTTTTTTAAATTTTTATTACCTGATACCTGCCGGATTGTCCTTTTCTATCATCTGCCAGGTCCTTCCGGTGACAAACACCCGTGCTTTCTTAAGGTCGGCAACCCGTGCAGAGCCGGTAAGGAACATTGCAACGTCCAGTTGCCGGTGGATCGCATCGATCGCCTGTTCCAGCGCCCCGTCACTTTCGAGAGCCGGGGGGAGAAGCGGGAGTGCCATCCCGCAGAGGTCGGCCCCGAGTGCAAGCGCTTTTGCCATATCAAGACCGCTGCGTATGCCACCTGAGGCAATCACAGAGCCCTGGGATGCCCGCACTTCGCAGAGGCTCACCACCGTGGGAATTCCCCAGTCAGCAAAGTCCTCACCGAGGATCTTCTTATTCCGGTCTGCTGCATTCCGGTTCTTGCCGGCCCGTACGCTCTCAACCGCCGACCACGAAGTCCCACCTGCTCCGCCAACATCAATTGCTGCAACCCCCGCGCCCCAGCACGCTCGTGCAGTCTCCGCTGATATGCCGGAGCCGGTCTCTTTTACAATCACCGGTGTCTTTGTGTCCCTGCAGAGAGCCTGTACAGCATTGAGGCAGCCTCTAGCGTTATGGTCTCCTTCCGGCTGGATTGCCTCCTGCAGGAAATTGAGGTGGATTGCGATTGCGTCAGCACCGATCATCTCGATGGCCCGCTCCGCCCACTCAATCCCGTGGTCACGGAGCTGGACTGCCCCGAGGTTTGCCACAAGAAACGCGTGCGGCGCCTCGTCCCGTACCACCGAGAATGTATCGGCAAGGTCAGGATTTTCGAGTGCCGCCCGCTGCGAACCGACGCCCATGCCGATTCCGAAGCGCTCCGCTGCCCGCGCAAGCCGGGCGTTCACCGGTTTCGTTTCCGGGTGCCCGCCGGTCATTGCAGAGATAAAAAGGGGAGAGGAGAAAGTCCGGGACAAAAACCGCGTGCGCCGGTCAATCGCTGCCATATCACACTCCGGCAGCGCATTGTGTACGAACCGTATATCGGAAAAACCGGCGTCGCCACGCTCGATGTCCTCCTCTGCACAGATCCGCAGGTGGTCGAGCTTCCGTGACGATGTAAACCGTTTTTTGTCTCCCATTGTCTCCCTTCCCTTTTATCCTCGTACTTTTGTCCCGCCGCAGTCCCTCCCCATAAGGAAATCGGGGATGCGCGAGACATGGAAAATTTCAGACCCGACACCCGCATCCGCGAGCTCGAGCAGTTCATTGATCTTCCCTCTCATTCCACCGGTGACATCGGTAAATGTCGAGCTGCCGATCTGGAGGGATCTGCCCGATACCGGTGTAATTTCCGGCACCACCACCCCTCCCTTCAGCACTCCCGGTACATCGGTGGCGAGTCCCACATGGCCAATATTAAGCAGCGGTGCAAGGTACCGCACCAGCTGGTCACCTGACACAATGCAGGCACCCCGGGACTGGTCCATCACCACATCTCCGTGGATCACCGGGACCATCCCGAGGGTTAACATTTTTTCAAGATGCCTTGTTTCAAACGCGACCAGCCTCCCACAATCCGCAAACGCGACATGGAGTGGGTGGACCCCTACTGCCTCCACGCCCTGCCCCTGCAGCGCCGCAACAACTTCCCCGTTCAGCCGCGCAACCGCATTGTGAGTGATTGCAATCCCCTCCGCGTGCCCCGCTGCTGCACCGCGATCGAGATGGAACCGCTTTGCTTCGGGATGACCGCAGGAACCAGCGCCGTGGATGACTATCAGCCCCGGTACCGGGTTTGTCGCAACTGCTCCCGCAATGGCGGACACCTGCTTCCGGTTGATTGCGCAGTCACCGCTCTTGTCGGTGATTACGCTCCCGCCGAGCTTGAGTATCACGCGGTCAGACATGCTTCTCCTTTCGTGCACCTTCGGTGTCGATACCGGTCACGATCGCCCGTGCATTGCACGCCTCGATTGCCTTTGCGACACGGTGCTTGAGTCCTTTGGGGGCGAGTGCGATCATGCACCCCCCGCCACCCGCACCGGTGAGCTTGGCGCCAAATGCACCGGCGGTCCGGGCGGCAAGCACGAGCCTCGACAACGCCGGGTGACCCACCCCCAGCGCATCGAGCAATGCATGGTTCATATCCATATACCAGCCCAGTTCCCGTGGGTTGTCGAGGTGATGGATTGCGTTCAGGCTCACCCCTTCGATTGCATCGAGCAGGTGGCCGACAATTTCGGGGTGTTTTTTTTTGAGATCGCTGACCTGCTCCACCATCTTTGAGGTATTGTGGGAGACGAGAGTGTCGCCGATCACGATCTGGAGGTTCTGCGGCGGCAGGCGCCGTCGCGAGGAGCCGGTGATCAGGACAATCCCGCCATACGATGAAACGGTGGTATCGGTGGGGCTCGCCCTGCCCTTCTGCACCTTCTTTTCAATCTCAAATGCCATATCGGCGATCTCTTCCCTCGTCTTTCCCAATTGGAATTCATCGTTGATGGCGCAGAGCGTAGCCACCGTAACCGCTGCCGACGACCCAAGACCGGACGAACTTGGGATCTGTGAGTTTATGTACACGCTGCCACTGACTCCCATATCCATAAAGCAGTTGTGGATATAGGGGGAATTTGCGGTGTGGGGGCGTTTGCTCTGCCGTACGGTCACAAAGACGCGGGGCTTGATCGCCATCGCAATACCGGGTTTACCGTACACCACCGCATGCTCGCCGAACAAAAATACTTTGCCCGGCGCACTCCATGTTGCCAACCTATATCACCGCAATGGCTGCGTACCCCACGACTTCAGACCGGTCACCGGTAACATCTCCGCTTGTCATGTACCCAAGGAGTCGTCCCTCGTTTGCTCCCATCGTCCGGCACGCTGCCACCATCGCAGCAATCGGGCCGTACCCGCAGGCAGAGATATTCCGTTCTTCAATACGCCGGTAGAATTCCCTTGTATCGAGCGACTGCAGGGGTTCGATCGCGTAGAGGTCATTCTCCCGGGCGACTGCCTCCGGGATATAATGGGAGAAATCACTTGACGCAACGATCCGCACGTCCCTTTTCGTTGCCTTGATTGCAGAGGCTATTTTCCTGCCAAGGAGGGTCGCAGCCGGCTCGTCCTGCTCACCCATCATCACCGGTGCAATCCGGGCACGGGGGAACCGGAACTTGATAAACGGCATCTGGACCTCAAGCGAATGCTCATTCGCATGCGAGAATTCATCCGTTTCGATATCGAGGGCTTCCACAAATGCCGTATCATTATCAATCACACCCAGCGGCGTTTCCCATGGAACTTGCGACCCCGAAGTCATGTATCCCCTGTGAGACGGCCCGATGACCACAAATGTTCCCGGGAAGTCTTGGGGGATCGCGGCATACGCCCGCGCAGCAACTTCTCCTGAGTAGATATACCCTGCATGGGGTGCAACGATGCCCTTTGCATCCACCGGGTCCCCGCCTGATGCAAAGAACCTTGTGAGCAGCTGCTCCAGATGGTTGGGTTCCCGCGGGTAGAACATCCCCGCCACTGCGCATGCACGCATCTTCATCGGATAAACCCTCTGGTCAAACTGGTATATCCAGATATCGGTTGCCGCAAAAGCCGGGCAACCGGTTCAGATATCTGTCTCAAAGTCTTCCGGGGTAAGTGCCGTGGATATACCGCGGAGCCGGAGCATCTCGCGGGTAAGCAGGAAGTAAACCATTGAGAGCGCCTTTCTCCCCTTGTTGTTGGTCGGGATCACAAGGTCGACAAACTTGGTCATATTGTTGGTGTCGCAGAGCGCAATCACCGGAATGCCGCACTGGACTGCCTCGTGGATAACCTGGGCATCACCGATCGGGTCGGTGACAACGATCGCTTCAGGTTCGATATAACCGTCGAGGACGGGATTGGTGAGGAGCCCGGGGATGAACCGGCCGGTCGCTGACATTGCGCCGATCGTGTCAGCAAACTTCTTCGCCGGGAACTGCCCGTACTGGCGGGAAGTAACGACAAGGATATTGGGGGGCTCGTAATGGTTCAGGAAATTTGCCACGGTCTTAATCCGTGCGTCGGTCTCCCGGATATCCAGGATATAGAGCCCATCACCGCGGACGCGGTAGATGAACTTCTTCATGTCCTCACTTTTCTGCTGCGTGCCGATGTGGACACCTGCCGCAAGATAATCTTCGACAGGGATGAGCGGTTCTTTTAATTCAATTTCCATCTCGGTAACTTGGGTCATATCTGTTCCTCTATGCGGATGAGTTCGTTCAGTTTTGCAATGCGTTCCCCGCCAACCACACCGGTCTTTAAGAATACACAGGAGAACGCGGTTGCGAGGTGTGCAATGGTAGTATCAGTGGTCTCACCGGACCGGTGGCTCATCACCGTGTCCAGTCCTTGCGTATGGGCCAGTTTGACCGCTTCAAATGTGTCGGTCAGGGTGCCAACCTGGTTGGGTTTGATCAGTACACAGTTCGCAGATGCCGATTCGATTCCCTGCATGATACGGTCAACCTGCGTGACAAAGATATCGTCCCCGCAGACAAGGCACCGGTCACCGACCTGTGCGTTGAGATCGGCAAAGCCGGAAAAGTCCTCTTCATGCATCGGGTCTTCGACATAGACAAGGTTGTATTTGTCAACGAGCTCGGCCATGTATGCGACCTGATCTTCAGTGGAGCGTTTCTTCATGCGGTAATTATATTGCCCGTCGTTCCAGAGCTGGCTTGCTGCAACATCAATGCCCATATCGACGGACACGTTCATCTCATCAGCAACGCTGCTGCAGGCTTCGGCAACGATATCGAATGCAAGGGCGTCATCGATCTGGGGCGCCCAGGCGCCCTCATCGCCTTTGCCGCATGCCTTGCCCTTCTTGTTCAGGAGCTCCTTTACCGTGCGGTGCACCGCGGCGTTTGCAAATACTGCCTCCTGCACATCGGCTGCATCGCCCGTGACCACCAGGAACTCCTGGATCTCGGTTGCATTTGCCGCGTGCGCACCGCCACCGATCACGTTCCCGAGCGGGAGAGGCATCTCGGTAACAAACGCACCGGCAAGGTACCGGAAGAGGGGCATGCCTTCCGCTGCCGCAGCGGCTTTTGCATTTGCTAAAGACAGGACGACAGCGACGTTCGCACCGATGACGGAAAAGTTATCTGTCCCGTCAATATCCCGGAGCTGCTCGTCAAACCCTGTCTGGTCGGACGCGTCCATGCCGATAAGGGCCGGGAGAACGTTTGATATTGCGCTCTCCACGGCTTCCCTGGGGGGAAGGACTTTTGCCTCGCGGGATCCGGTGCTTGCGCCGGCCGGAGCTGCTGCCCGCCCGAACCCTGATGTCGTGAGGATGTCGGCTTCGACGGTTGGGTTCCCCCGGCTGTCCAGGATCACCCGGAGCTCGATTGCTTCAATCATCGTCATCGGCGTGTTCACTTCCTCTTTACAGTAATGGGTATCTTGTTTTGGGTGAATTCATCGATCGCGATCTCAAGCGGATCGATCCGTTCGGTTTTGATAAGGAGTGGTGCACCCATTGATATCTGCAGGGCACGGGCTCCGATAATCCGCGCCCGTTCATACCGGGTGTATATTGGAGTCTGCATATGTCTTCCTCTTACATGATCTTTTTTTTCTCATGGGGTCGCTGAGATTCGAACTCAGGTCACTGCGTCCCGAACGCAATAGGATAGGCCAGGCTACCCTACGACCCCCCTTTAACGCGCCCCTTACTGGTACGGGTTGAGCTCATCGATGATCTCATTGTGCGTAAGCAGCATGCGCCGGCAGCAGTAGCGGGTCAGACCGAGGTCATCGAGGATCTTTTTGGGATCCTCGCCAGCTGCCCGCCTCAATTTAAACTCTTCAAACGCTGTGGAGACTGGTTTTCCACAGGTGAAGCATCGTACGGGTATCACGATTGTCGACCTCTCATTCTTTCTTTTATCCTAACGATAAGACTTTTGGAACTTCTTGCGTGCACCGCGTCCATGCGGCTTTTTAGTTTCCTTCTGCCGCGAGTCGTTGACGAGCAGCGTCCGGTCGTACATCAGGTACGCATCCTTCATCTGGGGGTCGTTATGCCACTCGATTATTCCCCTCGCGAGTGCCGTGCGGACAGCTTCTGCCTGCCCCATCACACCACCACCCTTCACGTCGATGGAGACATCGATACCGTTCACCGCATTGGGCACAATCAGGAGTGGTTCGGAGATTTTCATCCGGGTCATCTCGGTCCCGTACTTATCCAGCGGGACTGAGTTTATCCGTATGATGCCCTTGCCCACCTTGAGCGTTGCCCGTGCGATTGCCGTCTTGCGTTTTCCACTTGTGTTGATGATCTTGACCATAACGACCACCCGTTAAAACTTTGCCCCCAGGAAGGTGCAGACTGCACCAAGGGTGACAAACTGTACATTGTTCAGCCGGTCCATGTGTGCCTCATCAGGCACTTCGAAATCTTTTCCCACAAAATCGACCGGGATGCCCACATAGCACCTGATACGCCTCATCGCGTCCACGCCACGGGGGCGCTTGTAAGGGAGCATGCCACGGATCGTCCTCTTCATTAAGTGGTCCGGCCTGCGCGGGACAAAGGGGCCCCATCCGGTGGAACCCCGGCTGCGCTTGTGCTGGTAGTTGGAAAGCACCCGCGCCCGGCTTCCTGAAATGATTGCTTTTTCCGCGTTGACGATTGCAATCTCCTCGCCCGCCAGCGCCCGCTGTGCGACAACACTTGCAAGCCGTCCCAGAAGCATCCCGTCACCATTGATTACTGTCACCATCGTCTGTTTCACCTCAGGATACGGACACCGCTTCCCTTCGGGTTGTCCTGCAGGAGCTGTTCAATCGTCATACACTGTCCCTTCGCGTCCCGGATCTTGCTTGTCGCTGATGCCGAGAAGTTCAGTGCCGCCACTTTCACCGATTGGGAAAGGGCACCGCTGCCCAGCACTTTGCCGGGGACGAGGATCGTCTCGCCGTTCTGGGCGTAGCGCTCGATCTTGGACAGGTTGACCTCTGCATAGTTCCTGTTCGAGGTCTCCAGCCTGCTTGCGATCTCGCGCCAGATCTTTGCCTCATTCTCGCGTGATGAGTTCTTTAAGAGCGATATGAGGTTGGTAAGACGGGGGTTCGTCTTTTCCACGGTTCTTGTCATCTCTTGTCATCCCCTGAAATCTCGCGTGTCTGTTTCTCCAGCTCGTCTGACTGTCCTTTGATGTGCTGCAGCGCCCACCGCAGGATCTCTTTTACCGGAAGTGACCCGTCACCTTCGACCACGAAAATATACCTGTCGGGCTCCGCGGTGACCTTAATTGCCGGCTCGTCCCCGATGCCACTTGCCACGCACGCCCGTTCGCAGAGCCTGCACATGGAGCAGTCGGAGATCTTACCTTCGACAACCTCGATCTTCTTGCCTTTTGCAGCAAGGATGTCCCGCGGGCATTCCTCAATGCACATCCCGCATGCATCGCAGGCTTCTGAAATCGTGATGACCGGGTAGTTCTTGTACCCGCAGACGTTCGTCGGTTGCCATTTGGCATGCTCCTTTCCGGTGTTGAGTTCTGCCCGCGCCTCGAGCACGAGCTTCTGGCCCTTCGTGAGTTTCACGATCGGGATATTGTCATGCACCGGGACCGCTTTGGGGTCCTGTGGGATCAGGTCGCTTGACTGGACTGTTTTTGGGCCTTCGACGCTCAAGGTATAGGTGACGGAACAGCCCGGGCATCCCTCACCGCCACATGCACAGGCATCCTTGCGGGAGTACGTGTCAAGGTCGGTAATGATCGGGATCAGCCCGAGGCGGTGGGCAAGCATCTCGTCGAAAAGTGCGCTCGTGTTATCATAGATGCGCACATCGTCAATCGCAAGCGTCGGCACTTCGGAGATCATCGCCCTGCGAAGTGCGTTGGCAAACGACGGGCGTGCACCGCCAAGAGTAAATCGTGCAACATCATCGTCAAGACTTACAAACTGGATCTCCATCACACTCTCCTTCCTCGTCTGCCACCCTTCGGACGGCATGAGTCGTGGGGGATGGGTGTGACGTCTTCAATCCTGCCGATCCGCATGCCGGCACGGGCGAGTGCACGGATCGCTGCCTGCGCTCCGGGCCCGGGGCTGCGCTGCTTGCCCTGTCCTGGTGCACGCACCTTGACATGGACACCGACGATTCCCTTCTCTTTTGCTGCGGCTGCGACATTTCCCGCCATCTGCATTGCTGCATACGGCGAGCTCTCGTTCCTGTCCTGCTTGACCACCATGCCGCCTGAGCTCTTGGTCACCGTCTCTGCGCCCGAGAGGTCGGTGATGGTAATGATGGTATTGTTGAAAGATGCGAAGATATGGGCAATGCCCCACTTTTCCTTATCTGAAGCTGCCATCTTATCTCACTCCTGCGGATTTGGTGATGCGTGCCTTTTCCGCATGGGAATCGGCAACAAACGGCGATTTGCCGTAGTAGCTGATCTGCCCTTCCTCAATGCGGTTCACGCGGTAACTAGGGATGCTCACGCGCCTTCCGGCGATCGCGATATGCCCGTGGGTGATGAGCTGCCGCGCCTGTTTTGGCGAACGTGCGAGACCTTTGCGGTAGACCTGCGTCTGGAGCCGGCGCTCGAGCTGGGTCTGGATCTTGAGCGAAAGGACATCGTCGATGTCGGCATCCGGACCAAGCAACCCTAACCGCTGCATGGATGAGATCAACTCGGACCGTTTCGCTTCAAAGAGCGACCGGTTGGTGCTGCTCGACATGATGGCGAGAAGGTTGCGTGCCCCTTTACGGTATTTGCGCAGGATGCTCTGTGCGTTCCATACTTCCCGTTTGTTGCGCAGCCCGTATTCGATGACTAGCCGCGTTTCCTGCTCGATCCGCGCCTTCTCGAACGGGCGCTTGGGGGTCTGGTACGCCTTATGGTTCTTTCCCGGGTATCCCATGGCTTTATGCGCCTCCCTCTTTTGTCTTCTTCACACCAACGGTCGCTCCGGTCCTGCCCGTGGCCTTGGTGCGCTGCCCGCGGACTTTCTGCCCGGTTTCGTGGCGAATGCCCTTATAGCAGCGAATCTTTCTCATCATATTGACGTCATCATCTTTGGCCATGGTCACTTCGAGGCCTAACAGGTGCTTGGCTTCACCGGTGTAGACATCTTTGGGCCGGTTCGTCATCCATGACGGCACTTTGGTGCCGTACTGGTCGATGGCGGCACGGAGCCTGTTGACCCCGTCCTCATCCAGACGCCCCAGCGTAGCATATTCATTGACCTTTGCCATGCGGGAGATAACGCTCGACGTATGCCTGCCTACACCCTTGATACCGGTGAGAGCGACGCGGACGGATTTTGTCCCGTCCAGATCGGTGGTGCCAATCCGTACAAAGTATTTTATGTCTTCTTCCTGAGCCATCCAATCCCCTCGTAGTGTGAGATTTTCTCTGAAACGCTGAGGGAGGGATTTGAACCCTCGAGTCCCAAGGGGACACAGGTTTAGCAAACCTGCGCCATACCAGGCTTGGCTACCTCAACAGAGGAATCTCGCATCTTTTACAGACACTCGCAGCGGATATCCGCTGCTCCATGAATGGTGCTTTATAATATGGTTGGGTCGGGATTATAATTGTTTGTGTAAGTGAACTCTGACCGAAGGGAGGGGTGAACTCGAGAAGATTTCAATCAGGAAATCTTCGCTGTGGCGACTCCTTCCTGCAGGGAAGGAGGAGCTTGAGAAGATTTCCGCAGAAATCTTCGAGTGTATAATATGAATCCCGAATGTAATCAGGGACGAACTTGGAGAAGAACCCAAAGGGTTCTTCGACTGGTTCACTGCGGCTGGTGAAGCCGGTGCTTCCCTTCATCAGCGCACTTCTTCTGATGGCACTGACAGCCGGAACCTGTCTTTGGGTACATCGATCTCAAACCGGGATCCCTTCCCGAACTCTCCGGTTTCTGCAATCGTAATGCCGGTGATGGAGAGTATCTCCCGGATCAAAAACAGCCCGAGACCGGTGTGTTTGCCAAACCCGCGGATAAAGATCTTTTCCTTATTCTCCGGTGGAATACCGATCCCGTTATCTTCATACACGATCTTCAGGGCATCTGCCGATTTTTGTAATGAAAACGAAATCGCAGTAACGTGTTCTCCATGCCGGACCGAGTTTTCCATAAGGTTGTAAAAGACTTTCTCGATCAGGGGATCAGAGAAAACAGAGATGCCGTCCAGGTGCACCTGAAAAGAGACAGCTTCCAGCGGCAGCTGTGCCGCCACGCTCCTGATAATTGATGGGACGTCCTGCCATTCCGGTGACCGCACCCCTATGTCCTGGTAGTACCGGGTAAAATCGATCTGGCGCTCGATCGACTGGATCGTATCGATCTCTTTATGGATATAATTGAGCAGGGTGGGGTCCTTGGTCAGTTCCTGCGAGAGCTCAAGATAGGCGAGCAGCGCAGTGATTTTGTTGAGGATGTCATGGCGGGTGACCGATGACAGGATGTTGAGTTTTTTATTTGCCTGCGCCAGCGCTTCGTTAAACCGCACCAGCTCCCGGTTGTGAGATGCCATCTCCTGTTCCAGTGCCCTGCGCTCCGTGATGTCCTCGATCATCCCGTCCACCCACTCAACCTCTCCACGCTCATTACATTTCGGTCGGTCATTGACCGAGACCCAGATCGGTGACCCGTCCTTCTTTTTTAACTGGAGGACCCGGTCCTTAAAAACACCACATGCAGTGAGGTCCGATAGGAATTTTTTTCTCTCTTCAGGGTTACGATACAAATCTATGACCGGCACTTTTACGAGATCCTCGACAGAGTCATAACCCAGCATGTTTGCCAGAGACGTGTTTGCCCAGAGGAACCTGCCCTCGTGGTCTGCGGTGTTCCTGTACACGCCAACATTCAGGTTCTCCATAAGAGTGCGGAATTTCT
>CAZNIL010000009.1:0-37101 GCA_964573085.1 uncultured Methanoregula sp.
CGGGATGAAGTGGCGTTCGGGTTAAAAAATCTCGGTATCACTGATGGTGAACAGATCATCGATACTGCGCTTGACGAAGTCGGACTCCTGCACACAAAAGACCTCTATCCCCGCTGGCTTTCACGGGGAGAACGCCAGAGGCTTGCGATCGCGTGTGTGATCGCCATGCAGCCACGGATCATCGTGCTTGATGAGCCGACCACTGGCCTTGACGGCAATGAGGCCCGCCTTGTCATGGAGATCCTCAAAAAACTCCAGATAGTAGGGCATACGGTCATCGTTATCACCCACAATAAGGACATCGCGCGGGAATGTTCCGAACGGATCATCACGATGGAGAACGGCAGGATCATCGCTGACCGGCGCTTACAGGGTGAGACGAATGGCTGAAATCCTGCAGTACGTACATAAAGAAGGGTTCTTCCACCGGCTCAGCCCGTTCACCAAGATCGCCTTCATCCTTGTCACCAGCCTGATGTGCATCATCGCAACAAGCCTCCCGTTCCTCATCACTCTTGTCATCGCCCTCCTCCTCATTGCAAAATTAAGCGATCTCTACTCCGAAGTGATACAGCAGTCCCGGCTTATTATCATCATGAGCGTCGTGTTTGTTATCATCACGCTCATGACGATGCCAAACGGGGCAATCATCGGGTACCTGATCCCTTCTGTCGTGCCGGTTGTTGGAGGGTCATTTCCCATCACATGGGGAGCGCTTGAGATCGGGCTGATCCTTTCCCTGAGGTTCATGGTGCTCATTGTCGCGTTCCAGCTCTTTTTAATATCCACTCAGCCACGTGACCTTGTCCATACCATGGAACGGATGAAAATCCCCATTGATTACACGCTGATGTTTGTGATTGCGCTCCGGTTTATCCCTACACTCCAGATCGAGGGAACACGGATCCATGAGGCACAACTGGCGCGGGGCTACAACCCGGGAACCGGATTTATCGGCAAGATCCGGAGCGTTGCCCCGATTGTTGTCCCGCTGGTCTCAAACGCCCTTTCACGCTCCAATGTGCTGGGGCTGACCATCGATATCCGGGGGTACCGGACTGGTAAACGCACCCGGCTCCGCGAATCACATCTCCAGAGCCGTGATTACCTCTCGCTCCTTGTCATGTGCATTGCAGGGTGTGGATTTATCGCGCTCACGCTGGTGCAGGTCGTGTAAATTCGTAAAAAAAATGCTTGTGCTTTATCTCCGGATTTACCTAAATGTCATGGTAACGGTACTACCATGGCACTGCCATTTTAATAATTTGTGAAAAACAACGCCTCGGCCGGGATTTGAACCCGGGTCAAAAGCTCCGGAGGCTTCTAGGATGTCCACTACCCTACCGAGGCAAATATCCCGAATGTCAGTATGCATAGGGAAAGGATCAGGATTGAAGATCGGTTCTTCCTATTTTTTTTTATTTTGCGTCGCAAAGGACACACTGTCTCCCTGCACACGGGCTGACTAACGGTTCCATATCAATAACACCACGCCGGGTAATAAAGCTCTCGGACGGTGGACCGCTCCCTGTTTTTCAGGAACGGCAATGAGAATATGGCAGACGCAGGGGAGCATGCCAAAAAAATCAAAATGTTCCTGCCTTCCTCAAGATAATACCTGCACAAAAAAACTACATCTGCTCCCGCAGCACAAATACGCGGCTGATGATCTTGTTATCTTTGATGATCGGGGAACTTTTTAAAGATGTGCGGATCTTGAGGCCATGCCGGTTTTTGATGACCAGATTTCCTGCCCAGACACCTTTGGAATCCATGATAAACGTTTCTTTTTCTATGGCAAACTTCGATTCCGGCGCCTTGAACTGGCTGATATGCTGACCTTGTGCATCGGCAAGCGCATACCCCAGCATCTTTTCTGCCGCCCGGTTCAGGTAATTGATGCTGCCTGCGTGATCGGTGATGATCACGCTGTCATCCATTCCATCGACAGCTGCTGTGAATTTGAGGAGCTCTTCTTTCTCTCTTACCAGCTGTGCGTTTGCCTGTGCAAGGGCATGCTCTGCATCTTTCATTGCTGTGATATCATGGCTGTAAATCGCAACCTTTGACACAATTCCTTTTCCATCCAATACCGGGTACAGGCTGTTTTCAAACCACCGGCCTTTCACTTCTTCAATAAAATGTGCAGGTGTTCCGGCTCGTACCCGGCGCTCCTCCTCAGCTATACGGACCGTGATAGATCCTGATGAGAGAAGGTCTGTGATAGTGGTGTGGATAAGATCTCCTGCTTTCCGGTCGAGCCGTTGTGCCATCGGCTCGTTTGCGGCAAGGATGTTCCCGTCATTATCCAAAAGGAGCATCGCGTCTGATGTGGTGTTGACGAGGGCGTGGATGGTGCTGTCGCGTTCCCTGACTTTCTCATTGATGGCATGTTTGTACAATGCCATCTCGATGACCGAATGGATCTCACGGTCGTTGAAGGGTTTTAATACATACCCGTAGGGTTCGGTGACTTTTGCCCTTTCGAGGAGCTCGTTATCAGCATACGCAGTCAGGTAAATAACCGGAATGTCAAAGAGGGTATGGATCTGCCCGGCCGCTTCAATGCCGTCCATATCACCGGCAAGATGGATATCCATGAGGACGATATCGGGATGGTTATCCTTGATCTTTTCAAGGGCTATCTCACCGGACACAGCGATACCGGAAATTAAATACCCCAGTTTTTTTAATGTCTCCCCAATGTCTTCGGCCACGATCCGTTCATCTTCAACAATGAATATGGATGGTTTTTCCATTATGCACCCTTTGATTCCGCATTTTTATGGATTGTTATGATACATTTTATTCCTTCGCTGTTTTGTAAGCTCGATGATTTCACCCAGCTGTTCAACAAGACTAATCACCAGTCTTAACCGCGGAGAATTTGTAGCTTTCCAATTAATAGCATCAGGTAAGTTTATGTCATCATCACTTACAATCAGAGTTATGGGCGTAAATCCCCCCGTGAATAAGAAATAATTTATAATGATTAGGAAAAAGGGAAAAAATTTAAAAAAATCCTGCTGCATATGATTTTAAGAGCGGTGACACCAGAACTGATTACCGGGATTAGGATATGGAGCTGATTTATTCCCGTGGAATCACAACACGTTACGGCAGCTATACCCTCACGATAGAAAAAGAGGACTTTTCTCCGGTATACCCGGGGATGATACGGTATACCCTCTCATTCCTCGACGGTGAAAAAATCCATGCGGTATTTCGCACAAACACTTATGAGTATTCACCCACAGTCCCTATCAGAGCGGAGAAAGTTGTTTTTGAGTTGGCACAGGAGTGGGAACAGGACCTTGTATCAGACCCGGAAGGGTTTCTTAAAAGTCATGCTATCATACCGACTGTCATACCACAATCCCAAACAACGGATGTTGTGGTAATTCAGGGCAGCCCGCGTGCCGATGGCAATTGCAGTATTATTGCAGGCTTTGTGGTTGCAGCGGCAAAAGAGAGCCACAAAACGGTCCGGGTTATCTACCCCCATGACCTGAATATTCATTCCTGCATCGGGTGCTACCAATGTTACAACACCGGCACCTGCACCTTTAACGATGATATGGGAGAGATTATCAACGCTCTCCGGCACGCGTCCCTGATTGTTATCTGTTCCCCGGTGTACACCAATTCCGTGCCCGGCGCACTCAAGCTCCTCATCGATCGCTGTCAGGCATATCATGCAGAACGTACCATTACCGGACAGGATTCTGGAAAAAAGAAGGGATTGATACTTTCTGTTGCCGGAAGAAAAGGCAGATCGCATTTTACCTGCGTGACAAATGTCGTGGCTCCTTTTTTAAGAAATATCGGCATCCAACCCTCCGGAGAACTTCTTATCGATGGGGTGGACGAACTCCGGGATGTGAGGAATATCCGTGGTCTGGAACAGGATGTCAGGGAGATGGTGCATATGTGCCTGAGACAGAACTAATCATCAGGCACTATCAGAAAATTAAAAAAAATATCGGGGTGACGATCCTTCAGCCCTTTATCGTATGATAGAGGTGCCAGATCTTGCAGGCGCCCTCGTGGCTTACCATACAGGGGCCAACCGGTGTTCTGGGCGTGCAGGCTTTGCCAAACATCTTACAGTCTGAAGGCTGGGCGATGCCGCGGAGTACCTTGTCACAGATGCACGCGGAATGCTTCGCGATGTGTCTGAACACAATGCCAAACTTCTTCTGCGCATCATACTGCTCATACTCTTTTTTAAGCATAAGTCCGGATCCGGGTATGACCGGGAATCCACGCCATTCGACATCCGATGGTATAAAGACCTCATACATCAGGTTTTTTGCCTTGAGATTGCCTTCGCGGGTTACGGCACGGGGATAGGCATTATCCACACGGTGCGTCCCATCCTGTACCTGGCGAACGAGCATGAGAAGCCCCAGCAGGATATCTTCCGGTTCAAAACCGGCAACAACCTGCGGCACCGGGAACTGCTCATAGTCCGCATATCCCGTGACCGCACATACATGGCCGGGCAGCATGAAACCGTCCAGTTTTGCCTCGCCTTGTTCGAGTAGCCAATTCATTGCCGGAGGTACTATCCGGTGGCAGGAAAGGATCGAAAAATTCTGTGGAGGTTTTGTGAGGATTGTGGCCGCAACCGTAGGTGCGGTTGTCTCAAACCCGACAGAGATAAAGACAACTTCCTTATCTGTCTTCTGCGCAATCTCAACCGCTTTATGAACGCCCTGTACCACCCGCACATCGCCACCGCACGATTCGAGTGAGCCTTTTGTCCCTGGCACCCGGAGCAGGTCACCGTACGTCGCGATGATGCACCCTTTCTCCGCCAGATCAAGTGCAGCATCGATTTCGCCCTGCGGGGTGATGCAGACCGGGCAGCCCGGTCCCATTACGATTTTCAACCGTTTGGGAAGGACAGACCGGAGCCCGGCCCGTGCGATTGCCGCTTCATGAGTGCCGCAGATATGCATGAAGCACAGGTCACGGTCAGTGATCTCCTCAAGTGTCTGTAAAATTGTTCTTGCCATGAAATCCTATAGATATATAGAATCCTGCCACATAAGCTGTACGTTCATGGAAATGGGATAAGTATACGCAGCAATGACCACCCTGTTCGGGATCCTGCTCGCAATAATCGCACATCTGGTTGTCAGCCGGCTTAAAACCAAAGCAGATATGAAAGAACCCGTTGGGATGAGGTCAGAGATGCAACGAATTCCCTGATCGCGGAACGGTTCTCTGCAGGAGGGATAGAGATCCCGTTCCCGGATCTTGAAGTTTCTTATAAAATATTTTCTTGTACTAAGATTAAAAATAATATCCTCATCACCTCTTGAACCGACGGCTATAATTACCCCGGGCGCCACCTTCTTTTATATGTTCGGCATCTCAACCTTCTGCCTCCATGACCGACCGCTTCCCTCTGCACTTGAACGGATCGCTGCCATTTCAGATTTTATCGAGGTTATGGACGAAGGGCTTCATTATCTTGATGACGCCGAACCCCTCCAAAGCTATTCCGCGAAATTCACGATTCACTCTCCATGCCGGGGCACTAATATTGCGAGCCTTTTGGAACCGATCCGGAGAGCAAGCGTTGAGGTGATGGGGCAGTGTTTTACAATCGCTGCCGAAGTGAACGCCGGTGTTGTTGTCCACCCAGGTTATTTCGCTTGGGTGGAAGAACGAGAAAAAGCCGAGAACCAGTGCAGAAAATCGATTGACGAACTCAAATACCTTTCCGGTGAGCACGGCATCCCGTTTTATATTGAAAATATGGGGGACTGGGAATATTTCCTGCTCAAGACTCCCGGTGAACTGCCCCTTATCGGTGATGTCGGATTTGCGCTGGATGTGGGGCATGCACACCAGAACCACTGTCTTGAAGGATTCCTTTCTGTTCCCATCCGTCACTTCCATCTTCATGACAATGACGGGAAAAACGATACCCATGCAACGGTTGGAGAAGGTACCATTGATTTTGCTCCGGTGATGAAAATTATAAAAAAGACCGGGATCCGCCCGGTCATCGAAGTCGCCACATATGACGGTGTACTAAAAAGCATTGAGCGGTTAACGGCAATTTTATAAACGCCGTGGTTGCCGTTCATTCCATGCAACCTCAAAACAAAACGACGGTTAAAGAGTTCCGCAATGTTTTATTACAATCACTCCCAACGTATCTAGGCAACCTGCCTCATTAGCTCAAAAGGATGAGCGCGTCAATGGTAATTAACCCTTAAAAACCCTTTATCCACATGGTGCAGATTTATGCCAAACTACCAGCCTATGTGACACAGCCCGGCAGTGTGCCTCCTTGGTAAGGAGGAAGTCCCGAGTTCAAATCTCGGCATAGGCTTGAATTAAAAACTTCAAGATTTTATTCAATTTTCGGTTTTTTTCTCGTTCATTCTAATTTTTTGACGTGCTATTTCTCTTTCACTCCCACTCAAATATAATAAACGTGAACTTTATAAGTTCACATGAATAATGATGGGGTGGTCATCCATGCTGCGCATTGAATCAGGGCGTGATGTCTTCATTATCTGGCTTTCGGTATGCGCCGGTGCAATCGTCCAGTACTTCACCAACAGCCTCACCTTCCTCATAATTATTATATCTGTAGTCTGTGCACTCACAGGACTCTTCATCTACCACAACGTCGGAAAATAAATCAATTCCTCACAAGATAAGTTCAGGTGTATCTCATGTTCCCTTGCATAAAAAAATCCTTGATGTAATCCGGTCATCCTGTCAATTTTTATAAAGGGATCAATGGATAAGGACGTGCGTCGTTACCTTAGCCCAGAATGCAACAAAAAAGGATCTTCTCTAAAAAAAACTTATAGGTTTTAGAAAAGACACCACATCTGTGTATATAATAATATTATTCTTCATACCAGTAGAATTGTACAATACCAGAAAGGGTATAACCATTTTTGTAAAAACTATGTAAACACAAAATCCGGGCGCAAGAACAGACCATGATGTCATCGATATACAGGGAAGGGGAGACCATTTCATGAGCAGGACTGATGCAGAACGCCTGTTGCGTCAGGGTATCGAACTCTATGATCTCGGACGGTATGCCGAAGCGATCATCACCTTTGACCGGGCGCTCGAAATTTTCCCGAAGCTTGCAAAAGCGAACTATTTCAAGGGAATTGCGCTCTACGACCTTGACCGGTTTGAAGAAGCGATTGCTGCGTACGAGCAGGCAATCCGCATTGAACCCTCTGAGGCTAGTGCGTGGTACAACAAGGCGGCAACCCTTGCACAACTCGGGAGAACCGAGGAGGCATTGGAAGCCTGTGAACGGCTCCTTGCAATAAAATTCGATAATGCTGAAGCCTGGATCCTCAAAGGAATCTCCCTGTACGAACTGGGCCGGTTCAAGGACGCAATCTCTGCATACGACCATGCGCTCGCAATCGATCCGCACCATGCGAAGGTGCACTACAACAAAGGGATTGCACTTGCCGACCTTGGCCGGCATCATGAGGCAATTATTGCGTACGACAATGCGATCGAAAATATCCCGACCTATATCAAGGCTTTCTTTAATAAAGGGACATCCCTGTACGAGATTGGGAAATACGACGATGCCCTTGTTGCTTTCGAACGAGTTCTTGCGCTCGATCCCACCGACATCTGGGTATGGTATTTCAAATGCTATATCTTTGCCAAGCAGGAACGATACGAAGAGGCAATTGACGCCGCAGAACGGTTCATAAAAACAGAGCCCGAACATGCAGATATCTGGGTTATTCTGGGAATTGCTCTGTATAAAGTCGGGCGCCAGCAGGAGGCAATACCGGCGTTTGACCGTGCACTGGCAAAAAATCCGCAGATAACAGATGCGTGGCTGTATAAAGGCCTCGCCGCCAACGAGCTTCACGTAGAGCGCGACGCGATTGCGTCATTAAATAAGGCGCTGGCGATCAGCCCGGCAAACGCACAGGCGTATTATCAGCGCGGGCTAGCTCATCAGAACCTCAACGAGTACCGAGAAGCAGCTGATGATTTCGACCGTGCCCTTTCCTTTGAACCGGAAAATTCGGACACGCTCCTGCATAAAGGAGTCGTATGCACCTATCTTCACCGGTACGAGGAGGCATTGGATTCCCTGAACCGATCCCTCGTAATAAAACCCGAGGTTGCCCGTGCCTTCTACCTCAAAGGAATCTCCCTCACGAAACTCGGGAGGCACCGTGAAGCAATCGAAGCATTCGAAAGTACAGTCGGGCAGGACCCGTCCTGCGCAAATGCCGTGTACCGGCAAGGCGTCTGTTACGCGAACCTCGGGCGGTTTTCGGATGCTATTGCAGCATTTGACCGTGCAGTCACGATTGACCCTTCATTTGCCCTTGCAGTATACCACAAAGGGTTTGCCCTTGCCCGGCTGGGGAAAAACGAAGAGGCAGTTTCAGAATATGACCGGACACTTACGCTGGATCCCGCGTATGCTCCGGCTTACCACCAGAAAGGGACGATCCTTGCAAAACTGAACCGGTACCAAGACGCAATTATTGCGTTTGACAAGAGTATTGAGATAAAACCGGGTTTTGCACAAGCTTATTTTGACAAAGGAATGGCATTGGTGAAACTTGACCGGTTCAGGGAAGCCGTTATTTCTTTCGATTCAGCGCTATCTATCAATAATAATTACATAGCCGCTCATTTCAACCGGGGACTTGCACTCCTGGAGCTCAATGAATTCAAAGAAGCTCTTATTGCATTTGACAGGACGTTGGAAATCGACCCGTCATTTTCACCGGCACTGGCCAGCAAAGGCCGGACCCTCCTGCGCATGGAGCAGTATTCCGATGCTGTGGCAGTGTATGAATCGTTACTTGCCATAACACCCCAAAATCCTGCTGCTCTCTATGAAAAAGGGATCGCACTCACAAAACTTGGAAGGTCGGAAGAGGCAGTAATCGTGCTTGATGCCGCACTTGAACAGAACCCTGCACTGACCGACGGCTGGATATTCAAGGGCATCGCCCTGGCTGACCAAGGGTTGCATGAAGAAGCGATCGTTGCATTCGATACATCGATCCGTATCAACCCCACCCTATTCGATGCTGCAATCCGCAGGAGCATTGCATTATTCAGGCTTGATAGGTTTGAGGAGGCAACAGAAGGGTTTAACCATGCGCTCGAGATCAATCCAAATGACGCCCGTGCCTGGTGCCTTAAAGGGATCACCCAGATCCGGCTGGAGAGGTTCGATGACGCAGTCCGGTCATTTGACCGGGCAATTGAAAATGATCGCCGGTGCGCCCGTGCATATTACGAGAAGGGCAATGCTCTTTCCCATCTCAACAGGCAGCTGGAGGCCGTTATCGCATATGAAAAAGCACTCGAGATCAAACCGTCTCATGCCCATGCATATTACCACAAAGGGGTTGCGCTTGCCCAGAAAGAACGATATGATGAGGCGATAAATGCGTTTGAAAGCGCGCTTGCGATCGACCCGCAAAACGCGGAGGCATATTATTATCTCGGCATCGCGCTCGCGGGACTGGACCGGTATGATGACGCGATACGGGCTTTTGAAAATTGTCTCTCGTTGTCTCCCGGAAATAGTACTGCTTATTACTACAAAGGGATCGCTCATATCCAGTGCAGCCAGTACGCACAGGCGGTCAGTGCGTTTGAAAAGACAATCGAGTCCGGGCCGTCTAATCCGCTTGCATACTATTATCTCGGCATCGCGTTCCTCCAGGCAAAAAAATTCGAAGAGAGCATTGCAGCACTTACCAAATCACTAGAACTGGATCCCTCCCTTTCCGATGCATGGATGTACCGGGGGATCGCGCTCGCTTCGCTCCAGCGCCACGAGGAGGCGATTTCCTCGCTTGACCGGAGCCTGGCCACCCACCCGTCATCTGTCGAGGCATTAATATGCAAGGGAAATTCCCTTCTTAAGATTTTACGGTTTTCTGAAGCTTCCGAGACATTTGAAAAGGTGCTCACCATCAGCCCGACGCTGGTCGATGCGTGGATGCAGAAGGGCAGTGCCCTGTATGAACTCGGGCGGAAACAGGATGCCCTGACTGCGTTTACCAAAGCGCTCGAAGTAGATCCTCTCCGGGCCGATGGCTGGACCAAGAAGGGGCATGCACTTTTTGATATCGGCAGATTGCAGGATGCATTGGGGGCGTACAACAAAGCGCTCGAGCTTAATCCAACGCTTGGTGATGTCTGGATGCGGCGGGGCGAAGCGCTCAATGAACTTGGGAAGACAAAGGATGCCATATCCTCATTCCAGAAATCCTTAAACATCGAACCCAACCAGACCGATGGATGGATCAAGAAAGGTAAGGCACTGCTCGACCTTGGCAGGAACCAGGACGCCATTGATGCATTTGACAACGCAATCGCCCTTGACCAGCGTAGTATTGAGGCATTCTACCAGAAAGGTCTGGCACTCGAAAAGATCGACCGCAACGATGACGCGATCATGGTCTTTGACCTCCTGCTGGAGATCAATCCAGGGTTCAACGATGCCCAGTATCATAAAGGGATTGTTCTGGCAAAGGTGGGTCGTCACAGGGACGCAATAAAATCATTTGAACAGATTATCCAGTTCACCCCCTCATTTGCTCCGGCATGGTACCTGAAGGGCCGGTCACTGATCGAGACGGGCAGGTTCCAGGACGCACTGGATTCCTTTGATAAAACGCTGGCAATCGAGCCCGCATACAACGAAGTCCATTATTACCGGGGGTTGGCTCTCACGAAACTCGGGAGGTATCCTGAAGCGATCGAAGCGCTTGACATCAACCTCTCAAAAGACACGAGCAATGCACCAGGATATTTCATCAAGGGGATCGCGCTGGCAAAAGTCCAGAGATATGAAGAGGCGCTGAGCGCATTTGACCGGACACTTATTAATGACCCGCAAAACCCACTCGCCCACTATCATCGTGGCAGGGCTCTTGCTGAACTCGGTCGGCACACCGATGCGATCGATGCATTCAGCCAGACAATCGCGCTCAAACCAAAATACAGCGATGCCCGGATGCGCATGGGGATCTCATTGTATAATCTCGGGCGGTTCGGGGACGCCATCAGCGAGTTTGACATTGTCCTTTCTGATAACCCCCACAACTTCCATGCTTTCTATTACAAAGGCCGGGCGCTGGCCGATCTCGGGAAATTTGCTGATGCACTCGGTGCCTATGAACATGCAACTGAGATTGATTCAGAGTTTACCGATGCATTCTATCACAAAGGACTGGCACTGCTATCACTTGTCCGGTTTGATGAGGCAGTTGCGGCTTTTAACCATGCAATTGAACTTGACCCGCACCTTGCTCCCGCCCACTTCCACCGTGGCATCGCGCTTGCCCGCAAAGGCAGCTACCAGCCCGCACTGGACGCGTTTGTGAAAGCAACGGAGATGATGCCAAAATATTCGCTTGCATTTTACGAAAGGGGACTGGTGCAGGCCCTTCTCGGGCTCAATAACGATGCGGCGGAGTCATTCGACCGTGCTCTTGAGATTGACACCGGTATGGCTGACGCGGCACTCCATAAGGGATTCGCACTTCACGAACTCGGGCGGTACGAAGACTCACTAGCCGCTTTTGATCATGCAATCTCGATTAACCCGGGATTTGCGCTCGCATGGTACCACAAAGGCACTGCTCTCGCTGCACTTGGACGGGAAGAGGACGCTGTCCGGGCGTTTGATACCTCGTTCGAATACGATGACACGAACGCTCAGGCCTATTATGAAAGGGGCATTGCCCAGATTTCGCTCAGCAAGTTCTCTGCTGCGATCGAATCGTTTGACCGGGTCCTTGAATTTATCCCCAATTATGCACCTGCATTCTTCCACAAAGGACTGGCACTCACAAAAAACGGGATGCATGAAGAGGCAGTACTTGCTTTTACGATCGCGCTCGAGATCAATCCCAATGACGCATCAGCTCATTACCAGAAGGGGATGGCGCTTGCGCAAGGTGGCGACTATATGGGTGCGTTGGAATCATTCGATGCAGCTCTTGCCATCAACCCGGATAAAGGCGAGGTAATGTATGAAAAAGGGATATCCCTTGCTGAGCTCGGAAGACACAAGGAAGCGGTCAGCATGTTTGATTCAGTACTGCAAGTCGAACCAGGCAACATCGACGCTATTTACCACCGCGGGCTGTCACTTGCGGAACTGGGTGCCTATGCCGATGCAGTCGATGCGCTTTCACGGACACTCGATAGTAACCCAAAGCTTGCGAACGGATGGGTTATTAAGGGGATCTGCCTGTCTTCACTTGAACGGCACCAGGATGCCCTCCTTGCCTATGCCACCGCTCTGGAACTTGAACCGTCAAACCAGCATACATGGTATTACCGGGGCAGGGCATTCCTCGCTCTTGGAAGCATTCCCGATGCCATCGATTCATTTGACCATGCAATTTCGCTGCAGCCCGATTTCGGTGAGGCCCAGTACCACCGTGGACTCGCTCTTTTCCGGCAGAAAAAGTTCGATGAGGCAAAAGTGGCGTTTGAAGCGACACTTGACCTGATCCCGGATTACCCTGATGCGCAGCTCCAGTTGGGAAGGGCTCTTTTTGCACAAGAGAGTTATCCCGAAGCTGTTCTGGCGTTTGACCGGGTTCTGTCATCGGAACCGAAAAACATCACTGCATTATATGGAAAGGCGCGGGCACTTGACCACCTTGGTGCGTATGACAAATCTGTTGGGGTATACACAAAGGCTGTCAAGGCAGATCCATCATGCGATCGTGTCCTGTATTACAAAGGATGTGCGCTTGCACTGATGGGAAAACATCTCCCGGCAATCGATCCGTTCCGGCTTGCGATTGAACTGAACCCCTCGTACCGGGAAGCATGGTTTGAGCAGGGCAGATCCCTGTTTGCCCTTTTGCGGTATGATGAAGCGGTTGCATCCTTTGATAGGGCGCTGGCGCTCGAACCGGGACACACAGAATCATCAGTCCAGAAAGGGCGCTCGCTCGTCCGTCTTGAACGGTTTGAAGAAGCAATTGCCGCTTTTGACCAGGCGCTTACCGGCAAACCTACAGATCCATCAGCGCTCTACGGGAAAGGCCGGGCACTTGCCCAGGTTGGCAGATACCAGGAAGCGATTGCTATATTTGACCAGGTGCTTACAGCGTATCCCGACTGTAACCCCGCATATTTTCACAAGGGATCGGCCCTCCTTGAAATTGGCGAATACCGGGCTTCTCTTGAAGCACTTGACCAGGCAATTGCACGAAAACCCGAAGATCCCCATGCGTTCTATGCAAAAGGCATCGTTCTTGCCCATCTCAACCAATACCAAGAAGCAATCGCGGCCTTTGACGTTGCGATCCGGTACAACCCGCACATGGCACATGCATGGTTTGACCGCGGCACCGCGTTTGCAGAGATCGGTGATGACAACGAGGCACTCGTGTCATTTGACCGTGCCATTGTGCTTAACCCCAACTATACCAGCGCTTTTTACGATATGGGGCTTGTACTCATGCGCCAGTCCCGGTTTGCCGAGGCTGTCCGGGCGTTTGACAGTGCGCTTGAAATCGATAATAATTTTACACAGGCGTCCTTTGATAAGGGAATTGCCCTCGTTGCACTGAAAAAATATGAATCCGCAACTGCTGCTTTCGACCGGGTACTCAGCATCACCCCGGACGATGCCCGGGCATGGTTTGAGAAAGGTAAAGCGCTTGCCCTTTTGACAGATCATGAAGGAGCGCTGACCGCGTTTGACCATGTACTGGAGATTGAATCATCCCATGCGGGTGCCTTGTTTGAAAAAGGCAGAAGCCTTTCTGCGCTTGACCGGTACCAGGATGCAATTCCTGTATTTGATCAGTCAATTTCCACAGAACCGAAAAATTCCTTGGCATTCTATGAGAAAGGGCTCGCGCTTTCCCGTATTGAACGGTTTGAAGAGGCTGTGACTGCCTTTGATCAGGCACTCGCCCTCAACCCTTCAGATACGCGGATCTTTCTGGAAAAGGGGCTCACACTGTACCAACTCCGCAGGTTTACCGATGTTATTGACACGTGCGACAATGCAATCGCGCAAAATCCGGAAAACAGCAGTGTGCTAACCCTCAAAGGGAAGGCACTGGTTCGGCTCGGCAGGTTTGAGGACGCAGTGATTGCAGTTGAACAGGCGCTGGATCAGGACAGCACCAGCGCCCTGCTCTGGGCGTGCAGGGGGTATTCACTCTACCGGTTGCAGCGGTACAAGGAGTCCGTAGAGTCATTTGCAAAGGCGCTCAAAAGGGAACCATCCTACATCTTCTCCCTGTATTACCGGGGCAAGTCATATTTCAGGCTCGGGCGTTACAATGAAGCACTCGGTATGATTGAACGTCTTCTCATTCAGGATGACCGGCATAAGGAAGGGTGGTACTATAAAGGAGCCACGCTCGTGCTCCTGTCACGCCATAACGAAGCACTTCCTGCATTGGACGCTGCGCTTGCGCTTGATGCCGCGTGTTCCCCTGCATGGTACCAGAAAGCAATCGTGCTCAATACCCTTGGTTTGTATGAAGAAGCCATACATGCCTGCGACTCTGCTCTTGAGTACTCCCCTTCGTTGGCTGGGCCTGCATACCAGAAAGGATTTGCACTGTCACGGCTCGGGCGTCACGAAGAGGCGATCGCTGCCTTTGACACTGAACTTGCGGTGAGTCCTGATGATATTTTTGTGCTGTACCGCAAAGGAAAATCCTTGTATGCACTCGGACAGTACCAAGAGGCTGTTGTAGTACTGGAACGCACACTCGCAATAAATTCTGACCAGGCACCGGCAGCATATCTCCTTGGCGAGTCGCTCTTGTTCCTGAACCGTTATGAAGAGGCAATCATCGTATTCGACCGGACCGTCGCACTTGACCGCTCCTGTGCGAAGGCTTCGTTTGGTAAAGGCAGGGTGCTCTTCACTCTTGAACGGTATGACGATGCACTCTCTGCATTTGAAGATGCAATCACCACCACTCCCTCGTTTGGAGAGCCCGCATTTTATAAAGGACTTGCTCTTGCACGGCTCAACCGGCATAAGGAAGCCATAAAGGCGTTCGAGTACGTGCTGGGACTCATAGAAGACCATGCCTCAGCCCATTACCATCTCGGCCTCTCCTTTGCAGCTCTCGGCAGGTATGAAAAGGCGATAACTGCATTTTCGCATGCACTGTCCTGTGACCCTGCGCTCAGTGATGCTGCCTATCACACAGGAATTGCTTACATAAACCTGGGAAAATACCAAGATGCGCTCACGGCATTTGACCATGTTCTCGGGCAAGTGCCTGCACATGCCCCCCTGCTGTATAACAAGGGCAGGGTGCTCGCAAAACTTTCCCGGTTTGATGAATCACTGCAGGCACTTGATGCAGCGCTTATACTCGAGAATAATGATGCGCTGATATGGAACCTGCATGGAAGTGTACGATCCGAACTCGGGATGTTTTCACAATCGCTGGAATCTTTTGATCGTGCGATTGCATTGGAACCTGATAACAGTCCGTCATGGTACCTGAAAGGCAAAGCGCTCTTTGAGCTGGGCAGGGTTAACGAAGCTCTCCCCTGTTTTGAGAAAGTCATCGGACTTGACTCCTCCTGTGCTATGGCATGGCTCAGGAAAGGTGCCGCACATGCAAGTCTGGGAGATTATGCATCAGCCATTGAAATGCTCCACACCGGCCTCCGGCTTAAACCCCGGTACGCGAACGGGTGGTATGACCTTGGGGTTGCATGTGCGGAACTGGGGCAGTACGAACAGGCGGTGACTGCATATGATCATGCGCTGAAGATCAATCCCAATTTCACGAATGCCTGCTATGACCGGGGGATCGCTCTTGAACACCTCGGGATGTTTAATGAGGCCATTGCCGCGTTCGATGCAACTATCGGGATTGATCCGGCGTTTGCCGATGCCTATTATCACAAAGGCGTGTGTCTTGTCGAGCTAGACAGAAAAGCCGATGCGGTCATTGCGTTTGATGCGGTCATTGCTATCGATCCCGGCCCGGCAGGAAATTATTTTAAGAAAGGATCTGCACTTCTCGACCTCGGGAAATACGGTGATGCCATCAGGGCATTTGATCTCGCTCTTAAACGCGATGCCTCGATAACAGCCGCTTACCTGCAGCGGGGTATTGCGCTGACCGCCCTTGGCCAGTATGAAGAAGCGATAGGGGCATATGACAGCACTATCCAGCTTGACCCCAATTCCTATTCTGCTTATGAACAGAAAGGTATCGGACTTGCCCGTATCGGAAAATTTGAACAGGCAGTCGTTGCACTCGAAAAAGCAATAGAAATCGATCCGACAGACAAGGAAGTCCATTACGAACTCGGCATGTCAGACATGGCGCTTTGCAGGTTCAACGAAGCAATTGCGGCGTTTGATCGGGTCATCGAACGTGACACCGGATATGGAGATGCTCATTTCAATAAAGCTCTGGCACTTGAGCATCTTGGAAATGATGACGATGCCATCATGGCATTTGATGCGTTTCTCCTTCTCGTCCCGTCATCTGCAGAGGCATGGTATCATAAGGCCAAGGCATTTACCCGACTCGGCAGGGACGGGGATGCTGTTGCAGCATTTGAACAAACCCATATCCTTGACCCCACCAATGCAGACGCCCTGTACTGCGGGGGAACAGCACTCATCCGGCTTGGGCGGGATGAAGAATCTATCAGGCTCCTGAATAAAGCGCTCGCAATCCAGCCCGATCTTGCAGATGCTGTTTTTGAAAAAGCAAAAGCCCTAGCCCGGCTCGGACGTCACACGGAGGCAATCGAAGCATTCGGGCGCACTTCATCTCTTGTCCCGGATAATGCAGATGCATTTTACCATGAGGGGCTGTCCCACAACCTGATCGCACAATATCCTGAAGCAATCCGTGCCTTTGACCGTTCTCTTGACTTGAATCCTGATAATGCTTCTGCAAATTACGAAAAAGGACTTGCGCTTGAGCGGCTCGGCAGGTATGAAGAGGCACTCCTTTCATTTGACTCCGCAATCGGCCAAAAGCCAGATTACGGAGAGGCGTATCTTGAGAAAGGGCGGGCATTTGTTGCCCTTGACCGGTACAATGAAGCGGTCAATGCCTATGGTCACGCAGAAGATCATCTCTCTCTCTTTCCGGCAGTGTATTTTGAAAAAGGGTTGGCATTGCAAAATATACAGAAATACGAAGAAGCGATCAAGGCATTTTCCAAGACGCTTGAAATCGAACCCGATCACATCGAAGCACTCTACCAGGCAGGTACGACGGATGTTGCCCTCCGGCACTACGCGGATTCTGTAAAACTCTTTGACCGCCTGCTTGCCATCATACCGGAAAATGCTGACGCCTGGTTCGAAAAGGGAATCGCACTTTCACGGTTAAAAAGGCATGAGGAGGCAATCTCCTCGTATAAACAGGCGATCGGAATCAGACCGGATCATTTTGATGCCCTCTATCACCGTGCCCGTTCGGTTGCATTGCTCGGTCAGTTTGATGATGCGGTCCTTGCGTACGATGACGTGCTGAGAGTGGAACCGGCACATGCCCCCTCGCTCCACCAGAAAGGTGTGGCACTTGTCCGGTTAGGACGGTACCAGGAAGCGGTAAAATCGTTTGACCGGGCACTTGATGCCGATTCCCAGTTTGCGGATGCTTACTTTGACAAGGGCAGGGCACTCTCCGCGCTCGGCATGTTCCGGGAGGCTGTCAAGACCTTTGACCATGCGATGGCGCTCGACAAAAGCCATGCAGGCATCCATTTTCACAAGGGAATAGCGCTCCAGTCCCTTGGCAGGAATGAAGATGCTATCGTTGCGTTCAACAAAACTCTTGACCTTGACGCCGGTAACTCAGATGCCCATTTCCAAAAGGGGGTATGCCTCGCGGCAACCGGACGGCACAAGGACGCACTTGAATCTTTTGATGCAGCTTTGCATTTGTCACCAAAATCGATCGGGATTTGGATTACCCGGGGGATTGCACTTGCAGCACTTGGAAAGAATAACGATGCAATCGAATCCTTTGTCCAGGCTCTGGAACTCGATCCCGCGAATGCAGATGCATGGTACCGAAAGGGGATTGCCCTCTTTTCCATGACAAATTATGATGATGCAATTGAAGCGTTCAACAAAGCAATCGAGACACGGCCTGATAATGCACTGGCGTACCATTACAAGGGGCAGTCGCTTTCCCGGATCGGAATGTTCCAGGAGGCGATTATCTCATTTAACAATGCGCTTGCTGTCCAGCCGGGATTTGTCGAAGCGCTGGAGCAGAAAGGCAGGGCGCTCACACGACTCGGTGAATACCAGGACGCTGTCGAGAGTCTGAACATCGCGCTGAAGGTCAGGCCCAATGTCGCATCGCTCTGGACGGCAAAAGGGATCGCCCTCTCAAAATTAGGAGATTATCCTGAGGCAATCACCTGCTACAACAAGGCGCTGGGCATCAATACAAAAGACCCGGAAGCATACTATCACCGGGGGGTTTCATACCGCCATCTTGGAAGGTACCAGGATGCGATAAAAAGCTTTGATGCTGCACTTCTCCAGAACCATGACTACCCTGAGGCATACTACCATAAGGGCAGGGCGCTCTTTGGGCTCTCCATGTACCAGGAAGCGATTGGTGCCTATACGACCGCGATCAGTGCAAAGAACCAGTTTTCGGAAGCGTTTCTGTTCAAGGGAATCGCGCAGAACAGCCTTGGCAGATATGAAGATGCAATCGATTCTTTCAACCATGCAACCACGGTCAACCAATCCTGCACACCCGCCTACCTCCATAAGGGAATATCCTTTACTCATCTCAAGCGGTATGTCGAGGCCATTCAATCATACGACCAGGCACTCGCTCATGATCCGGAGCTCCCTGATGTGCAGTATCAGAAAGGGGTGGCACTGGAACACTGCGGCAGGTACGATGAAGCGCTCGACTCATATGATAATGCTATTGCCCTGAATGCCCGGTTTGCAGAAGCACATCACCACCGGGGTATTGTGCTCGTGCAGATGCGTCGGTTTGATGATGCCCTCGTGGCGTTCGATGCAGCGCTTGCTATCCAGCCGGAATCCCCGCAGGTATTGTATGAAAAAGGCAGGGCGCTTGCAATGAGCGGGGCTCCCCTTGATGCGATTGCTGCTTTTGACCTTGCTCTCGCAGCGCATCCGGGATTTGCAGAAGCGATCTTTGAGAAAGGGAGAGCGCTGTTCGAGACCGGAAATTATAATGATGCCATCGCTGCCTTTGACCGTGCACTGGAGGGCAAGCCAGATTGCCACCAGGCATTATTCATGAAAGGGCGTGCAGATTTTGAACTGGGAAGGTTCGAGGAGGCGATCGTCTGTTATAATCATGCCCTTGAAATCAGTCCAAGGTCAGCAAATGTGCATTATTTCAAAGGGGTGGCATATGCGGCGGGTGAACAACACCAGGAAGCGATCCAGTCGTATGACCGGGCGCTCGAACTTGACCCGGCATATGCGGCAGCGTTCAGCCATAAGGGGGTGTCACTGGCCGAGCTCGGGTTGTCGCGCGATGCAATTGATGCATTTGACCGGGCTCTTGAACATGACCGGACCTATGCAGATGCATACCTTGGCAAGGGTAACGCGTTCTATGATATCGGCAGGTCAGGCGACGCTCTCAAAAACTATGAGAAAGTGCTGGAACTTGCCCCGGAGAATGCAGTCGCATGGACCCGGAAAGGGATGGCACTTGCTGACCTCCGGAAATACGAGGACGCCATCACGTCCTATGACCAGGCGCTCACACTCGACCCCGGATTTGCCATCGCATATTTCACCAAGGGAAGTGCCCTTGACGAACTTGGCAGGTTCCGTGAATCTGCCTCTGCGTACGAAGCGATGACTGGCATCCAGCCGGATTTTGTTGATGCATGGATACGAAAAGGGCGGGCGCTTCAGCGCGAGGGACTCTACCAGGACGCCCTTTCCACGTTTAAGCATGCACTCGAGCTTGACCCTGCACAAAAGAGCATCTGGAACGATATCGGGGATATCCTTGAAAAACTCGGGAAGCATGAAGAGGCACGAATCTGCTACTCAAAAGCAATGTAACGGATACGATTGTTAATGTTTGAGATCACTAAAAATGAATTATTTGCTCTTTTTCCTGTTGTATGCCCACCAGCCAATGCCTGCACCGACAAGGACAAGAAGCGCGAGCCATACGGCATATTTTACATAGAATGGCTTTTGTGATTCAGCAAGGATTCTGGCGTTCTTAATGTTACCCTCAAGATAAGGGTAATTGGGATCAAGTTCTGCTACGCGTTCGAATGCCAGGATGCCTTCTTCGCATCTCCCCATCCCGCATAAGGCATACCCTTTGTTAAACCATGCCTCGGCATTCTCGGGATCGAGAGCAATTGCCTTCTCAAAGGCGTTTAACTGTTCATGGTAGTATGTATCCGCCGTTTGTGTATCATGGAACTGGTCTTCGTACATAAATCCAACGCTGTACAGGATCTGCCCCCGATTTATCCACCCTTTTACGTAGGCAGAATTTATCCGGATTGAATTGTTGGAAGCAGCCAAGGCCTCGGAATATTTTTTTGCGCGATTGAGCGCGTCAGCCTTGCCATTCCATGCTTCGAAATACCCGGGCTCCCGTTGGATTGCCTGTTCGAACGCACCAGCAGCCTGAGAATAGTTCCCCCCATCGAGAAAAACAACTCCCCGGTCATAGAACGCAACAGCTTCCGGAGAATAGGCAGCCGTAGGAGAGATTACAAGAAGTGTGGATATGACAAAGAAAAGGATTCCCGCCTGGTAAAAATTATTCATGCGAACCTCGTATCAATGTTCGAACTGGCATTTGATAAAGATACCAGCGTCGCTTTTCTTATCACTCAAGCACCAGGATCCTTCGCGTCAGGCTCTTGTGCACCCGCTGCTCATGGCGCTGCACGATGTCCATATGCCCGGCGGCAATTTCACTGATGTCCTTATGCGTAACGACAACCGCACGCCTTCCCTGTTTCAAAACCCTGCGCAGTTCTGCAAGTGCATCATCATAGAGCCGCTCCATTGTGTCTTCCTTTTTGATGGAGACTGACTGGCCGTAGGGAAAGTCAGTAACCACAGCATCGACAGATGCATCGGACAAGGGCAGGCTGGTGGCATCGGCTACAATCAGCGTGCCGGTATGAACATTCTGCCGGCTTCCGTCAATCATCAACGGATCACAATCACTTCCGATGGCATCGATCTGTAGCATTTCTGCCTCGATTAGCGTCCCCCCCGTCCCGCAGAACGGGTCAAGGAGGAGATCTCCAGGGTATGAACAGGATATATTGACCAGCGCCCGCGCCATCCGTGGCATCATCACACCGGGATGGAAGAATATCCTTTTGCCGGGATTGCGTTTGTCAAAAAATCCCCGGTCGATGGTGAAGAGAAGCCTGCCAAAATAACACCGGTCTTCTGAAAGGACCGCCCGGTACTCCTCTTTAGGATCCTTGAGATCCACGGGTCCGCTGATCATCGTGCCTATAAGTTGTTCAAATTCCCGCTGGGAGCACTGGTCCACAAGTGTCGTGTCGCCAGCATGAACTTTTCGTACCCTCCCGGAAAATGACCGGTCCGTCTCAATTGCACAGTCCCTGAGTACCTGCCGGAATGAGTCGATATCAGGTGCACATTCCCCGAGATATTCGCAAACGCCGTGTGACAGCGCAAGCCGCCGGACACTCTCAGGATCACGACATTCTGCCACAGCTACCTGAGCCCGCTTTTCAATGACCGTTCCGACACATTCGAGTTCTGCGAAAGGGAGTGTAGGGTTTTCCCCCGAGAGCTCAAAGAGCAGCTTCATTGATTAACGATAGGACATGAAAGAGGAAATAGATTGACATAGGGAAAAATTAAGGAAACTGGCAAAAGATTATTTTTTTTCTTTTTTCTTTCCCATGAACCCGGAAAAAAAACCCTTTTTCCCGGCATGTTTACCTTCGATGGCAAGGATCTTTTCGTACAGCTCCTTTTCTTCGCTGCCAACCTGACGGGGTGTGACAATTTTCACTCGTACGAGCAGCTCCCCGGGATGCCCGCGGCGCTTGACACCCTCGCCCGGGACCCGAAGCGCGGTGTTAAACTGGACACCGGCGGGTACATTTATTTCGATATGGCGCTTGTCTATGGTCTCGATCTCAATGGTTGTGCCCATCACGGCCTGTGCCGGCGAAATTTCGATCATGGTCTCAAGGGTGTCCCCGTCCCGTGTGAACCGATTGTGGGGCTGGACAAATACTTCGATGAACAGGTCTCCGTTGGGGGCTCCGAAGTCCCCGGCTTCACCATATCCTTCCATCCGCAGGCGCATGCCGGTTTCCATGCCGGGCGGGATATGGATGGTGACCTTCCGTTTTACCCGGGAGTGACCGGAACCGCGGCAATCCTTGCATATCCGCTCGGGAATTTTACCCTTGCCGCCGCACTGGGTGCAGGTAGCCATGCGGATAAACTGTCCGAACGGAGACTGGGATGCCTGCCGCATCTGGCCGCTCCCGCCGCACCGGGGACAGGTATTCTGTTTTTTGGTCTCGCTGCCCGACCCGGCACATGCGGGACAGGGTTCGGTATGCATCACCTCGATGTCACGGTCAGTCCCCGCGACAGCATTCTCAAGCGGGATTGAGATGCGCGTCAGGAGGTCTGCACCCGGTTGTGGTCCCGCCCTCCGGTTACCACCCCCGAAGAAGTCAAAGATGTCCCCGAACCCGGAGAAGTCTGTCGAGAACCCTCCTCCATATCCTCCGCCTCCGGTGTACGACCCTTTCGAGGCATTGGTATACGTCTCATGCCCCATGTTGTCGTACTGTGCCCGCTTCTGGGCATCGGAAAGGACGCTGTAGGCTTCGTTGATATGTTTGAACTTCTCCTCTGCCCCATGGTCTTTGCAGACATCCGGATGGAATTTGCGGGCAAGGTTGCGGTACGCCTTCCTGACTTCCTTGTCATCGGCATTCCGGGGTACGCCAAGGATGTCGTAGTAATCAGAAGAGCCCATAGGGGTCACTCTTCTTTGACCTTGTAGTCCGCATTGACGACGTTGTCATCCTGTTTATTATCCGGAGTGCCGTTTCCTGATGCGCCAGCCTGCTGCTGTGCTGCCTGCTCTGACTGCACTTTCTGGTAGAGCTTGGTCGTTGCAGCGTAGACAATTTCAGTGAGCGATTCCATTGACTTTTTTATCTCATCAAGGTTGTCGTCGGCGAGCGCCTTTTTGACCGCTGCTGCACTCTCTTCGATCTTTGTCTTGTCGGCGGGTTCAATCTTGTCGCCGCTCTCTTTTAACATCTTTTCTGCGGCAAAGACTGCCATATCCGCCTGGTTGTGCAGTTCGATCTCATCGCGCTTCTTCTTGTCGTCAGCCTCGAACTTTTTGGCATCTTCGGTTGCGCGTTTGATATCCTCTTCAGAGAGTTTCCGGTCTCCCTTGATGGAGATCGCCTGCTGGTTACCGCTGCCAAGGTCTTTTGCTGATACATGGATGATGCCGTTTGCATCGACATCGAAGGTCACATCAATCTGGGGGATGCCCCGCGGTGCCGGCGGGATGCCGGTGAGCTGGAACTTTCCCAGCGTGAAGTTGTCCTTTGCAAGCGCCCGTTCCCCCTGCACGACATGGATCTCGACACTGGTCTGCCCGTCAGCAGCGGTCGAAAATATCTGGCTTTTTCTTGTAGGGATTGTGGTATTGCGTTCGATCAGTTTGGTCGCTATCCCGCCAAGTGTTTCGATACCCAGCGTGAGCGGTGTGACGTCAAGCAGCACGATGTCTTTTGTCTCTCCGGTCAATACGGCACCCTGTATACCAGCGCCGAGCGCGACGCACTCATCCGGGTTGATGCCCTTGTCCGGCTCTTTTCCCAGAATTTTTTTGATAGTTTCCTGCACAAGCGGGGTACGGGTCTGGCCCCCGACAAGCAGCACATGGTCGATGTCTTTTGGCTCCATCTTCGCATCAGCGAGTGCCTGTTTTACCGGCCCAACGGTGGATTCTACAAGGCTGCCGATGAGCTGCTCAAGCTTTGCCCGTGTCAGGTCGATATTCAAAAACTTTGGGCCGCTGGAATCGGTGGTGATGTACGGGAGGTTGATGTTTGTGGACTGCCGCGATGAAAGCTCGATCTTTGCGTTCTCGGACGCGTCACGGAGGCGCTGCATCGCATAGGGATCGTTCTTTAAGTCAACACCCTCTTTTTTCCTGAACTCATCAACAAGATAATCCTGAACAATTTTATCGAGGTCGTCGCCACCAAGATGGTTATTCCCTGCTGTCGATTTGACTTCAAAAACACCATCTCCGAGCGTCAGGATCGAAACATCGAACGTTCCGCCGCCAAGATCATAAACAAGCACCGTTGCATCCGCTTCCTTGTCAATACCATATGCAAGAGCACTTGCGGTGGGTTCGTTGATAATCCGCAGGACTTCGAGACCGGCGATCTTTCCGGCATCCTTTGTTGCCGTCCGCTGTGAGTCGTTGAAATATGCAGGGACGGTGATGACGGCTTTTGAGATCTTTTCACCGAGATATGCCTCTGCATCGATCTTCATCTTCTGTAGGATCATTGCCGAGATCTCCTGAGGAGAATAATCCTTGTCATCGACCCTGATCTTTTCGGTTGTCCCCATCTTTCGCTTGATTGACTGGAACGTGCGTTTGGGATTGGTGACAGCCTGGCGTTTTGCAAGGCTTCCGACGAGACGTTCCCCGTCCTTGGTGAATGCCACAACGGATGGTGTGGTACGCCCTCCCTCAGCATTGGGGATGACGATCGCCTTTCCGGCTTCCATGATTGACATACAGGAAAATGTCGTCCCCAGATCAATTCCCAGAATTTTTTCCTTTGCCATAGTTAATCCTCATTATTTTTTTGGTTTCCTTTTGATACTGCGACTTTTGCAAACCTGATTACTTTGTCATGCATGCGATACCCGCGGGCAGCCTCGTCGATTACGACACCTTCTTCATAATCAGAAGGAACGTGCGCAATCGCCTCGTGCTCTGCAGGATCGAATTTTTTTGTCAGCACTTCGATAGGGGTGATTCCGTGACGCTGCAGTACCGAAGAACAGAGTTCCCGTATCTGTTTAAGCCCTTCACGCAGGGAGGCATCGTCCGAACGTGCAGCACGATCGAGGTTATCGATAACCTCCAGCATGTCGACGGCGAAACGTTCATTTGCATAATGCAGGATGGTTTCGCGTTCGCGTGCCGATCGTTTCCTGAAGTTGTCAAAATCTGCGGCAAGTCTCAGATACTGGTCGTTCAGCTCATCGTACCGCTTTTTCTGCTCATCCGGCCCGGATGGTGCCTGTGCCGGTTGATCAGCCCCCGGTTCAGTGCCTGCAGGGATTTTTTCCTGCTCTGGCACGTCGTTACAATCATCGGCCATGGTACATCCCATTCGATGTTCTATTATCTATTGTAATGTGGTTCTATATAAATATTTACTCAATCACAAAAGAACAAGCGCTAAATTATCCTTATTTTAACAAATGGAAGCAAAATTCGTCAATAATTGGTATTTAAAACCATTTTTGCGTTCCTTATCACTACGAATTTTACCACACCAGGAAATTTTTTCTCATGAATTTTTTTACATGCAGGATTAATCAACGGACCGGTTCAGGTTTTGTATTCAACTCCGACTCCATACCTTTTTTTCCCCGCTTTGCGTAATAATTGACCATGAAGTGGGCACTGCTTTCGGTCTGGGACAAAACGGGTATCATAGAACTCGCAAATGCACTCATCGGGTCAAAGTTCAGCCTCATGAGTTCGGGGGGTACAGGAAAGGCACTCGCACACGCCGGCATAAAATTCACCGAAGTGTCAAACTATACCGGGTTTCCCGAGATGATGGACGGCCGGGTCAAAACACTCCATCCCAAGGTGCATGGCGGCCTTCTGGGGCGCAGGCAGATCGATGATGCGGTCATGGCAAAGCACGGGATCAACCGGATCGATCTCCTTGTCGTGAACCTCTACCCGTTTGAGGCAAAGTCCGAACAGGGAATGGATCTCGATAAGCTTATCGAATATATTGATGTCGGGGGACCGGCAATGATCCGGGCTGCCGCAAAAAATTATAAGGATGTGGCAGTTGTTGTCGATCCCGCAGATTACCCCCTGGTTTCAAATGCCCTGAAACAAGGAGATATCCCCTCTGACATGAAACTCTCCCTTGCCAAAAAAGCATTTGCCCGGACTGCTGCGTATGATGCATCCATCAGTAATTATCTCTACCGGATCGGTACCGATTTTCCCGAGATATTTACGGTCCAGTACACCCATGGCAGGATGTTGCGCTATGGCGAGAACCCGCACCAGAAAGCAGCGGTGTACGGAAGTCTGGGTATTGCCGGTACCGAACCGTTCCAGGGCAAACAGATGTCGTACAACAATTACCTTGACCTGAATGCTGCAATTGCATTATTAAGGGAATTTGACGAGACTGTGGCTGTCATTGTCAAACACAACAACCCCTGCGGTGTTGCAACAGGAGATTTTCTGCTCGATGCGTACATCACCGCCCGTAACGTAGATCCCGAATCTGCCTATGGCTCGGTTGTTGTCTTCAACCGGGAGATTGACCGGGCTGTTGCTGAAGAACTTGCAAAAACTTTTGTTGAGGTCGTGGCTGCACCCTCATTTTCTGCAGACGCTCTGGAAATCCTGAAGAAGCGAGAGAACATGAGGGTACTCCCGGTTCCATTAAAAGTCGATGCCGATGAGATCCGTACAATCGATGGCGGGGCGCTCGTGCAGCGGACACCCCCCTATAAAGAGCACTGGAAGGTGATCACCGACCGTGACCCTACAGCGGATGAGTTACAGGCACTCCAGTTTGCGTGGAAGATCTGTAAGCATACACGGAGCAATACAATCATATTTGCCGACAATCACAGGACGCTGGGCATCGGGGCGGGGCAGATGAGCAGGGTCGATGCGGCAAAGATTGCGATCCAGAAAGCCCATGCCCCGCTCACCGGGTCCGCCGTTGCTTCCGATGCGTTCCTCCCGTTCCCGGACACGCTTGAAGTCGCAGCAAAAGCCGGTGCAACTGCGCTTGTCCAGCCGGGCGGATCGATCCGCGATGAGGAAGTCATCGCTGCAGCAAACCGGCTGCACATGGCAATGGTTTTTACGGGCGTACGGCACTTCAGGCACTGATTTAACCATTCCAATTTGATTTTTGAACATTTTTCTACGATATATTTATATTCTGCGAAGTTGTTAGCTACCTTAAATCGTTTGTGGCTGGATCGGTCACGGATGATTCAGATGAATGATTGGTGATTGGTAATGGATTATGGAGCTATGGTAGGCGAATCTTTTGCATATGCAAAAGATGCTGTCTGGGAAAAGTGGAACAAATGGCTGATGCTGATCATCGCCACGATCCTGTTGGGTATTCCTCTTGCAGGATATTGCCTGAAAGTCCTTCGCGGAGAAAAGCCTGCTCCTGAAGTTGCAGACTGGGGGACACTCTTTGTTGACGGTATCAAGACAATAATCGTGATGCTCATCTATGCTATCCCGGTTATTATTGTTGAAGTACTGATGATAGGAAGCGTGATGACAGGTGCCTTGTCAGGTGATCCGAATGTAATGATGGCAGCTATCGGCGCTATGCTGATAGGATTTGTCGTTGTCTTCATTCTTGCAATCATTATTGCACTCTTTGAAATGATCGGTGTCGTCAGGTTTGCCCGCACAGGAAGTATGGGCGAGGCGTTTAATTTCAGTGCGATTCTTGCAACCATCGGGAAGATTGGCTGGGTAACCTACATCATAGCACTTATCGTTTACATTATTGTCGCTGTGATTTTCGGAATCATCGTGACAATTCTTATGATGATCCCAATCCTCGGAATAATCCTCTATCTGTGCCTGATCCCGCCCTTTGCACTTCTCGCTACACGGTACTTCTGTCTTGTGTACGATTCCGCAGGCGCGTAATCTCAATACATTTTTTTTATATCCCAAAGCCGTCAGCCATTCTTTTTTATGGCAGGCGAATCCATCAATTCTGGAACAGGTGATCGTCATGGATTATGGTTCAATACTTACCGATTCATTTTCTTATGCAAAAGATGCGGTCTGGTGTAATGCAAAACGTTGGTTCCTGTTACTGGTATGCCTTATCATCTTTCCATTTATTCTGGGGTACATAGTCAGGATCTATCGTGGTACCAAGCCGGCACCGGAACTGGAACAGTGGGGCAGTATGTTTGTTGACGGGTTGAAACTCCTGTGTGTACAGCTAATTTACGCGGCACCTGTAATCCTGCTCATTATTGCTACGTTTCTTCCATTCTTCTCAACCCTCTTTGCCTCCGGACTGTTTACGGAAAACACCACTACGATGTCCGAAGCCCAAATTGAACAGTTTTTTGGATCCCATCCGGAGATCTTGTCTGCATTGGGCACAATGATTATTCTCCTCGCTCTTGCAGTTATCCTTGCTATTGTCATCGGCATATTCTCGTTCATCGGGTCAGTCAGGTTTGCCCGCACCGGATCCATAGCTGAAGGATTTAATTTCTCTGCAATACTTGCCACAATACGGAAGATTGGTTGGATCAACTACCTGCTCGCCCTGATCGTTATCGGAGTAATCGGGATGGTATATGGATTTTTAATGAACCTTGTCATGATGATTCCTTTCATAGGTTTCATCATCTGGTTCTTGTTATATCCGCCATTCATCCTTTTTGGGGGCAGGTACGCCTCGCTGGTTTATGATGAAGGGGAACGGGAGGTTATCATTCAATCGTACCTCCCAGGACAAACACCCTGATACAACACATACCTTTTTTAGATTTACATAGGATCGTTACGAAAAGAATTTTATCTGGCGGTAGTATCTTTTTTACCGCTGCACCGCACCTATATTTGCCTGTTCAACGGTCTTTGCGTACCGTGCGAGGACGCCTTTGAGCGGTTTTACCGGAGGTTTCCAGTTTTTCTTTCGTTTCTGGATTTCCTTTGCATCAACACGGAGGTCAATTTTCTTCCTGTAGAGGTCGACTTCGATCTGATCGCCATCTTGCACAAAAGCGATCGGCCCGCCAACTGCTGCTTCCGGTGCAACATGCCCGATGCATGGGCCCCGGGTGCCACCGGAGAATCTTCCATCGGTAACAAGCACGACTTTTGTATACCCAAGTCCCATCAGCGCTGAAGTGGGAGAGAGCATCTCCGGCATCCCGGGCCCGCCCCGCGGTCCCTCGTACCGGATCACAATCACATCGCCTTCACGGATCTTTTTCGCGAGGATCGCCTTCATCGCTGCCTGTTCGCCATCAAAAACATGCGCCGGTCCCGCATGTTTCCACATCGGCTGTGGCACTGCGGCACATTTCACCACCGCGCCATCCGGTGCAAGGGACCCTTTCAGGATCTTCAAGCCCCCCGCTGCACTGACGGGTTTTGCACACGTCCGTATAATGGATGAATTTTTCACAATGGCTGACTTTGCTATCTGCCGCGTGGTTGTTCCGGATACGGTGGGGCAGTCATCAAGAAGTTTTTCAATCTGCCTGAATACCGCAGGGATCCCCCCGGCACGGTACAGCGTCTGCATCGAGTGCGGGCCGGATGGCTGCATGTGGCAGATGTGGGGTACTTTTTCTGCAAGCGCATTGAAGTCTTCAAGCGTAAGCGAGATACCGGCTTCGGTTGCGATCGCCATAAGGTGAAGCACCGTGTTCGTTGAACCTCCGAGTGCCATATCGACGCAGATTGCATTCCGGAGACTTTTTTTCGTAATGATATCACAGGGTTTGATATTCTTTTTCACTAACCGGAGTACTGCTTCCCCAGTCTCGTGGGCGATCCGGAGTTTTGCCGCGTCAACAGCCGGTATTGCAGCGCAGCCGGCAAGCGACATCCCCATCGCTTCGGTCATACATGCCATCGTATTTGCAGTATAGAGTCCCTGGCAACTTCCGCAACCTGGCATGGCAGCGCGTTCCAGCTCACAGAGAGCATCTTCCGTCATCGTACCTGCTGCGACTTTTCCTACACCTTCAAATACATCGATAAGAGAGAGCTCCTTTCCTTCCTGGTAGCCGGAGAGCATCGGGCCGCCGGTGAGAACGACAGTCGGGATATTGCACCGGGCTGCTGCCATGAGCATGCCGGGGACAATCTTGTCGCAGGTACCGACACAGACCAGACCATCGAACCGGTGAGCGTCCACCATCAGCTCAATCGAGTCGGCGATATTCTCGCGAGAGGGCAGCGATGACCTCATTCCTTCATGCCCCATGGCAATCCCGTCACAGATCCCGATAGTGCCAAACTCGAACGGGACACCCCCTGCAGCCGCAATGCCTTCCCTGACCTTGTTTCCTAACTCCCGCAGGTGGACATGCCCGGGAACGATGGTGTTGTATGCATTGGCAATCCCGATAAACGGCAGACCCATCTCGCGATCTGTCACACCCAGGGAACGGAGCAGCGAGCGGTTTGGCGCCCGCGAATAGCCGGTTTTGATTTCATCACTGCGCATAGCTCACCTTCACATGCAAATTTGTCTCCGGTATATATGTTTCCGCCCGTATAAAACCACCACGGGATTTTTTTAGAGATTCCCTGGATTCATACCTCATATCAGAAAAAATGATCAGGAACAGAAAAAAATGGGGTGCACATACCCCATTCAGATACTTTTCCATCTCTTAATTTCATCAATAAAAGATTTTACAAAAGCATCTGAGAAATACGCATGGGTATAGGTACCGATGGTATTGTTGGATACGAGCCCGTCATTCCCATCGGCAATCCCTCTTCCCCTGCCGAGCCGGAATGTGTACCGTGCATCTGGTTGCGGGGACACTTTAGAATAATGGAACTCGTGGCCTATCAGCGAAAGGCCGGGCTGAAGAAATGATTTCCCCTCGACACTCTCTCCTTCGACATACCCAAGTGCCTGAACCTTTGTTGTCATCACTGTTGTAGCAGGGAGTGCCCCGCATAACCGGTATGAACGGTCTGCAGCGACATCTTCGGTGAGATACATAAGACCCCCGCACTCTCCATAGATTGGCATCCCCCGATCTGCAGCTCTTCTGATATCCGACCGGCAAAGAGAAGATTCCAGTTCAACAAGATGCAGTTCAGGATATCCGCCGCCAATATACAAACCCTGCACATCGGGAAGCCGGTCATCACGTGGCGAAAAAAAGACCAGTTCGGCACCGGCAGCGCGGAGCCGGTCAAGATTGTCCTGATAGTAAAAACAGAATGCCGGGTCCCACGCCACACCGATCTTTCCTATCGGGGGAATGTTCCTTATTTCAGGTGGCACCCCGCGCAGAGGTGATACCTGTTGGGCGGTTTTTTTAATAGCATCAAGATCACAACATTCACTGATAATTGCACCGGATCCTGTATTCGCTGATGTTTCATGTGCCATCTCAAGGCCAAGGTGCCGGCTTTTTATTGCGAGCTGTTCATTTTTGGAGATCCAGCCGAATGCCGGAACAGCAAGAGAAGACTCGATCATCTGCCGGTGCCGGTCACTTCCGATCCTGTTGAAGATCACACCGGCAATACGCATGGCGGGATGATAGGTTGAAAAACCGTGGATAAGCGCCTGGGCGCTCCGCGACATACCACCGGCATCCACGACAAGGATAACCGGTGCATCAAGGATTGTGGCTACATGTGCAGTGCTTGACCGTTCGGTGCCATCAATCCCATCATACAATCCCATAACACCCTCTATCACTGCAATGTCAGCACCAGCGGTTGCACGCAGGAAGGTGTCTCTCACCCCATCATCCCCCATCATGAAGGGGTCAAGGTTCCGGGATACGCGCCCGCAGATCTTCGTGTGGTGGGTAGGATCAATAAAGTCCGGCCCGACTTTGAACGGCTGTACCGAAACGCCCCGTGCGACAAGTGCTGCCATGACACCGGTTGCTACCGTGGTTTTGCCACATCCGCTATGGGTACCGGCTATGACAATTCGTGACACCGTGTTCATATTCGTTCCCATGATTCTGGGGTTGTCTTAACTTTTCCGGGCTGTGATGGGGTGACCGTAATATGGATTCCACTCTCTTTTCCATAGTCATCGACCCGTTTATGCACCCGTTCCACCATGCTCCCGGTTGTCAGGATCAGGGAATCCTCTCCCAGCAATGCCCTGAGAATGCATTTGTCAATAACCCCGTATGTGAAGTCCAGCCGTATGTGGCTGTTTTCTGCGCGCTGTTTTGCCCGGGTTCCCATTGCACCCACAGAAACTCCGGTACGATTTGAGACCCCTTCCAGAAACGATTCCTCGTTATCCAAATCAACATTGCAGACCGTTATTGTACCGGGCCGGGCATGGCAGCAGGTCTTTTGGAATAATGTCTCGATGATGTGCATCATGTCCAGCACAGTGTGGGGTTTCTTATCCGGAAGAGAGAAACCACGCTTCTGCATCTCGATATAGAGTTCGAGCAGGAGCGGAAGGGAAAGATGTGCCATGCGGACATGATCAGGATTCCCGAACGCCACATCCGGTACGTCTTCCTGAAGGATCCTGCCATCCAGTAAAAGGATTGCCCGGTCGGCCCACGGGTATGCAAGTTCGACATCATGGGTGGAGATGATGATAGTCTTCCCTTCATGGTTCAGTTCGTCAAGCAGTTCCATAATATCTTCTGATCCCGATGGATCGAGTCCACTGGTCGGCTCATCGAAAACCAGTACATCCGGATCCATTGCCAGCACACCGGCGATAGCTACCCGTTTCTTCTCCCCACCGGAGAGCTGGTGGGGCGGGCGCCGTTCAAACCCCTCAAGCCCGACATGCCGTAGTGCAAGAGTCACCGCGTTCCGGATGGCCTGCTCATCAAACCTGAGATTTGCCGGGCCGAAAGCTACATCCTGGTACACGGTCGGTGCAATGATCTGGCGGTCCGGATTCTGCAACACGTACCCGATGCGTTTGCGGAGCTGGCGGAGTGACCGGGTATCATACCGGATCGGTTCTTTGTCAAAGAGCATCAGGCCCGAATCCGGGCGAATCATACCATTGAACATCTGTAATAACGTGGACTTACCAGCGCCATTGGGACCCACAAGTGCGATCTTCTCGCCCTGGCGCATGTGGAAGCTGATCCCTTTAATCGCCTCCGGGTTTCCCGGGTACCGGTACCTGATATCCCGCGCTTCGAGTATAACATTCATGAAAGCGCCACGACCCCTGTAGACATCCCCAGCAGAATCCCACTTAGCCCGGAAAGATACAGCATTACAAGGATGAGTGACGGTATCTGCACAGGTTCCGCCTGATCCAGCGAAGGGATTATCCCGTCATAGCAGCGGCTGTCCATCGCATGGATGAGGTCTTCTCCTGCAATCCAGCTGGAGATGAAGAGCATTCCGCAGAGCATGGAAAAGGATCGGATTGATTCCATTGGTCTGCTATAGCCAAGGCGCATCACCTGTGCATGCCAGATCTCGACAGTTTGGGCAATGACAATGAAGATGTAACGGTAGATGATCATCATGAGGTCGATGAGTTCGATGGGAATCCCGATACGTTTCATGCCATTAAAGAGATCTGTCAGGGGAGTCGTCAGTGCGATGAAAAAAAGTGAGACCGAACACCCGAACACCCGGCACAACACCAGTATACTCTCCTTTACAGCGCCTGTTGTGATGGAAAGATCAATCCACGGTACCGGGTTGAACCGCCAGATCACATCCCCGCCGCCAAGTATGAAGAGGAGGATCACGATGCTCATGATCGTAAAAATGGCCGGGCCCAGCAGGAGTTCCCCGTATAGGCGGGGAGATGTCCGTGCCGGGATGATAAGAACAAGACTGAGTATGATACCAGAGATCAGCGGCACGACCGGTGATGGGGATATGAGGCAGAGGATGAGCGATCCAAGCGCAAGAATGAGTTTGGTTCCGGTGTTGATATGCCGGAACGCACTCTGTTGTGCGACACTGTCCAGATTTGTCTCAAGCATGGATCTCAGGTCGTTAACGAGGATTTTCTCTGCCCGAACCAGTACCCGAAGACGAGCCCGAGAACAAGGCCCCCAAACGAGGCCTGGAGTGCAAAGAGCGTGGACTCGATCTCCCCGCTCGGAGGTTCATACTGGGGAATGACCGGTGAGAAGGATTCAACCGGATGACCGGTCAGTTCGGCGATTTTCTGCGAACCGACATCATCGGATCCGCTGAACTCATGACTCCCTCCGGCGCTGACCATGAGAAAGAGCACGACGAAAGCAAGGACTGCAACGACGGTGATAATTTCGAGTTTATAGTTTTGGATCATGATCATCCCTCTGCCAAGGAAACTGCCTTGTCATTCCTATGTGCACCGATAATCTGGTCCTCTGAGAAGACGTTCAGTTTTATAAGAATTTCCGGTTTCAGCGCGACAATATACTTGAAGACGAGCGCCAGCACGCATCCCTCCACGATCGCGAGAGGTACCTGGGTAATGGCGAAGATCGCAAAGAATGCTTCAAACGAGGCAAGGATCCCTCCAACCTGTGCGGGATAGGCGAGTGCAAGCTCGAACGAAGTAATGACATATGTCACGAGGTCGGCAACTGCCGTTACGAGAAATACCGTGACATAGATATTGACCTTCGTGTCTTTGAGCAGACGGTACACAGCATACCCGGCAATCGGACCGCCGATCGCCATCGAGACCATGTTGGCTCCCATCGTCGAGAGCCCCCCGTGGGCGAGCAGGAGTGCCTGGAAGAGCAGGACGATTGCACCAACGATCGAGGTAATGAATACCCCAAAACACATGGTCGAAAGACCGGTGCCGGTCGGGTGGGAGCAGCTGCCGGTTACCGAAGGGAGTTTGAGAGCGGACAATATGAAGATGAACGCTCCGCAGACCCCGAGCAGCGGCAGGTATTCCCGGTCTTTCCTCATCATCGATCGCAGTTCAACGATTCCGAGAACAAGGAATGGGATGGCAACAAGCCACCAGAGCAGGCACCATTCCCATGGTAAGAATCCTTCCATAATGTGCATGGTAATACAAAACAATTTTAGTTGCTTTAAGTAAATAAAACTTGCTTATTTTTACGGTATACGGAGTTTATCCGGAAATTATTTTCTGAATTTGATAAATGATAAAAAAATACGGAAGAATAATGGGCCTAAAACCGATTAAAAATACTGTGGACAATCTCAAAATTCGTGCATACTTTCTGCAAAAAATTGATTTTGTTCAGTTGCCTTTTTTCCGGATTTTATATACTGCATATCCAATCCCAACAATCACGGCAATAATCACACTTATCATGATGGGATTTGACAGGATTGCTGAAATGCCCGTCTGTTCCGTAACATTTACCCGTACCTTCATGGTGTCGGATATGTATGAGTTGTCGAGTGCATCGCGGTACCGGATTTCAGAGTCCAGGCCATATTCCTTGATGGTCGCAGCACGGTCAACACTCACCTCATACGATGCAACCACAGAATCGCCGGGCTTGATCTCGCCCAGGTATGCAATATCATCATTGCTGGTAAACGGGTTTACCGCACTGATCCTCCCCTGGGCAGAAAATACGGATGTATCGCCGGTATTTTTATACTCCACCGTGATCACTTTCTTGTTCCCCGGGTTCAGCTCTGATGGGGCGGAAATGACTGCGAAATCAATTTTTCCGCCAACGGGAACCCCGATGGTATCGGTGCGGGACGTGACCGTATCGCCGTCTTTGTTCTCGTAGACAACTGCAACGTCGACCGGGTAGGTCGAGCGCTCTGCATCTTTAGCCACCGAGACTTTGTACCTGCAATCAACAGTTGAGCCGGACGGGAAATCCCCGACAAATACGCTGCTGTCTGTGGGAATGATAGGGCTGTTCCCGTTACGGATGACTTTTACAATCGCTTTTGACCCGTCCTCGTAGCCGGTATTTTTTATCTTGAGGTTCAGGTAGCCTTCAGTTCCGACGTTCAGGTGATCGGATTGTGCCGACAGCACATCGATGGAGATCTCGGGTTTGATCTTGATAGCGAGCGGAACGCTTGCATTGGTAGTTTTATAGTAATATCTGATGGCATCGGTCCCATATTGCTCTGCAAACTGAAGGTAGGTATAATCAATATTGACCGGAAGAGTATACGTCCCTGACTGAGCATCCGACAGGATCTTTACATTGAAGGTGGTCGTAACCGTACTTCCCCCGTTGAGATCGCCGACCATCTGCGGGTCTGACTTGACAACAATCGGGGCGTTTCCCGCGGACAGCGATACCATTAGGAGTTTGGCGGTATTGGGAAGGTCCTCGCGATCGACAATTCCGGACTGGATCATTTTGTATTCGTTCAGCCCGCTGTTCTCGATGACAAGGGTGAGCGTGGCGTCCGAACCCGGTGAAAACTCGTTTGTTCCTGAAATATACGCCGAGAGCTGAGGGCTCCCCGACATGTACTTGGTACCGGCAGATACGGGTGCCACCAATAAGGCAAAAAGCACTGACAAGACAATAATTTGCTTACTTATTGAATACATTTTTACCTCAGTTTGATGAATGTCGAAAAAGTGTTGGATGTAGTAGTTGATAGGTTAATCGTTTGATACAGAGGTGTCAGGGGGGTCCAAAGAATTTTTCCTTATCCAATGTAATTTTCTGTTTGAACATAAGATACTCCGAAAATAATAATACCTGTCCTTTTGGGATTCCTATTCTCCCATCGCCCTTTATTTTTTCCCCTCGTCTGTGTGAAACATATTGAAAGGCATTTTCAAGTACTTCATAATGTGCATTGAAATTCTTTTTCCTATGATCCGTATTCCCGATGGTCTGAAATTGCCTGTCCAGATACACTACATTTCAATTTCTTGTACTCGCCCGAACCAAATTTGAAAAATAGTGTAGAACACAACAATTATGACCAATCGTAGCCTCAAAAGAGGCGGGGATTGGTCTATTTAGGAATTGGCTGTGTTAACACTACAGCGAAGAATCCCTTGGATTCTTCTCGTGGCCGTTTGCTCCGGCTGTCGCAAACAACTATTTTGAGAAAACCCAAGTTGTATTAAAAGTAGGGTTTTCGATTATGATCTCAATAT
>CAZNIL010000010.1:0-27237 GCA_964573085.1 uncultured Methanoregula sp.
TGCGGCAGAAAGAAGGAGATGCGTGTCTTCTGCAGGGGTGTAGATTTGAGCAGGAGTATCGGGCATTGATCACAAAATAGTGGGAGTTTGTTTTAGAAAATATGGTAGCCTTCAACAGGCTTGTCTTACCACACAGCGTCATCGCGGGGACGCCTCAGAACATGATCAGGAGCCCTGCACAGAAGATCCCGTTCCACATACTGGGTGGAACAGGCTGAAAATTTTTTTTCTTTTTTTAATAAAGTATTGGGATTTTGTTTACTATACGAAAATTCCCGGAATTTTTTTCTTTTTATTAACGGTTATTTCGGCATTAAGTATCGCACGGTATCGAATTGCAGACGGAATATTGTCACACCTGATCGACACTGCTTTCTCTTGCGTCCCTGCAACAGGCACTATCGCTAATATACACCAGCCGGGGGTTTATCCCGACGAAGAGACAGTCTGCCGAATATTATTGGTAGAAATGTCGAGAACTTCAACGTTTATAGACAAGGAACAGGAATTCCGAGGACATATAAGGAGATTATTCCTCAAATATCGTAAAAAACCGTCATGCTATCCTGGGTAAAATAATTCTCCTGATGTTTTTGCCCGGAATATTTCACATAATTTATTACCCCCAATGGCTGAAATGGAGTGAGAGATATGGCCAAGTTTGACTGCAACTGGTGCGGGAAATGCTGCCAGAGCTTTGGAGAGTTCATAAAAATTGAACGACAGCTGACAGAGAGGGATTACTATTGCCGGTATGGGATAACCAATGAACTATTTCTTGTTCATGTTCAGCCCGAATTTGCGAATGAGATAGCCGAAGACTTTGAGGAAACGGGCGGGAAAGATCCGAACCGCAAAGGATGTTTCTTCAGCAGGAAGAATCCCGAAGGCAAGGGACTGGCCTGTGCTATCTATCCCACCCGCCCCTCCATCTGCAGGGATTTCCAGTGCTATTGCATGCTGATCCATCATCATGCATCCGGTGAGACAAGGGGAAGGGTGATCGGTATCAATGAGCTCAGGACCCATGATGAAGTCCTTGTCTCCATCTGGTCAGAAAAAATAGCACATTTACCCCATCCTATACAAACAAAGCATGACCAAGTCCAACATACTCACGGCCCCGGTGGACATGACATACATGGGCATGATTCCCACATCCTTGCCCACCTTCAGGATATTCACCATACCGATGATCACGAATGGCTCAATAATGTGATCACGATCCTTGGAGCGCATGGGTATCGCGTGGACCCTGTGGAAGACTAAAACCTTTTTTTCACGCAAAACGTGTGATTTTTTCCCTTCCCGCTCACCGGTCCCGATGGGTGGATAGCCCGGTTCCCGGTCTACTCAAGGTTTGCAATCGTCGCAAAATCCTCTAAGTACAATTCCTCCGGTCTGCTCGCGAGGATCTCTCCTGACAGCACCTCTATCGCCCGCTTCACCCATGCAGGATCGAGCATCCCACCAGATCCCTTCAGGCAGTTCCTGACGGTTTTTCTCCGGTGGGAGAAGAGAGCCCTGACGACATCGGCATAGCGCCTGCGGTCGTTCACATAAAAGATCGGCGGGCGGGGGACGATCTTTACCACGGTAGAGTGCACCTGCGGTTTTGGTGAGAAACAATTGGGCGGGAGCGTAAAGCATTTCTGCACTGTCGCATAGGTCTGCACCATGATCGAGAGCCTCCCGCACTCCTTGGTGCCTGCCGGTGCGACCATCCGTTTTGCAAACTCCATCTGGTACATCAGCACCGCGGTTTCAAATCCCATCTCAAGCAGCCGGAACGTAATCTTCGACGAGATCGAGTACGGGAGGTTTGAGACAACGACCGAAAAAGGGGGCAGCTCGCACCGGGACGCATCCCCGTGCGTCACGGTGAGTTTTCCGCTGGCGATCTCCTGGGAAAACCGGTCGGTGAGCCCGTCGCAGAGTTCCGGATCCAGCTCCACTGCGTGGACGATTGCCCCGCGATCAAGCAGGGCTTTTGTGAGGGCACCGTTGCCCGGCCCAACCTCCAGCACCTCATGATCCCGGACGTCAGTTATGTCCGCGATACGTCCGACTGCATGAGGATCGATGAGGAAATGCTGGTCACAATATGCCTTCATCTCGTGGTAAAGACGTGATACTTCACGTCCTTATTCTGGAGCTCTTCCAGAATACGGGCTATGATCATCTTCTCCGGGTGCGGAATTGATTTGATACGCGTCGAAATATCCAAAAAGCTGTCGAATGGTTTCAGGTTGCGGGTGTCCAGAATCTCCCACATCAGTTTCTTGCCGATGCCCGGCAACAGGTGGAGCATGTGCATCTTGGGCGTGATGGGGACTGCGGTGTTGAAGAACTGGACAAAGTCGTGCTCCCGCTCCTTGACAATTTTTTCGATAATAAAGGGCAGTTCGCCACGGGCAGTCTGCGTCAGCTCCTCGTACCCGATCCTGCGCTTCACTCTCTCGATCTTCTGCCGCTCGCCATCGCCGATATATAATTTTTCGTAGAGTTCTATCGGAATACCTGGTTTGGGGACGAGCTCGAGCAGCTTGAACTGTTCAAGCCCCATCGCCTGGACAAGGGGTTCGCGTTTGAACGGGGGGCGGGGGTCGTCAGGATGCCCTTTTGCAAGGATATCGAGAACTATACAGTTGACCTCCTTCTTCTCGATCTTCATGGCTCCTCCTCAGAAGTGGGATGAAACGATCTCAAGGATAGAGTCGAGTTCTTCAGGAACGAGGGTGAAGCGTTCCTTGGCATAGATCGCCCTCAGTTCGTCACGGGTTTTGGGCATGATATTTGCTATGCGGAACGCGATCTCGGGCTTCATCTTCTCCAGTTTCTGGAGTTGTTCAACTAACGCCTCTGACTTTTCCGGCGATGTCTTTGCAACCTGATTGGCATGCTCAATACTGCGGCGAAACTCATAAGACATCTCCTTTTCTGCAGCAAGCCGCTGCGCTTCGACGCCCAGCAGGACTTCACGTACCTTGGGGAGTGTGACCCTCTCTTCGCTAATAACACCTTTCACTTTCATGCCAATCACCTGATAATGGATTTACCGTTGTGCTTTTAGATGTTGTGGTCGGGCGATCACGATCTTTTCGGCGTTTCCGTCGGCAATCGCAAGCATCCATGCACGCCCGCGCCGCCCGACGACGGTTCCCGTCTTGCCGTGAAACCGGCGGTGGGGCATACCTTTCTGGATGCTGGAGTCGCAGACGATGTGGACTTTGTCGCCGACCTCAAACTTCTGGATGACTGAGGTGACGGGCGGAAGCCCGCGCTTTCTCAATTCCTTCTTGAATTTATACCGTGTCTTTTTTCGCGGTCCGTTGTGATGTGCCATGGTTATTCACTCAAGTTCTTCTCTTCGACCAGCACAACATCAAGGCTGGTAACGCGGGCGGAAAAGCCCAGAGCCTCTGAAAGGCTCGGTTGTGTCCTCCCGTTGTCCCCGGATATCAGTTCCTTGATGTAGAGTCCGGCTTCGCCCGTCACTTCGACGGTATACCTGCCATCTTCCTCACCAGTGCATTCGATAGCAAGGACCCTGCGTTCGCGGATTTTATCAGCACGCCGATGTGCGACCCTTTCCGGTGTGCGCTGGCGTATTATGACACCGGATAAGGATTTTACGGCTTTTGCGAACTCATCAGGTGAGGGTGCACCCTCAACCCCGACTATGATCCTGTATTTTTTATGCGCTTTGTTCGATTTAAGGGTTTCCACCTCATTGCGTTCAGTCCAGCGGACGAGTTCCACCGTGACGCGGCCTTGTGCACTCTGGTTGATCGCCGCTTCAACCGAAGGCAGATCCCCTGTCCGGCGCTTCGGTGAGACCACTTCGAGGATGAACGGTCTTCCCGTGCCGATCATACGGGCATCGATGTCCTCGCGCCCCGCGCCATGGAGCACCGCATTCTGCGCAAAAAACAGGTCAATTACCGGCCGCCCGATCAGTTCCTCGACCGAGTCCTGGTATTGTTTGCCGGTAAAATTACACTTTTCACACCCGGCACCGCGGCAGTTACGGCAGTCCCAGTGCGTCTGGGGGATACCGCGCTCGTGTTTCTGGTACCTGCCATAGAAAAAGACCGGGTTGATCTGCAGGTCAACGATATCCTGCCTCAGGTCAAGGAGCGCAACAATATCGGGCTTTTTAAAGTCCACGTTTTTTCCGGTGATTGCAGCGACGGCTTTTCCCACTTCACGGTTCACCTCGGACTTGAACGGTTCCGGGTCGGCAAGGGAAAGGTCGCTCCATACCATCTCCTCACTCTCTGAGATGAGCGGGGGGACACGACACCCGATAAGAAACGTCGCATACTCGATCCCCTGCATTGCGGCAACGACTCGTTCTGCCCATACAGCAACGGTGTCAAAGAAGTTCCCGCAGACCCAGCACGAGCCGGTGAATGGTTCGAAAGGAAGGTTCTCTGCAACCGCATGGGCAATCCGGAGCGCCCTGCCCCGTTCGTCATTGGTGAGCCCGTGCCCCCGTTTGCCAAAAAACCTTCCCAGACAATGGTCGCAGCAGTCACCGCAGGCAAGAATTTTACCTGCTGTCTGTGTCATTTCCATCCGCCAGCCCTCCTGTCGAGTTCATTGTGCAGCACACAAATTGCATGGTCGGCGTGGAGCACCGCAGGGCCGACAGAATATTTCGGACAACCTGCGACGAGAGCCACCTCATCCCCCGTGAAGTTCTGGTGGTCGGAGAGCAGGAATGCATCCGGCAACCAGTCACACTTCCGGATGTCGGTCCCCTGCTCGTCCAGCACACCAAACCGGTGTTCCTGCAGCAACCGTTCAAGACCACCCTTTCTTACCGTCACACCTGCAGATGATTCACGGAACACCGAACCGCATGGGATTGCGAGAGCATTTTTGACCATAGCAGCCGGACTGCGTTCGTCAGGGTTCAGTGACCGGACACGGTCCCCGGAAAATTTCACCGTCTTTGGCGGAACTGGCGGGCCGAGCAGTATAAGAGAGCAATCCACATCACGCCGCAGGGTGTGCGAGAGGAAGAGTGAGGCATTCACACACCGGCAGAGCACGTCCATCCGCCCACCGGTTGACGGCAGGTCGTTGAGGCTGAACGCTCCATCGGTTCGGGCGACATGCCCGACAATCGCAAAAGAAGTCATCTCACTGCATCCCGGAAAAGCGCTTCATTAAGCGCTGCATATTGAATTTGCCACCGGCTCCGCGGAGCCCTTTGATTGTCCGCTGCATCAGCTTGTAGTATTTCAAGAGCTCCCGGACCTCATCCGGAGTTGCTCCGGCACCATGGGCGATGCGCTGCATGCGCGAACTGTTGATGAGTGCAGGGTCATCGAGCTCGGTGCTCGTCATCGAGTCCATGATGATGCGGTACCGGACCATCTTGGTGCTCGTGACATCATACACGCCCTCGGGGAGCTCCATGTTACCCAGCGGGAGCATGTTCATGATCTGCTTCAAAGGCCCCATCTTATTGAGTGCCTCGAGCTGTTTGTACATGTCGCGAAGGGTGAACTTGCCCTTCATCATTGCGTTGACGTCAACGTCGTCAACCCGCATCGCTTCTTCGGCCTTTTCTGCAAGCGCCCTCAGGTCGCCCATACCCAGTAGCCGGGATATGAACCCATCCGGGTCAAACCGCTCGAGGTCTTCGATCGTCTCTCCCTGGCCAATAAAAACAATCCCGCTCTTGGTCTCCGCAACGGCAGACAAAGCCCCTCCTCCCTTGGCAGTGCCGTCCATCTTGGTGATGATGACACCGTCAATATCGATTGCTTCGTGGAACCGGCGTGCCTGTTCGCTCGCCTGCTGCCCGAGTGCCGCATCGATCACAAGCCACCGGTGGGTTGCTTTTGTCAACACATTGAGTTCGATGATCTCCTTAATCAGGTTCACTTCAAGGGCGTGCCTGCCCTGTGTGTCAACAATAAGGACTTCCAGTTCCTTAAATGCAGCAAGCCCCTGCCGGGTGATTGCAAGGGCATCCTTTTCGTGCGGGTTTCCAAAACAGGGGACATTGATCTTAGCACAGAGAGTTGCGAGCTGGTCATACGCACCGGGACGGAACGTGTCGGCACATACAACACCAACCCTGAGTCCTTTTTTCTGGAAATAGCGGGCGATCTTGGCGGTTGTAGTCGTCTTTCCGCTGCCCTGAAGTCCTGCCATCAGGATCGTCTGGGGTTCGAGTTTCACATCGGTGGATACCCATATGAGCCGGACAAGCTCCTGATACACGATACGCAGCACGTGCTCGCGTACACTCATGACTTTGGGAGGAGGCTCATCCAGTGAACGGGTGCGGATCGCTTTGGAGAGCTCCATAACCAGCTTGACATTCACGTCTGCAGAAATGAGCGCCCTCTGCAGGTCTTTGACCAGTTCATCGACCGCTGCACGGTCTACAACCGTCTTTCCTGCGAGCTTCTTAAGTGCGTCTTTTAACGAGCTGGAGAGTGAGTCCAGCATTATACATCACCAAGAAGTTCCTCGACCATCCCCTCAGGAGAGAAGGGTATGATATCGTCGTATGCCTGCCCGGTGCCAAGGAACATAAGCGGTTTTCCGATCGTGTGGGCGATCGAGATCGCCGCGCCACCGCGCGAGTCCATGTCCGCCTTCGTGAGCACAACGGCATCCGCTCCAATAGTCCGGTCAAACTCATATGCCCTCACCACCGCATCGTTCCCTGCGACTGCTTCGTCAACATAGATGACAAGGTCAGGCTTCATTACCCGCCGGATCTTATCGAGCTGGCTCATTAAATTCGACTTGGTGTGAAACCTTCCCGCCGTGTCAGCGAGTACCACATCAATCTTGTGTGAAACTGCATACTGGACAGCATCAAAGAGCACCGCTGAGGGATCGGCACCCTGCTGGTGCTGTATGATCTTGATACCGATACGTTCAGCATGCACCTCAATCTGCTCGATGGCACCGGCACGGTAGGTGTCGCCGGCACCGATCACAACAGTAAATCCTTTCTGCTTTAAAAAAAAGCCAATCTTTGCCACAGTCGTGGTCTTGCCCGTGCCGTTCACACCGGTAAAGAGAATTTTCACGGGATGTTTGTGGTTTGTGATATATTCCGTGAGATCAAATCCTTTCCCCAGTACATTGAGCAGTGCCGCTTTTAATGTACCGACAACAAGAGAATCCACCGATTGCCCAATTCGCCGGTGTTTCCCGATAAGGTCTTTTTTTACATGGGCGATGACCGCATCGGTGACCGGCAGCGCCACATCGCTTTCCAGAAGCATGATCTCGAGTTCATCGAGTGCACCAGCGAGCTCTTTTTCTGATATGATCAGCTCACGGTCGATGATGAAGGTTTTGACTTTGGTGGCGAGGGTAGGAGTTGTAGGAGAGGCTGGCTGCACGGGTTGTTCCAAAGAAGCGGGATGGGAAGGGGGGTGAGAACTGTTCTTTTCCAGATCCGATGCTGCAGCAGTCTGGATGCTCCCGGCGAGCCTCGCGCGGGCAGCCTGCAACCGTTCGCGAAGCCCCCCGAACATGCACGCCGTCCTGCCTTACTCGTCCTGTTCGCCCAAAGCAGCTGGCTGTGCCACCCGTTCAGACTGGACAGTCTGCTGGTATCCCTGCTCGATTCGCTTTGCGATCTCGTTCATCTGGGAACGGAGCCGGTTGAGCGCCTCAGCCACTTTCTTTTCCGAGGCTTCCATCTCCATGACCCGGTCTTTTAAAAATTCAACCGCATCCTTGTTGGTCCGTTCTACGATCACATCAGACCCGATGTTGAGAAGGATCGTATCAGGCTCAAGCACTTTAACCCGGACACTTGCGCCGGCACCGATCTGGAGCAGCACCGTGCCATCGGCTGCATCGTTTATTCCCTGCAGTGCTTCGATGGCAGCCAGCGCCTCCATTCTCCCGTTCTCTATCAGTTCCATCTGGCCGGCAAAAATTTCTGCCTGTTGACCATACTCCTTGAGGTAATGCTCAAGGGTCAGAAGTTCCCGCTGGTCCATCTGTTCCACGTTATGCACCCTTAATCAGGGTTACGCCATCGATTTTGATATACCTTCGCTTAAGGTTGTGTTTGCTGCCGATAACGGCAAACGTGCGCTCCTGTGCCTGCTTCTCGTTGGGCGCCACGATAACTTTTGTATAAGGCTTCCAGTCTTCGCCCATCAAAAATGTGCCTTTTACTTCAAACTGCTTCTCTTCCATAACATTCACTCCAAAATCTTTTTTTTAATTCCTGCTCATTTACTCCAGAAATCCGAATACGTCCTCAATCCGCCCTAGTTCAAACCCGCTTGTCTGGGCTCCTGCAAGGTACCCCCGGGTGTTTACAAGAAGGCCGGTGCCGATAAGCCCGCTGCCCATGTTGATGGTCCCGGTACCGACGGGGACTTTGCAGAACGCCTCGAGCCGTGTGATCTCCTGCTCGGTTGACCGGGGAGTGACAATGAGACCTTTGCCGGTGGCAGCGCCTGCCATCCCGACAGTCTTGACTCCGCCAAGGGACTTCTGTAGTACATCTACACCGAGGAATTCCCCGATTTCCTGTGCCATCTCCTTTTCCATCTCCGGGTGGATGATGGCAAATTTGTCATTTGCAAGAATCACGTTGCCGGCAGCATTCATGGTGCCGGTAAGGAGCATGACCTCGCGGTGCTCGGAAAGTTTCGTAATCTCTTCCGATGTGGCAAGCCCACTTACCACGAACGCCTTGTTGTTCCCGGCGAGAAGTGATCCGATGATAGTGCTGCCCTGAACCAGCGTCTCGACCAGTTCGATATCAAGTGCACTGCGGACTGCCTGTTTGAACTCCTCGGGAGCTTCCGGAGGCAGGATCGCGATATCGTCAAATACACGGCAGAAAACCCCGATATTCGGGTCGCCGGCACATGTGGATGTCCGTTCCATACCGTTACGATTCCTCAGCAAGCTCCGCCTGGACCTGCCCGTCTTCCATCTTCATGGCGCGAACCCGGATTTTTGTGGGTGGCTTAGTGCTCCCCCGTTCCCAGATTTTCTCGTTGATGCCCTTGTCGAGCTTGACGTCCTCGCTCTTCATGTGCTTTGCGAGATATTTCCTGATGTCCTTGATCGCGGCGTTGCTGCGCTTCCACCGCGGCGCCCTGCGGGCGTCCCTCAAGGGGATGATATAGATGTGCTCCTGCAACTTCTCTGCCATCGCTTACACCTTTAACGTGCTTTTGCGCCAGTTGCGCCGTTTGGGATGCGCAACAACCGTGCGCTTTGTTCTGACCATTACCCACTGAGGCACACGCCGGTTCTGGTCGCATGCCTTTGCAAGACGAATTTTTCTTCCTTTACTCAGTTTGCTCATATCGGTCACCTGTTATGTATTGCCTGATTTTTTCCCCACGACCAGCGACTGGTCATGGCGGGGTGGAAACAGTATCGTGGGATCAATGCCTCTGTTCCGGCATGCCTCACGGATCTCTGCTTCATAATCGCCGTTCTCGATCGTTCCCGTTTCGCCATATCGGACGACAAGAAAACGCTTAACGAGCCGGTCAACCTCGGGTTTTGTGTAGCCAAGGAGAGGGCGGATATACGAACATTTCGTTCGGCCCTCCAGGCTCTGCACATCTGACCGGGTAAGCATCGGGACACGGTCATTAAACCTTGTGCCGTCACCAACGACCTTGTACTCGCTGCAGAGAGATTCAACAGCAGTGCGGTGAACAACATTGATCGCATCATTGGGAAACCCATGCTGTGTCACCAGATCCACCGCCTCGTTCAACAATCCTTCTCGAAATATTCTTTTTTTTAAGGGAAACCCCAGCGCATGCGCCGCAGCCTCAACAGACGGGATGGTTCGGGCGGAGTCGAAAACGAACGTGTTGAGTTCGATCTCATAATACGTACCCAGCATCATTGCTGCAAGGGAACTGTCCTTTCCACCGCTGTATAGTACTCCCGCTCTCATTATTTTCGCGTAATCGAGTAATCCCGTTTGGCTGGTGCAAGCTGCCGGAGCAACTCCTTGAGTTGTGCATCAGTGATCTTCTGGCGCAGCCTTCCACTCTGGGCGAGCTGGACCAGCTGCTGCTCAACCGCACCGGCAAAATCCGGTTTGGTCAGCCGGATGGTATTTAAGCGTTCCCGGGCATCCGGCTCCAGGATCTGCATGAGTACCATCTGTAATTGGGCTTTTAGTCGCTGCTGACGTTCGAGCTCTTCCTGCATTCCCTGCTGCTGGTCTGCTGACTGCTGTTGTAGTTGCGCCATTTTCCTCTTCCGGATTTCGGCCAGCTCGTCGTCTCCCATACGTGATCCCGTCACTCTTTCTTTTCAGATTTCTTTACTTCTTTTCCCTCGGCCTTCTTGTGTTCGGCTTTGGGCGCATCGGATTTCTCCGATTTCTTTGGCTCTGATTTCTTTCCTGACGCTTTCTTCTCAGGTTTGCCTGTTTCAGCTTTCTTTGGCTCTGCCTTATGCGGCTGCACCTTCTTTGGAACCGGAGCCGGGGGATTTTTCACCGTATCCAGTGCCATTGCATCCATAAACGAGTGCCCTTCCGGAGAAAGACGCCGCCCGGTCTTGTCGTGCACAATAAATTTGCACGCCTCGAGCTGCTGGAGCGCCTTGCGCAGGATTGAACCGCTGCCTTTGCGGAATGCGTTTGGCCTGGAGCCCCGGTTCTTTTTCCCGCCGTAAAAGCTGCGCATCCGCTGGACTCCCAATGGACCGTCCACGTACACGCGCCTCAATACTGCCGCCGAGCGGACATACCACCAGTCCGGATCCTCGGGGGGCATCTCTTTATGGACACCGGTCTTTGCAAAAGACGCCCACGCCGGCGACTTGATCTCCTGCCGGGACTTGAGCGCTTCTGCGACCTTTCGGATAAGAAGGTCAGCCGGTACATCGTACACGGTTGTCATATCTGGACCTCACTGTTGCTGTAATAAATAACAGTCTTATCTTATTTGTGAGGTAAGCACATATATATTTCGAGTGAAAAAACCGGCAGTTCCGATTGAAACCATTAAGGAGAATGCCCCGTTTTTTTGCGCCGGGCAAGCACGAGGGTTCTTCCCCTGACACCGATGAGGTCTGATCCTGCCCGGTATGCGATTGCCTCCGGGTCGATATCGGTGTTGTGGAGCCATTTCACCTTGATATGTGTGCGCTTTTTGAGCTGGGCTTTAATCTCGTCGATCATGGTGTCAGTGCAGCCGGATTTTCCAATCCAGACGGTTGGTTTTAACTCCTGCATCGTCCGGTCATTGTCCATGACCAACATCCCTCCCCAGCGGGTACCGTCGTTTTTTTTTGCAGACCAGGCAGGTGACCACCACATTACCACCATGAATCCGCACCCGCGAGGTTCTCCCCGGTACGAGGAACGAGGAGCAGTTCCGGCAGAATTGCCGCCGGAGATTGCGGTCGATCCGGATCCGCTGGCGCATCGCTATCCGCCGTGCAATCTCCACGTATCGGCTGCTCAATTCTGGCCGCGTGGAAAATCTTGCCCGTGCCTGAGAAAAGAGCACCGCTATACGCTCCAAGGCGATCTTTTTAGTCTGCGGCGTGCGGGAACGCTCTTTCATAGACAATACCTGATTTTTGCTTTCGCATACGTATCAGCGTTTCATGTAAAAAAGGCAGGGGGTAAAATCTGGATTTACCGGATACGGACCCGCCGCCCATCAATCACGAGCCGGTCCTCGCAGAAGAGCCGTATTGCTTCAGGCAGGCAGCGGTGCTCATGCTCGAGGATGCGGGCGGCAAGTGTATCCTCATCATCTTCCTCGAGAACCGGAACGCACTGCTGGATAATAATCGGGCCGCCGTCAAGGCTTTCATCAACGAAATGAATGGTGCAGCCCGATACTTTGACACCATGAAGGACTGCCTGCCGCTGCCCGTGCAGGCCGGGAAACGACGGGAGCAGTGCCGGGTGAATGTTGATGATCCTCCCTGCAAATGCCCTCAAGATCTCTTTTCCCACAATCCTCATGTAACCGGCCAGTACGAAAAGATGGGCATTGCAGTCCTGCATCGTGCGCAAAAGAGCCTGCTCATAGGTTTCCCGGGATGGAAATGTTGCGTAATCGACAACGGTGAACGGTATTTTAGCCTGTCTCGCCCGTTCGATCGCGTATGCCCCGGGGTTATCGGTTATGAGCCGGACACACGATGCAGGCACCCTCCCGTCCCGTATTGCATCGATCACTGCCTGGAAATTTGATCCTCTTCCTGACGCCAGCACCGCGATCCTGTTTGTCATACCATGCCATCCATACTGCTCATGCCTGACCTCCCTTCTGGCTGCTCTCGTCCTGCATCTGGTGCGCGATGACCTTCACCTTCACGATCCGACGCCCGCGCATCTGCATGACCATGAGCGTCAGTCTCCCGTCATCGATCTCCGCCTTTTCCCCGGGATGCTGGGGGATATGTCCCAGTCGGTCAAGCAGAAGCCCCCCAATCGTTTCGTATGACTCATCCATCGGCAGGTTGACCGCCAGTTGTTCGTTGAGATCGTCAACCCACATCTGTGCGTCCACGACATACACGCCATCGCTCAGCTTCTGGACTTCGGGTTCTTCCTTATCAAATTCATCCTGGATGTCGCCGACGATCTCCTCAAGGATGTCTTCTACGGTCACAATCCCGACAAAACTGCTGTATTCATCGATCACGACGGCGATCTGCACCCGGCGCATCTGGAGCTCCTTTAACAGGTCATCTATCTTTTTTGTCTCCGGTACGAAGGTGGGGTCGTACATGATTTCCCCGATGGTAGCGTCTTTTCGGCGGGTGACCATGGCGGAAAAAACGTCCTTTACATTCAGGATGCCGGTAATGTTATCGATCCTGTCATGGAACACCGGAATCCGCGAAAACCCGGTCTCGTTGAAGATCCGTACCGCTTCCTCAAACGTCGCGGTATCCTCCATCAGGATCACGTCCACGCGGGGCGTCATGATCTCGCGGGTTGTTGTATCGCCGAACCCGAGCACGGAGTAAAGCATGTCCTGCTCCTCCTGCTCAATAGTCCCTTCCTCGGTGCCCACATCGATCCACTCCTTGATCTCCTCTTCGGTCACTGATGCTTCCATGGGGTTGCGGTGCAGCCGGAGCGACCGGGTGACCCGGTCAACGACCCAGATCGCAGGCGCGAGAAGATATGAGAGCCAGAGAATTGGCCTGGCTGCAGCCAGCGCAAAATCTTCCGATACCCGTGCTGCGTACACTTTGGGCCCGATCTCCCCGAATACGAGCAGGATCAGTACCACAAACCCGGTGGCGATGCCTACACCAATATTTCCAAAGATCCGGATGGCGGTTGCTGTTGCGATAGATGCAGCACCGATGCTGACGATATTATTGCCGATAAGGATCGTGGTAAGCAGGTGGTTGGGGGACTCCTTGAGAAGGGCAAGTGCCTCAGCACCGTTCCTCTTCTCGTTGACAAGCGTCCGGACTTTCGCCCGGGTGATCGAAATAAGTGCCACTTCGGAACCCGAGAAAAACGCCGAGAGCAGCACACAGGAAATGAAAAGAACAATATCGAGGAGATCGATGATCATAAAATCCCCAGCGCAGCGCAGCAATGATAACGACGGATATTCATAGAGCAGGTAATAGTACTCATAGGGCGGGGAAATGAGATAAAATTAGCGGATTTGTGAAATGCACTGCGCCAAAAAGGCGCGATCCGCGGCAAGGACCGCTATTTTTTCTTGTGCGGTGAACGGTCGGGTGAAGTTCAGGTCATCAATCTCGAGCGTGAACGGCCCACAATATCCGCAATTCCCCAGCGCCCCGACAACCTGCACCATATCCGGATGATGGTTAAGGGGGAGGTGCAGGCGCCTGCCATCGACCCTGCTGATGTGCACGTTTGCGAGCCGGTCCCCACAAAGCTCAATGTAGTTGAATAGATCGTCCGCAGGGCCGGACATCGCGTGTGATACATCAAGGGTGAAGTGGAGCCATGGCTCATCATCGAGCAGGTCCCGCATCCGTTCCGGTGTGCAGAGCAGCGAGTTGACGACGGGCTCCATGTTTTCCATGCTGACGGGGATATCGGTCTTTTCTGCCGCTTCACGGAGGACGGTGATATACCGGTCGAACCGTGCGAAATCCGCATCAGACGGACGACGTTTTGCCGTGCGCCTGCCGGGATGCACCGTAAGCACGCCGGCACCCAGCCGCTCCGCAAGCCCGATCGACCGGATAATGTACTCAATGGATACTGCCGCCACTTTTGGATTGATGGAGCATGGGTTCAGGTCAAGGATCGGGGCATGCACGGTAATCGAAGGGATTTCCGGGTGGTTCTTCCTGCATACAATAACCTCATCAACCGGGCAGTCACGGAGCCAGAAATCGGGAGTCTCAATCCAGATCTCTATGCCATTTAAGCCTGATGCACTCACGTGGGAAAAAATCTCTTCGCACGGGTATTCATGGAAAAACATGCTGGAGACGGCGAAAACGGGCATGATAATACTCATTAATATCTATTTTGCGCATAATAGTTGTTGATGGACTGGTTTTACAGCACGGAAAAGACACATGCGGAAAAGCCGGTTGATAACATACCAAGTGAGAAACAACCGGTAGACGGAAAAACCGCGCCATTGCGGGTATCAGAAGTCACGGCGATTATCGAAGGGCTGCTCGACGATAAGCGCCTGCAGGAGATCTGGGTGAAAGGCGAAGTGACCAAGTACACCCGCAGTTCCCGGGGGCACTGTTATTTCACCCTTGCTGAAGGAAGGGGAGCAAATACCGTTGCAGTGATCTCGTGCGTCATGTGGAAATCCGATGCAGATCACCTGCCCTTTACCCCTTCAGACGGTATGGAGGTCATCGTATCCGGTTCGGTCGCCGCTTATGTCCCGCAGGGCCGGTACCAGCTCAAGGTAAAAGAGATCCTCCGGGCAGGGATCGGCGAGAAGTACCTGCTTGTCGAGAACTGGAAAAAGGAACTGGCTGCCGAAGGCTGTTTTACCGTGGAGCGCAAACGCCCGCTGCCCGCTTTTCCCTCAAGAGTAGGTGTTGTAACCTCAGAGACCGGAGCGGTGATCCATGATATCCGGACTGTTATTTCGCGGCGTTATGCCGTTGAGATCATCATATCCCCGACAGTGGTCCAGGGCGAGGAAGCGCACCTCGAGATTGCACGGGCAATCCGGCGCCTGAAAGACTCGGTGGACGTCATCATTGTCGCCCGGGGCGGCGGGAGTTTTGAAGACCTGTTCCCCTTCAACCACCCGGATGTCGTCAGGGCGATCGCGACCTGCCCGGTCCCGGTTGTTTCGGCAATAGGCCATGAGGTGGATGTTACCCTTGCCGATCTCGCTGCAGACATCCGGGCTGCAACGCCTTCCGCCGCTGCAGAACTGGTTGTCCCGGATAAAAAGGTCCTGAAGGTGCAGGTAAACGAACTCAAGGACCAGATGGGTGCGTTGTTGCTGGAACGGATCGGGCAGGCAAAAACGGCGGTGAGCGATCTTCTTGACCGGCTCCGCCCCCAGCGACTTATGAGAAAAGTTGACGAGAGAAAGCAGGCTTCTGCGGATCTTGCAGACCGGCTCGAACGCGCATTTGCCACGAGGCTGGAACGGGAACGACTCCTGCTCTCGGAGATCACAACAGCGCTTGCTGCAAGAGATCCGCTCGCGGTGCTTGCCCGGGGGTTCTGTGTGACGGAAAAAGACGGACGGTTGATAAAGAGTGTTGATGCATTGGCCCCGAAAGACCGGCTCATGATCCGGTTTTATGATGGCAGGAGCCATGTGATCGTGGAGCGTGTGGAGCATGACGGAAACATATGAGCAGAGAATTGAGAGATTAAAGCAGATCATCGAAAAGATCGAAGACGGGAACACAAGTCTCGACGAGAGTATCCGGCTCTACGAACAAGGTGCGGTGCTGGTCAGGCAGTGCGAGACAATACTTTCTGAAGCTGAAGTGAAGATTACAACACTCAGCCGGGACGACTAGCGGTCATCGTTACCACCATCGGGCATCCCGCCTTCAGGAGGTTAACTAGTTCCGGGGGCAGTGTTGCCGCAACGTGATCGGAACGGATGCCGATTGTCCTGCCGCAGACAAACGTACTTTTTCTCCATACAAAATCGGTCGGGTGATCGAGTGTCATCGCGGCACTCCCTTTTGAATGCACCTCGACAGTGACCTCTTCGCATGCCAAGGTTGTTGCGAGGAGTGCATCATCATGACAGAGTATATCCTTAAATTTTTTAAAGAGCCCCGCTGCCCCTTTATTCGCGTCCACACCAATGATGCAGTGCCCGTTTTCCGAGAGCGCCTCCTCCATAGTTACTTCAAATGTGGTCGGGTGGCTCGCCGAAACGAGTGGGTGACCGCGGCAGTATATGATCTCTGTTGCCTCCATGCTTTATTAGGTGAGGGTCGCTATTGATAATCAATGTTTATTACCGCCTACTGTCCTGAATGCACGGAGGAGTGCGAACATGAAGTCGTCGCTGATGCCCGTGACAGGCTGGTCCGCTGCACGACATGCAACCATATCCAGCGGCTTAAAAAGGAGAAAGCCTCTGAACCCATTACCGTCAAGGCGATCGTATCCCGCGAGGACAGTTCGGTGGTCTGCGGGATTGACCTGATGCCGGATGACGAATGTTCAATCGATGATCACCTTGTCGCAGAATGCGGTGATGATGCGTTTGGTGTCGAGATCACGGGGATCGAAACGGGGGAGCGCCGGGTCCATCGTGCACGTGCAAAAGCGATAACCTCGCTCTGGACACGGGTGATCGAACAGGTTGTCGTCAAGATCTCGGTCCACGATGGCAGGAGAACGATTCCGCTGTATAAAGAGTGTGAGGGTGAGGACCCGTTTCTTGTCGGTAACATATACACGGTTCAGGGAAAACGTTTCAAAATCACCCAACTCAAGCTGCGGGACGGCCCATTGATGCGAAAAGAGGGCTGGAAGACCGTTGCCCACCGTATCAAAAGGGTGTACGGATACCGGATCTAATCGTTCGAGTTGTGTGAAACCAGTCAGAGGTATTTTTTTATCGCGCTTTCGAGCCGCTCCCGGTACACCACGCCTTCGAACCGCTCTTTTTCCGAACCGTCCTTTTCTATTATAATTGTCGGGGTCGCCTTCAGCGAATATTTTTTGATATACCCCGGGTTTTTTACCGCATCGATCTCTTCGATACGTACATGAAGGGCCTGCGACACCTCGTGGTTGATTGGGCTCTGTTCCATGCAGCCCATGCAGCCGGGCTGGAAAAAACAGGTGATGCTGACTGTCATAGGTAAAGAAATGCACCAATGGTAATAAAAAGGATGTGGTGGATGGTATTAACGGCTGTTGATGGATACAACCCGTACATCAATCGTGGGATAGCCGAAATTGACAACAACACCGTCTGCCGTTTTTTTCGTCACTTCCCCGATCCTTACTGAATACGTTGAATCTGTTGAATTTTTTTCAAGTTCCGGGGAATCAGAGACCCCCATGGAGACGAAATCCCCGGTATTGATATCGGTTAAGTTCACCCCGTTGCTCTTCAGCTGGGCGGCAGACCAGGTCTGGGTCATCGAGTCCCGGAAGGGGATACTGATAGATTTCTGTTCATTGGTTTTCATGCCGACAATCCCCTGACTGATGGCATCGGATTCCCCGCCGAAAAGGGCGAATGTCTTTGTCCATCCGCTGTCGGGCGAATACACCGGCACGGGAATAACGGCTTTTACCGAGCTCTGGTTTGCCTGAAATACCAGTTGTTTTGAAAAAAATATACTCTGTCCTGAACCAGCTACATTCTGGTAGAGCTGCTGGTCAGTGGTGACCAGCGGGGAACCATAGGTATCGCGGATGGTAAAATCGATCGTGACGGATTCACCCGGCTGTATCCCGTGAAGGGAGGTGATCCACCCGGAACCCATGGAAGAAACCACCATGAGCACTACAAAAAGTACGCATCCAACGACAGCGAGCACCTTGTATATGTTCCTGATGCTCTCCTGTTTTTTCTTTTTTTCACCCATGGGAATAATCCTCCCTATAAGTTCATCACCCAATTGAGATAAACCATTCCGATTTGGTATATGAAAAAAAGGTCGTGTGCCTTTGTGAAAAACAAGAGTGCCTTATGAACAATATTTAAATATAATAAAAAGTAACTCAAAGTTACCCCAGACAGGTAAAACCGGGGGCAAACCGTAGAGGAGGGAAAACTATGGCAGGGGACGGTATCCATTTGAATCGATGTGGAGAGAAATGGATGATATGAGGGCCGAACTGGAGAACTTGTTCCAGCAGACATACTCTGGTGGCAATCTGCTCCCGCAGTGCGGAGTTGGTGACCGGATGCTCCCTGCAATCCGTGGCGAGTTCCGCGTTGACGTCCGTGAACACGATGACGAAGTGATCGTTATCGCAGATCTGCCGGGGGTTGAGAAGGAAAATGTGTCGCTCCAGCTTCTGAGCCCGCGTGCGCTGGAGGTGTCCTGCGAGCGGAGAGGAGAGAATGAAGAGAAATCCGAGGGGTATTACATGCGGGAACGTGTGTGTGGCACGATGAGGCGGATCGTCGCGATACCGGTCGATGTAACCGAGATCGACTCAAACGCAAGCTTCAGGAACGACGTGCTGGAAGTCCGACTCTAAAAAAATCCTTCCCAAGGCACGCATACAAATCGAATAAATACACCCTTTTTTCAAGGCAGCGATCAGTTCAAGTAATCTGCGCCGCAAGCTGTAGTGATGGATAAAAAAAAGGTCAGGGACTACATGACCTATGATGTCGTGTGCGTCGATCTCCCCGGCACAGTCCACGATGTAATGGAAAAGATCCAGACCACAAACCATGATGGTTTCCCGGTTGTTTCCGGAAATGAAGTTGTCGGGTATATTGCAGCACGGGACCTGTTGTTTGTCCAGCCTGCAACCCCCATTGAGAAGGTCATGTCCGTCAACCTGATTGTCGCAGACCCGGATATGAGCATCAGTGATGCAGCACGGGTCATCTTCAGGTCGGGGATCCAGAAGCTCCCGGTGGTTGACGAGAAAAACCACCTTCTGGGTATTATCTCAAACTCCGATGTGATCCGCTCCCAGATCGAGCGCGTTTCACCGGAGAAGGTGTTCAATTTTATCACAACATTGAAAAAACTGTATGGAGTTGATCCCGCGCTCAACCGGGGAACGGTACCAATCTCCGACCTCCTCCCGACACAGTCTAAGATCTACGAGGACGAGCTGGAAGGGAGGATATATGAGATAAAAAAAGGGTTAGCGGAGCCAATTATTGTGGTAAAACGCCCGAACCGGATTATCCTTGTTGATGGCCATCACCGTGCTGTTGCGGCAAAAAAACTCGGGATTACCGCACTTGATGCATATATTATCGATATTTCAGAGGACGTGGAACTGGGGATGGAGCGGACGGCAAACGCGATGAACCTGCGGACACTTGACGACATACAGGTGCTTGACTATGCCCGCCACCCGTTGGTAGCGCTCACGCACCGGCACGGGAAGAAAAGTTAGGATCCTTCGCAGCGCAGGTCAAATTTTTCATTGAGCATGTGCTCTTTGACAACACTCTTTTCGACAACAACCACTTCCGGCCAGATACGGGTCTTCGAATGAACGACGACCCCGTCCCGGAGCACCACGCGGGGTCCGATCACGGTATCGTTCTCAATGCTGCAATCCGCGCCGATGTGGGTGTCGATATCAATAATACTGCCGGAGACTGTTGTATTCGCACCAACGATCACCCTGTTGTAGATGGACGAAGAGAATATCTTGGCGTTATTTTTCAGGATGCACTTTTCCCCGATAGTCGTATAGGGGCCGACAAGAACGTTATTCCCGACCGTTGTTCCGGCACCAATCGCAACCGGACCGATGATGCGCGAGTTCCTGCCTAGTGTGATGGCATCTCCCAGCTCAACAGGGCCCTGCACATAGGCTCCCCGCATGGAGAGGTCGCCATTGATCGTTGTGGACGCCATTTCAGTAAGCTTCCACCGTTCCGCATACCGCAGCGACTTCGGGCTCCCGACGTCAGTCCAGTTCCCCCGCGCGAGCCAGCCTTTGAGGGGATGCCCCTCCTCCATCATCCGGGGAAACAGGTCCCGTGCAAAATCAAACTTTTTTCCCGCAGGGATATGATCAAAGACATCCGGGCTGCAGACATACATCCCCGTACTCGCGAGGTTTGAAAATATTTCCCCGGGAGCGGGTTTCTCTTTGAACCTTTTGATATCGTAACTGACATCGATCTCGGCGATACCATATTCACCCGGGTCATCGATGGAGATCAGCCCGATGGACACTGCTGCTTTCTCGGTTTTATGCGCACGGTAAAATTCCAGCACATTCAGGTCGGTAACATGGTCCCCGCCCACAACAAGAAAGTCTTGGCCCTCGAGATGTTTCTGGGCATTTTTCACGCTCCCGGCAGTCCCGAGCTTGGTCTTCTCGCGCACATAGGTGATCGTGGTGCTAAACAGCGAGCCGTCGCCGAGCGCTTCTTCAATTGCCGTCCCCAGGTACCCAAGGGTAATGACAATATCGCAAAAACCAAGGTTGGAAAGATGTGTGACAAGATGTTCGATAGACGGCCTGTTGACAATCGGGATGCAGGGTTTTGGCCGTTCGAAGGTAAGGGGCCGCAGCCGCGTTCCCTCTCCCCCGCACATGATACACACCTTCATACCAGTGTTTTTTGTGCTGAATTGTTTTAATTATACTGATACCTGATTATTACGGGGATGGCATATGATGGGACACAACCAGTACCGGCTGATTCCGGTGATGAACGGAAAGGTGCAGTGCCTTGAAAAAAAAGAAGAGCCGGTCGATCACTGCCGGTTTTGTATCCATGCACGAGAGTTTTGTGTGAACGGCAGGTTTGTTACGTCTCCCTCACTTACCTATTGCACAAGATGCCGGATAACCGAAGATGTCAACGTAAAAAACGTCGAATCAGTGCGATGTGCTGACCACCAGGGCGAGGGGTTCCATAGTATCGCAAATATTATCGGGTAATCCTTGTCCGGATATCCTAGAGTTCCTTACGAATTTTTTTTACACATTATTTTTATCAGTCACGATCAGTCTGACGATCGCGTCCATATCGACATGCGTTTCAAAGATGCCGGCGAGTTCATCATAGGGGTCTTTTTTCGGCTCACCTATCGGTCTGTAATGCTCACCTTTCTTTTGCGAGAGATACGAAAGGAGCGCATTTACTGCAGACAGGTTCTGGAACAATCCGTGCATATATGTGCCAAAGACCAGCCCGTCTGCACTCACCCTCCCGTCTCCGGCAAAAGCCTCGCGGTTGCTGCCCGGTTCAGTTTCACCCATGTGGATTTCATATCCCGTGACTTCGCCCATCTCCGAAAGGATTGGAGGGACGTCCCCTGCACGGCGGGTAACCTGCCGTGTGGTCTTGTCATAAGAGATGAACCGCGTCACACTATCGAGCAGGCCAAGACCTGCATATGTTCCTTTTTTCGATTCGAAACCGTCGTCAATAAGTGTCGTGCCAAGCATCTGGTACCCCCCGCAGATGCCGATGACCGGAACACCCCGGGCACGGGCATCAAGGATTTGCTTGTCCATTTTGCTCTTTTGCAGGTACTGTAAATCCTCGACCGTATTCTTTGTTCCCGGAAGGATAATGCAATCGTAACCTCCAAGAGGAGCTCCCGGCACCACATAGTCAACTGCCGCATGCTGTTCGAGCAACTCGAAATCCGTGAAGTTAGAGATCCGGGGGAGGCGGATAACCGCGATCCTGTTCACAGCCTGCCCGGATGCCTTGTCATTGATGGAGAGAGAATCCTCACTGGGGAGAGGTATGACAAAGTACGGGACGACCCCGAGCACGGGGATCCCTGCCCGCTGTTCGATCAGGGAGATCCCCTGACTGAATATATTGGGATCTCCCCGGAATTTATTGATTATAATTCCCCTGACAAGAGGTTTTATATCATCGGGCAGGAGATCAAGGGTTCCGAGGATCTGGGCAAAGACCCCACCCCGCTCGATGTCAGCGACGAGGATCATGGGGATCTTAAGAACCTGTGCCAGCCGGATGTTGGCGATATCCCGGTCATAGAGGTTAAGTTCGGCTGCACCCCCCGCACCCTCGACAACAACCTGCCCATAGGCTGCCATAAGCCGGGTGTATGCTTCCTTTGCTTTTATCAGCAATTCCCCGGTTTCCTTATAATAATCCGCAATCGGTACGTCCAGATAAGGGCGGCCAAAGAGCACGATCTGTGAAACGCTGTTCCCCTTGGGTTTAAGGAGAACGGGGTTCATATCTGTTTGCGGAGGTATCTTTGCCGCATGTGCCTGCATTGCCTGTGCCATCCCAATCTCCCCGCCATCAGCAGTCACATAGGAGTTCAGGCTCATGTTCTGGGACTTAAACGGGGCTACAGAAATTCCCCGGTTTACAAGACAGCGGCAAATGGCAGCAACGGTCACGCTTTTTCCCACGTGGGATGAGGTGCCGATAACAAACAGCGACATTCTTGAATTATACGTGTGCCGGGTGGAATAAAAAAGGCAACAGTCCGGGTTGTATCCACCCAGCAAGAGGGAAAAACCTGTCTGGCAATGCCAAGGAATAAATAAGCAGGAAAGATAAAAAGTAGTCATAATGATTGGTGGGATTTGCCCGACGTGTGGTCTACCGAAAGAACTTTGTATTTGTGAGGAGGTAGCAAAAGAACAGCAGAGGATCAATGTCAAGGTCAATAAACGCCGGTACGGAAAAGAGGTAACCGTAATCGAGGGGCTCGACCCGACCGATATCGACCTTGAAGACCTCTCAAAATTCATGAAAAGCAAGCTTGCCTGCGGTGGAACGGTCAAGGGGAACTCGATCGAACTGCAGGGCAATCACCGGGACCGGGTAAAGGAACTGCTCACCGTGAAGGGTTATTCTGTCGATAACATCTCTTAAATTTTTTTCTCTGGAGAAATCCTCATTTCATTCAATATTTTTTAAACCGTATAACCTGAGGTATCGCACTATGGATGTTGGGATACTATTGGATCGTTCTTCATGCGGAAAACATCAAAAAGGGGAGGGATATCGAAGCCCCCCGGTCATTAAAAAAAAATTAAATGAAGAACCTGAACGTCACCCATGCGATGATGAGCATAATTGCCGAATATTTGAGTCCTGCGATGATCCGCCCTTCACCCATCACTCCAGCCATGAACCCGGAACAGAATCCCTGAATCATCGCCCCATGGGAGAAGAGCCTCTTGTAGGTTGCAATATCAACGCCTCCCATAAACGAACTCCCGGCTCCGGACTGTGCCGCTGCTTCACCTGCAGTTGCCATCGTGGTGAGGAACGTGCTGACAAGGATGGCAATAACAAACAGGAATACGGCAAAGGAAACCAGCACGATGACCACATAGATCATCATGTTGTTGCGCCGTTCCTGCGCAAGGTTCACCACCTCGAAGAGGTCGTTTGCCGCTGCCCGCAACACCTCGCTGACATCGCCCCCGGCCTTGCTTGCCTTTGCAATGAGATCAACACTGCGATCGGCAAGCTTAGTGCCAAGCCCGCTTCCGAAGTGATGGAGCGCCTCGACAAAACCCACACCCCACGACATCTCGTTGTCGAGTTTCTTGATGTGAGGAGTGAGTGTCCCATACTCTGCTCCCGCCACAAGGTGGACGGCATTGGGCAGCGTCATCCCGGAATCATTCATGCCCGCAAGGTCCCGGAAGAAGTTTGGCAGCGACTCCTCAAGCCTTTTTACACGGATGTCTTCTTTTAAATCCAGCAATGCAAGGGGAACAACCGAGAGCAGGACTGCAAAAACCAAAAAATCATCTATGATAGTGGTATCAAAGAGCACGGAGATGCCATACGTCTGAACCTCAGTGATGAACCCGCCGACAAAGAGGAGTATGGAAAGAGGTATGCAGACGATCAGGATGTTTACCGGTTTTTCCGTCAGTACCTGGACAGGATGTTTGAAGAACCGCCCGATACCCTCGCGGCTTTTTCGTTCCAGTTCGATTTTTTTGGTGATCTGGTGGACTTCTTCCTCGGTCTTGACGAGATCCTTATCAGTGAGTTTTGCTCCTTTGAACTTCCCGCGGTTGAGCAGGTTATTAAAGGTGTCCTTGATTCCCATATTATGTCTCCGGCGTCATGGAGTCAATCATGATCACAAACATCATCGTACCAAACGGGATCATCAGGTAAATGACCGCATAGAGCATAAGCGGCGTCTTCTCTCCACCGAGCACCGACATGATCGACTGGAGGATGATTAAAAACAGCATCCCGGCGACAATGGCCGTTACATATGACTCTGCCATCAGCCCGAGCGTGTCGAGGAACTGCTTCTGGGACTGGCGGTTTTCGAGCGCGTACTGTTTTGACTTTGTCCGGAAATACTCCGTGAGGTTCCCCCCCGATGAAATGCTCGCCATTGCACCCTGCAGGAACTCCTTCATCCGCAGGCTCGGGGTGCTTGCGGATACAATGCGCAGGGCATCGATTAAGTCCCGCCCGAAAATATCAATCTCCCGGGCAATGTACCGGGCTTCAACTGAACTCTCGCCGTAGATGGGGCTGTCCCCAAGTAACCGGAAGACTTCAGCCGGAGTAATACCGGCAGTGGACATGGAAGTGATATAATTGATCGCATACGGAAGACCGGAATCAATGCTTCTCCTCCGGTTTCCCGCGGTAATACTGGGATAGATCAGGAAAGCAATGTAGGTGAACCCCCCGAAGAAGATAAGCGAGACGATGACCGTAAAGATGGTTCCAAGGATAAGACTGTAGGCTGAAAGCCCGTACATCAGATCAGGGACCTGTCCCTTGTACATTTTTGCTACTAACGTCGGGATGTCCAGCAGGTACGTGACAGCGCCGAGCATAACTGCCATGCCAATCCCGGCTATAAATGAACTCACCAGTGCGGTCGAGAGGTAGACTTCAAACGGTGTCTTGGAGCGGGAAGATAGGAGATCGTTTCTCAGGCTCGCGTACTGTTCACGCTGTCCCTTTACCCGTTTCCCTAACAGGTTAAAGCAGAACCGCTCGTAACTATTCATAGAGGTCTTTCCTCACCTTTTCAATAACCGCTTCCGGATCCCGGTGATATGAGATCAGGATCTTTGATACATCCTTATAGTGCCGGATCTTCTTAATCCGCATCCATTCCAGCACTTCCTGCCTCCGCTTGAGCTCCTCGCGCATCCGGTTTTCGCTCCAGCCCTTTGCCTCCATGATCTCTTCGAGCAGGTAGGATTTTCCGGAGTAGCTGTGCTCATCAGTGGCCGACCTCCATTTGAAGACCTCGTTTGTTATCAGCTCGTTTGTCCTCGGGTCGATATCAAGGATCTCGACGATCTGCTTGCTCCTCCTGATCCGTTTGCCGCCGACCCGGGCCTGCACCTGGATGCAGATGAAGTCAAGGGCGGAGAGCATGTTCCTCGGGACGTCCATCGGCGGGTTCTCGGTACGGTGCACGACACTGGAAACAGAATCGGCGTGTATTGTCGAATATGTCGTGTGACCCGTACTCATAGCTTGGAAAAGCGTCTGACATTCCTTGCCACGGACCTCACCCACGATGATGTATTCAGGACGCTGTCGCATCGCGGCACGCAGGAGCTCGTACATGTTGATCTCACCCCTCCCTGCCGAATCAAATGAGTCACGCGTGACACTGGGGATCCAGTTGGGGTGCGGGAGTTTTATTTCACGGGTGTCTTCGAGCGTCACGATCTTTGCCATGGGCGGGATAAACAGGGCGATGGCATTCAGCGAGGTGGTCTTTCCCGATGCCGTTCCACCGGCGAATATCGCGGACTTGCCATTTTCAACGCAGAGCCAGATATATGCAATCGAGAGCGGGGCAAACGTATGCCATTCGATGAGATCGGTGGGTGTGATGGGTTCATCCTTGAACTTACGGATGGTGAACGTCGACCCGTGCGCGGTAACTTCCTGGCCCAGCGTCATCTGGATACGGGAACCGTCACTCATCGTTGCATCGAGGATCGGTTCGGCAATCGAGATGTATTTCCCTGCCCGCTGCGCGAGCTTTGTGACAAATGAGTCCAGTTCCTCTGCATTATGGTAGGAGAGCGTGGTTTTCATCGATTCATAGCTTGCATGGTAGGTAAAGATCTGGCTGTTCACGCCATCGCAGGAAATATCTTCGATATATTTGTCGTGCATGATCGGATCGATCAGCCCGTCTCCGATAAAATCCTTGGCCATGTTATAGAAGATTTTTTCACGCTGAATAGGGGTTAGGTTAAGCCCGTAATCACGTATGATATTGTCAGTGACCATCCGAAGCCTGTTCCGTGCGTCATCTTTGGATATGTCCTTTGTATTGATATCAAGCGTTTCAAACAGGCGCTCCTTGAGTTCTGTTAACAGGTCCTTTTCGGGTTCGGTGAGGATGGGTTCGAGCACCAGGTAGGTATATTCATGGGTGGCATGGTCGTAGATAATCCGTACATATGCATACGGCTCGTTGACCGGGTACACCTCTATCTCCTCTATCCCGGGCTTTGGCTGGAACGCGAGGTCAACCAGAGGGCCATGGATCTTGGAATTATATTGCTCCTGGTCAGATCCGATACCTTTGAAGAGAGTCGAGAGTCCGAACTTCTTAAAGTGAGCGAGCGGTGACGGTTTGCCTGCAATGACATCCCCTTCAAAATCGAGATCCTTGAAGCCTGAATCTGAAAATTCACGTTGCCAGATCTCGTTGATCTCCGGGGGGAGCGATCCGGTGCCTTTTCCCTCAAAGACATTGACACGGCCATGGAGTTTGAGTTCTTCGATCTTGAACGTAGCGCCTTTGGGGAGGATCAGCCCGGACAGATCGGAGATCTGGTCTACCGAAATGATCTTGTCATCACTTTCCGTCTTTGGAATGGTACCTGTGGCTCCAGCAACTTTTCCTGACGAGGGGGGTATTTCAGAGGCAGTGGGTTGAACAAGGGGGGGCGGGGGAGTTTTTTCAGGCTCATCAAAAATATCAAACTCTATTGGGGGGGGATATGACGGTTTTTCTTCGGGAAGTGGCTCCTTTGAACCAATTTCTGCCATAATCTTTCCCAGTGACTCGCGCACATCCCGGGCGCTCATCCCAGGGACACTTCCTGCGCCCACGCTCTTTTTAATATCAGGGGAAGGAGGAGGAGTATCCGAAGAAACCGGGACATCCGGTGAAAGGGGC
>CAZNIL010000010.1:27337-32662 GCA_964573085.1 uncultured Methanoregula sp.
ATCAGGGGAAGGAGGAGGAGTATCCGAAGAAACCGGGACATCCGGTGAAAGGGGCGGAGTTCTCTCCTGTTTTAAGGATTCTGGTTCCTGAAGGGCACTTTGGGGAGGGATTCCCTGAGGTGGCGGGAATGTTTCCTTTGTGGATTCATTTATCTTTTTGATGAGATCGCTTAAGTCGACGGAACCGGAACCATCGGTTCCCGGTTCAGGTACGGCATGTTTCTCCTGTTCATCTGTTTTCTCCGGTTCCTTTGGCTTTTTTAAGGCGCCCAGAATCTTCATAAGCGATGTGTCATCTGATTCTTCTTGGTCAGTCAAACAGAGCTCCCCCCTCTACATCTGGCATGAGAATGAATAATTTACTTAATTGATACATCTCCATTTTAGTATATCTATTCTCTGGAGTTGCCCCCCGGTTTTTTTGTTTTTCCATAATTTCCCTCGCTTTTTAAGATATCCATCCCGCACCAGGGTTTTTTAATTGCCTATCGCGGAACCCGTCTTTGGGATTCTCACCCGTGATCGGACTGGAGATTTTTTATCGCCACCCTTACCAGCCCGAGCTGGGCGTTATTCTGGGTGAAGACGCATAAAAACAAGTCGCCGCACGGCGCAATGATGATCTTGTTTATCGCGGTCTCCAGGATGAGCTGATCAAGTTCGCCGATCTCCATTTCCCGTGTGATCTTGAACCCCGCACGCAACAGGTCCTCTGCGAGTGCGGCGACATGTTCGAAATCAGCTTTTCCCAGCGACTGGACGCTGAAACCTTCAAAAAAAGCTGATATGGCAATCACTCCGGGGAGCCCCAGTATCTTTCTTAATTTTGTTTCATCAAGGAGATGGGGAGGCTGTGCCGGCGCCCCTGTTTTTTGCTCCGCCAGCATCAGCCCTTCGCTGTCGCATACATCAACAGCTTTCTGGAACTCATCTTCACTATATAAGCGCAACCTGAATGTCTGCCGGTAGCCTGCCTCGTCTGATTGTACGGAGCCCATATGATCGAGTGCGGGTTTTCCCTTAAAAGAGCCACTCATATCCTTAAAATAGGCAGCGATCAGAGTACCATGATTCGTGAGCAGGAAACCCTGCCCCAGTTGGGTATCGATCTCAACTGCTCCCCGTAATGCCATCAGCTGCTGGTTGACTCCCTCTTCCTGCGGGTTTGCAATAACCCCGCCATCCGTCCCTGCCGGAAGTTTCATGATCAAAGAGCAGCGATGATCCGTTCTTTACTTTTCTTGAGTTCGTAACGTATCCTGCCGATATTGGAGGAGCTGTCCGCAACAATTGCAATCAATTCATCTGCGGAGAGTGGTGAGAGGATGATCGGACCTTTTTCCAGCTCAACGAGCATCTGGGACAGTTCTCCTTTCCCCAGTGTCGTGCCCATTGCTTCTGATGTGCCAAGACCCGTAGATGCCATGGCGCCAAGAGCTTCTAAATCGACTTTTCCCGAGACCGCACTCTCGATAACAAACCCATCCCTTCCAACAATCACTGCCGCTGAAACACCTTCTATTTTTAAAAATTCCTCGAGTAACGGTTTTAACATCGTATCACCACTGATAATTGAATTGTTCTCGTCTTGTTCTATTAATACTTTAGGCTAAAAGATAAAATTCCATGATGTATTTTTAAAAAAGAAGAGAGATCTCTCACATTTTCTTAATTTTGCAGCCGCAATGAAAACCTCTTTTAATTCGTTATTACTATCAACGTGTTTCCACGGGTATCGCGTCGCAGGGGATGCCCTCATATCGTGAAGATCTTTTCCTGCCCCGGGAAAAAACCAATAAGGTTTAAACCCAAAAACGATGACAATAGAGTTGTTATGCAGCTCCCCCGCGGGAAATTCCGTTCCATAAAAAAAGGAGTTCCTCTCGGTGATGTCATTGATGAGATGGCAACATCAAAGTTTTCGGGCATCTGCTCCTTTTCATCAAATACGGTCAATGGCACCATGGTATTTAAGGGAGGGTTAGTAATTCTTGCAAAAGTCCAGGACCAGTATGGTGACCCTGCGATGATTGAAGCCCGGTTAGTGGTGGGCCAGGTGATCGACGCAGTGCTCTCCGATCTCGATGGTACCCAGATGCAACTGGCACTTGAATTTAATAAACACGCCTATGTCCAGAAGGCAGGTAACTGGGAGGGGGTGTCAATACAGAAGGAGAAGTTATCTCCTGTGCATGACAGCAAGAAAAAACGTACTCCGGAAACGGAACTCAAAAGTAAGCCAAAGGAAAAGGATTTCATACAGAGCGTGCCAGTTAGTCCTGCCAGCCCGGCTGTCCCTTCCCGGCCGGAAAAAGAAATGACTGCAGAAAATCTCCCGGGTACCCAGAAACCGCCCCATCAGGGACAAAATGGTTCGCGAGAGCCCCCGCTTTCCCCTGCGGAGAAGGAGTTTGAAACGTTCGATTCTATGGACCTTGAGGATGTGGCCCGGAAGATCCGCAGGGATTCCAAAATTATTCTCAAACAGCTCGAGCTGGACCATCTGATAGAAAAATAGATATCAGGAAGGGATTTTTATCGAATTCAACATTCTGGGGATTACGGATATCATCACGATAACTATTATCTGCATCATTATTGCAATCACCATCATCATTGCATGGTTCCAGATATTAAAATTTAAAAAAAAGCGCCAACAGGTCATCGAAGGACCTCCTGCTGATGAGATCTTCAGACTTGTATCAAAAGTGAAATATCCTTCAGGGCATATGGCAGGATACGGTCAGGCACCCGCAATTCCGAAAGAACCCATGCCCGAGGAACCCCCAAAAACCCAGAAAAAAACTGAGCTGGTAAAGAACCGCATTAATATCACGGACAGCCTGAAGGCGCTTGCTGAAAAGTATTCAATTCTTGAGATTACTCTTGCCTCTGACGACGGGCTTGTCCTTGCATCCTCTGCCGAACGCGATGTGCAGGCAGATGCCGCACGATACAGCCTTATCGTCAAACGCCAGGAAGCCACCGATGAGCCCGGGGTCATCCTGTTTGAACTCTACCACAAGGAGGCGCATATCATCGGGATAATCAGGGGGTTACAGGACCTCCCTCATAACTGGAGAAAGGAGATAAGGGAAGATACAAAAGGTATTTTACAGTGGTGGTTATAACTGAATTATGAAGATAAATTGATGAATCTTATATAAATTTTGCAAAAAATTCTCATGTAACCGTACAGGTGCTGAATGGTCAAGGTATACACAATTGCATCCGGTAAAGGAGGTACCGGGAAGACTACCGTTTCTGTCAATCTTGGAACGATGCTCGCACAGCTCGGAAAAGAAACGTTCCTGATGGACGCGGATATCGGGATGGCGAATGTCGGCCTCATCCTTGGCCTCCAGGACGCACCGGTTACCCTCCATGAGATACTTGCCGGCAAAGGCACGTTAAACGAAGCAATTTATGAAGGCCCCGCCGGACTGAAAGTCATCCCGAGCGGATTGTCCCTCCAAGGGTTCCAGCAGGCAGATCCCGAACGGATCCGGGATGTGATGGCAGATATTATCAAGCAGTGTGAATTTCTGCTGATCGATGCCCCCGCCGGCATCAGCAAGGACGGCGTGGTCCCCCTTGCCGTCGCGGATGAAGTCATCCTGGTCGTGAACCCCGAACTATCATCGATTGTCGATGCCCTCAAGACCAAGATCCTCACCGAGGTTGTCGGGGGCCAGGTGCTCGGGTCTATCATTAACCGGGTTGACCAGGACAAGATTGATGTCATCACCAAGAAGATGGAGAAGGTTCTGGGCGTGAAAGTGATCGGGATCATCCCCGAAGATTCCAACGTCCGCAGGGCATCAGCGGCAAAGACGCCCATTGTGTTAAAATATCCGACCTCCCCTGCAAGCCTCGCGTTCAAGCGGATTGCTGCGGAACTTATCGGAGTTACCTACAAGGAAGAGAAAGCAGTAGTGCCAAGGGAAGGTTTCATCGACCGGTTCTCAAAAGCCCTGTTCAAGAGAAAATAAAATACTGTTCAGTTCTTTTTTATTTTCAACAGGGAGTGATTTTTTTTATTTTTCAATGACTATTGCAGGGTTGGAACCCTAAAAAACTAAAAAAAAAAGTACCGGGTTATTGGGGATTTACAGGTTTATTGGTGATCGTAAAAACACAGTGTTCATCGCCTTTTGACCGGCACTTGATCTCTTTTGCCTGCACTTTGATGCCAAATGACCCCTCGATAATTCCCGCAAGAAGCCCGGCGGTGCAGAAGCATACATTTTTGCCGGTATTGCCAAACGCTTCAGACTCGACCGTGTGCGAGAGCGTCATCGTCTTGGTCTTTGCCGCCTCGTTCCATTCCGTTTTAATGATACTGAACCATCCCATCTGGGAGTAGAAGGCAAACGACATGTCGGAGAGGATATTGGGTTTGTCGATCCCCATTTTCTTGTAGTGCCCGACATTTTCCTTCCCCATATCCATATATGCACGGTAGTTGACCCCTCCCGCCGGCAACTCACCCATCGTCTTTTTTAAGGAGTTCATCATCGATGTGAAGATGAAGCGGGGCATCATGACCACAGGGTCATCGATCAGCTTGATCTTACCTTCAAGGGGTTTGTGCTCGATATATTCCGTTATGGCAGAGTCGCCTTTTACAATCGCCTGTGCCTTGAACTTCCAGCTGGATTCAACCTGGTCGGCAACAAACTCACAGGTATCATCCCCTTTTGCGTGACACTTTGTCTCAAGACAGAACCAGTTTTTGCCAGTAACGGCGCTCAGAACGCCTTCAATCCAGCCCTGGTGAACACCACAGACGGGCATGTTCCAGTCTTTCATGACCTGCGATTCAAAGGTCTGTTTCGTGCGCATTACGATCCTTTTATCACTCTGCTCCACGAGCTCAAACGGTGCACCCCAACCCTGCTGGTGCTGGAGCTTGAATACGAGCATGAGAAATTCGGCCGGTTTGAGGTCCATTCCCAGTTTTTTTAGCAGGTTGTTGAGCCCGACCGATCCCATACCGACAGACCGGAAGAGTTTGCGGACTGCCTGCACGGCAAGTTTCCTGCCCAGGTTGGCTTCATACATTTCATAGATTGCTTTTACGAGATAATTCGGGTTGCTTGCCGTCTTAACGCCAAAGACCGAATATGAACCGGCCAGGGGATCCAGTTCGATGTAGGAGGTGATGTCCTTTTCCCCTTTGAGAAGGGCTTCAAAATCCTCACGCCCGATCTTCTTTTTTTCCATGGTGCATAGCTCTGCAGTCCAGTTACAAAAGGATTTCGTCTTGGAATTTTAATAAAAAGGGGAACGAGGGAACCTGGATTTGTTGAAATGTTACATCGA
>CAZNIL010000010.1:32762-35041 GCA_964573085.1 uncultured Methanoregula sp.
TTTGCTATTGCTATGCCATTGATGCCGCGTACTGATGCATACTGCATCAGTTCCAGCAGCTCAAATGTCCCGAGGTATTGCGATCCTTTCAGGATATTTTCAAGCAGTTCATTGATCTTCATGGGAATCTTTCATCTCGGGGAGAGATTTGGCGGGGACTGCCCCTTCTTGTTGCTAACGGAATATACAACCCTTACCTAATATTAATTTGTGGATTCCTTTTTCCCAAGCCGGCACGTTCTGCAGAAAAACCAGAGTTTAGGTTATAAGGGAAAAATTATGAAATGTATCGCCAACCATAAGTGTTACCGGAAGAAATGGATTGAATACAGGTATGATTATCACCGAGATGCTGGTCTCTTCGCTTGCGGTTCTTGCTACCCTGTGTTATGCCTCCTATCTTGATATCAAAGACCGCCGGGTGCCGTTCCGGATATGGTACCCGATGCTTGTTGTCGGGATTCCCGCATCCGTCTGGCTCCTGTACATGAAGACCGGAAATTTAAGTCTCATTGCTGGCTACCTTGCCCTGATCGTGAGTTTCTTTTATGCCAATTATCTCGACAGTCATGAACCGGGAGAACCGTTTAGGTTTGAATACCTTGCAATCACCCTGCTCTTGCCCGCACTGGCATGGCTGGTATTGCCCGCACCATTCATGGTGACCCTTGTGCCCTGGTACGCGATGTTCGCCGGGATTTTTTCGTATATATCATACATTACATGGAAACGTAAACCGGAAGGAAAGATCAAATCGAACCGCAAGGTAAAAGAGTCTAATGTTGAAGAAGCACTCAACCGCTGGTACTTCGTCCTGGTTGTCATCATCCTTGCAATCACTTCAGTACTGCTGCTCTTTGCCGGCAACTGGGGAACTCCCGCCCTTTTTGTCCTGCTCCCTGCAGTCTTCTGCGGGGTGTTCTACCTGTTTGGGAGAATGCATCTCTTTGGGGGAGCGGATGCATGGGCGCTCATATTCATCTCGTTCTGTATCCCGACATTCCCGTTCACACCGCTTTGGGGGAATACTCCGCTTGGATTCCTTGCGTTTTCAGTACTGATCAATGCCCTGCTGCTCAACCTTGTAGCACCGCTTGCGATCTTCGCTATCAATATTGTGCGGGGGAACCGTGCTCCACTCATGTACATGTTCTTTGGATTCCCGGTCAGGGGCGAGAATATCCAGCATGAATGGGGATTTGTCATGGAGGATTTTGAAGATAAAAAAGATGTCGTCAGCCGGAAGTTCATCGGCTTTTTTGACTCCATCAGAAGAATGTACGCAGGCGAAGACCGAATTTACACAAAGGATCTTCGAGAACATCCCGAAAAATTCACCGCAGATCTGGCAATGTACAAAAAAGCAGGCACCGTATGGATCTCCTACGCAGTCCCGTTTATTATTCCTATCACTGCCGGGCTTATAACGGCAATCATCTTTGGTGATTTCCTATTAGTATTAATGAAATTATTTGTATCGGGGGTTTAACCATGCTGAACCTGAAATTTGTTGACGGACTGATTCCGGTAATCGTGCAGGATAATAAAAGCCGGGAAGTACTGATGATGGCGTATGCAAATGATGATGCAATCCGGCTCACACAGGCGACCGGTTATGCCCATTATTACAGCAGGAGCAGGAAAAAGATCTGGAAGAAGGGAGAGGAGAGCGGGCATGTCCAGAGGGTAGAGCGGATCCTTGCAGACTGCGACGAGGACTGTCTCATCTATGAGGTGACGCAGACCGGCGCTGCATGCCACACCGGTTACCCGACATGTTTTTACCGTACCCTGGACGGAACCGTTATTTCAGAACGTGTATTTGATCCCGAAAAAGTCTATCCCGGACAACCCGCAAAAAAATAATTCCTCCTGTGTTGATTCAACCATAATAGTCCTTTCACTTTTTTTCATCTCTCCCGGAGGCATTTTCCTTAATGATAACGGGCAGCCCACAATTTTTGGGTGATACAATTATATACTTATTTATGAGAGATACGTCAAGAGAAGTTGAGGAGAGTTGCCATGGTCTTTGTCCCTGATCTTGTATCTGGTATCAATATCGTTCTCTGTTTGATCATTGTTATTCTTGGCGTCCTTATCTACACACGGAAGGGCGAGATAAGTGCCCTGCTTATTGGCATAGCATTCGGACTTTTTGCAATTTCCCATATCTATTCTATTCTTGGCCTTGGAACCAGTTGGGAAGGTGCCATGATCACAGCCCGTATATGTGGTTATATCCTCATAGTTGCGGCGCTTTACCTGGTACTGACCAG
>CAZNIL010000011.1:0-10256 GCA_964573085.1 uncultured Methanoregula sp.
ACCACAAATAAATTTGGATAAGAACAAGGTAACGACCTGCCAGACATATGGCTCTGGAGAGACTCCTGATAAATTACCGGGTGAAATGAGGATGTATCGGGAGCCGTTTTTTAGTGCACGAGATCGTATTACACAAGACGCTCAAATATCGTCTCAAACTCCCTGGCTTTCTCCTTCCAGCTGTATTGGCCGAGATTGATGGAAAACGACGGGTTTTTGTCCATAAGGAATTTTATGTGTTCGATAAATTCGCTTTGAGTCTGGTACAGGAAAATATTCGGACCGCCGATTTTCATCACGTCGGGTATAGGGCGCATGACGATAGGTTTCCCGCACGCGGAATACTCAAAAAATTTATTGGGGAGGGCGATGTCTGCCCACTGGGGGGGCGACAAGGGGATGGTGCAGGCATCCATGCAGGCAATATACCCGGGAAGTTCGTTGTACGGTTTTGTCCCGGTGAAGATTACGTGGTCCTGTACATGAAGGTCCCGTGCGAGCTGCACCAGTTCTGCCATGTATGGCGTAAAGAGCGATCCGCCGACGACGAGAAGCCGGGTATTCCTGCGATATTGTATCAGTTCAGGAAGGCTCCTGATGATCTCATCAATTGCATACCAGCGTTCCACACTTCCGGCAAACCCGATCACAAAATCGCCGGGTTGTATGCCAAGTTCTGCCCGGCGTACAGTGTTCTCCATTGGCATGAACAGATCCGTATCGACCCCGTTGGTCACCAGTCCGGCATCAAACCCGAACTTTTTTAGCTTTTCGACAAGGGACGGGGAAACGGTTGTGATTAATGTACTGTTGCGGAGGTTCCGGCGCGTGATTTCCCAGACGGTTTTCCGAACGGTCTCCTGCAGGACCCGTGTCTTTACGTATGCCGCTGCTGAATCCGGGAACCAGTCCTTTAGGTCAAAAACAACAGGGACTCCTGCTTTTTTTGCCGCGTGGATGACCGCGGTTCCGGCAAGTACCTGGGCTGCGACAACGAGTTCAATCCCCTCATCCCTGATAATTTTGTTAAATATATGAAAATGCCAGGGGGCGTTCAGCGTATAATGAAGCAGGGGGTTCTGGAATGGAAACAGGGTTGCCTCATGCATAATCAGCCGTGTCGTGCGTTCCCTGCCCCTGCTCACATGAAAATGAGGGACATGCACCTCGTGCCGTGTTGCCAGTTCCTCAAAAATATTATGGTGCCGGGACGGGATGGGGTGATGGATATAATCCTGCGTGGACACGAGAAGGATCTTCATGGTTAATTATTCCCCGGACTGGATGCGACAATAATCTTATGGAATGAAATGAAAAATCCCCCGCATTATTTTTTTAGTCCATCGCTTTGGGCAGGTCCTTGATCCTTGCCGGTGATCCGATGGCAAGTTTATAGGGCGGGACGTCTTTTGTTACGATCGCACCTGCTGCAACAAGTGCTCCCTCGCCGATACAGACACCCGGAAGGATGGTGGCATTTGCACCCACGGCTGCCCCATTGGAAAGTGTTGGCCCCTGCAGCCCACCGGTGCGTGAGGGAGGGTAGCGGTCATTGGTGAGGACGGTGTTTGGCCCGATGAACACATGATCCCCGATCGTCGTACCTGTTGGCACATAGACAAGGCTCTGGAGGCTGACATCGTTCCCGATGACGACCTGCCCCTCGATGATGGAAGCCGTCCCGATTGCAGTACGGTTGCCGATCCGGGTCTTTTCGCGGATGAGTACATTGTGCCCGCAGGAAAAGTCATCGCCGATGAAGACATCGCAGTAGATGATGGTTCCTGACCGTATGATCGCGCGGTTTCCAATGGTAGACCCCAAAAACCCGGTCCTGTTGACATTTTCACGGGAAGGAAAACCCAACGTCACCGGTTCAAAGATCTGCGCACCCTCCCCAAGACTGTTGATCCCATACTCAATCATTCTACGGTCACGCTCTTTGCAAGGTTCCTGGGTTTGTCCACGTCCCTGTCCAGTGCCACTGCGGTGTGGTATGCAAGCAGCTGGAGGACGACAAGGCTGGTTAGTACCTGGACGAACCTGTGTGTTCTTTTGAGCGGGATGAAGACGTCCACGATATCGGCGAGTTCGCTGTCCCCTTCGATGCCAAGTGCAATCACCGGGGCCCCCCGCGCCTTTATCTCTTTGATATTGGAGGCCATCACCCCGTACGTATCGTCGGGCATGCAGATGGCGATGACCGGTGTTTCAGGAGACAGCAGGGCGAACGGCCCGTGCTTCAACTCACCCGCTGCATACCCTTCAGCATGGATATAGGAGATCTCCTTCATTTTGAGGGCGCCTTCCAGGGCAACGGGATAAAAGGGGCCGCGCCCCACATAGAAAATACTCCGGGCTTGTTTACAGGCCAGGACAGCGCCCGAGAGATCCTGCAAGAGGACTTCCTCTATTGCACGGTGGGCCTGCTGCAATACTTTTTTGAACTCTTCCCCCGAGAGGAGGTTTATCATTTGCATCAGCACCGCGAGCTGGGCTACAAACGACTTTGTCGCCGCGACGCTGATCTCGGGCCCGGCGCGCATGAAGATCGTGGCATCAGCGATCCGGCTGACCGAACTGCCCAGCACGTTGGTGATCGCAATCGTCGGGCAGTTGTGCGATTTTGCTAATTTGAGCGCGGTAATGGTATCGGCGGTCTCCCCGGACTGGGTGATCCCGATCACAAGGCAACTGACCGGCGGGGGAAAATATTTGAATTCAGAGGCAAATTCGATCCGTACGGGTATCCCGCAGGTCTCCTCAAGGAGATACTTGAAGATCAGGCCGGCGTGGTAGGACGACCCGCAGGCTACAACTGCGACCGATGCAGGCTTTTGTGCATGATCCGGGAGGTTTTCCCGGTCCAGGGCCCTAATCGAGTTGTAGAATGCCTGGGGCTGTTCATAGATCTCCTTGAGCATGTAATGGGCAAACCCGCCTTTTTTCGTGTCCTCGACCGACCAGTCCACGAGCTCGACAGGACGGTTGACTGGTTCCTTCCCGTGATAAATCGCGAGATTGTCTGGCGAGAGGCGTGCGATATCACCGTCCTCAAGAAAGATCGCACGCTCCGTATATTCAAGGACCGGGTTCATGTCTGAAGCGGCAAAATATTCGCCATCCCCGATACCGATAACAAGAGGACTTGCATTTCGCGCTGCGATGATCCCTTGCTCTTCCGGAGAGATTACGAGCAGGGCAAATGACCCCTGCAGCACCGGGATGACCTGTTGGACTGCAGAGAGCAGGCTTTCCGTATAGCTCTCTTCGATAAGGTGGGCAATGACCTCGCTGTCGGTCTCTGACAGGAACCGGTGCCCCCGTGCAACAAGCTGCCTTCTTAAATCCGCGTAGTTCTCGATAATGCCGTTGTGTACGATCGCGACCCGGTTTTTGCAGTCGGTATGCGGGTGGGCGTTGGCATCATTGGGGGCGCCGTGCGTAGCCCACCGGGTGTGCCCGATCCCGGTGGTGCCGTTTAAGTGGAGTGCGGACCGTGTGTTGTCAGAGATCCTGCCGGCGTGTTTGCAGATCTCGATCCCGCTTCCGATGGTGGCAACACCAAAGGAATCGTAGCCCCGGTATTCAAGTTTTTTCAACCCTTTAACGATGACGGGTGCTGCGGTTTTCCGACCGGTATAGCCGACAATACCACACACTTCAGATCACCAGTGAGTCATCGGGAACAAAAGAGGAGATGACCCGGTTGCCGTCTTCGACCGTGGTGTTGTTCCCGACGATACAATTTTTAAACGTGGTAAAGGCGCCGGCCTGCACGCCGTCGCCGAGGATCGCCCCGAACTCCGGTTTTGTGATAGTTCCCTCGATTTCCATGAGCGATGCGCTCATGCAGGTGCTCGTGTGATCCGCAAGCGCGCACCCTTCCCCCAGCACAGCATCGAGGATGCGGGAGTGCGACCCGATCGAACCGTCGTCCATGAGCAGTGCGTTGCCGATATAGCAGAACGGCTCGATCCTGGCCCGGGCACCGATGCTGGTATTGGGCATGATGCAGCAGTTCGGCCCGATCTCGCAATCGTCTCCAATCACTACGGGACCGGTGATAACCGTGTTGGGGCCGATGGTGGTACCTTTCCCGATATGCACGGCCCCGGTGATGGTCGTGTTCCTGCTGGATGAACCCTCTCGGGATGGGGTGATATGCGAAAGGAGCCGTGCATTCATCCGGAGCAGGTCCCACGGGTAGATGGCGTCCTGCCAGTCGTCAGCAACAACCCCGTGGATCTTCTGGTTGTCTTCAAGCATGCAGGAGATTGCATCGGTAATATTGTTCTCCCTGATGTACGGGAAAAATGATGAAGAAAGCGAGAATATTCCGGTGCTGACCATGAACCCCGGGGACCTCTCAGGCTTCTCTACAATATGGGTGACATACCCGTCTGCCAGCTGCACAACGCCAAAGTTGGAGGGGTTCGGGTGCTCTTTTATCAGCATCGCATTTTTGATATTTTTGATCTTTGCTATCGACCCTGCGTCGATATAGTTATCACCGGGAAGGACCAGGAAATCCCCTTTGATCTTTGATCTGGCACAGGTGAGGGCATGCGCTGTTCCAAGTTGCTTGTCCTGGACAACTACCGTGACAGGCACGGTAAGCGAATTGAGATACCGAGTCACCTGTTCTTTGCGGTACCCGACGACAACAATGATGTCACGGATCCCGTTTTTTATGAGTGCGTCAATCACGTATTCGATAATCGGCCGGTTTGCGACTGGTATCAGAGCTTTCGGCCTGCTGTGGGTGAGCGGGCGGACCCGCTTCCCCTCTCCCGCTGCAAGAATTACTGCCTGCATGTTCCACCTATCGTATGTATGAATTTTCCCCTATGATCCCCTCGATGTAACTGTTGGGGGCAAATTTTGCTCCGGCTCCTATGACTGTCCCTACGTTGACCGAGCAGTTGATCCCAAACTGCACGCCGTCCCCGATGATGGCGCCGAACTTTTTTTTCCGGGAATCCCTGCCCGCAACCCTGATGGTTGCACGGTCGTGGCGCAGGTTGGCAATCTTTGTTCCCGCGCCAAAGTTGCACCCGCTGCCGATGATGCTGTCCCCGATATAGTTGAAATGCGGGATTTTTGTATCCGGCATGATGATTGAATTTTTCAGCTCAGTGCAATGCCCGATATGGCAGCTGTCACCGACCGCGGTTGCACCGCGGATGTAGGCATGCGGCCCGATCCGGCAGTTGCTGCCGATTATGCACGGCCCCTCGATACAGGTGCCGGACTTCACAACGGTGCCGCTTCCGATCACGACCGTCCCGGAACAATGGGCATCCGTTTCGATCTCTCCGTCGTTCTTTGACACCAACGAAGCCATCAGCAATGCGTTTGCGTCCAGCATGTCCCAGGGGTACCCGACATCCAGCCATGAGGCAAGAGGGTGTGCCCTGAGTTTTTTATTTCTTATATAGTCCTCAAGTGCATCGGTGAGTTCGAGTTCCCCCCGGGCCGAGGGATTGACTGCATCAATGCGTTCAAAGATGTCCGGCTTGAGGATATAGGCTCCTGCATTGATGGTGGTGCTTTTGGGGCTGGCCGATTTTTCTTCAAGACCGGTCACGTACCCTCCCTCCGCCATCACGACGCCATAGTCCCGGGGGTGATCGGCGGTGCTGGTGCCCATGCAGGGGGCGTCATTTTTACACAGTGACCTGATATCTTCGCTCCTGAGGATCATGTCCCCGTTCAACAGCAGGAATTTATCGTCGATTAAATCGCGTGCGGCACCGAGGGCATCTGCGGTTCCCTGCTGGCGCCGCTGGGGTGCATACCGGATCCGGATACCGAAGCGGGAACCGGTGCCAAAATGTTTGCGTATCTCGCGTTCACCGTACCCTACCACGAACACGAAATCCTGTATGCCTGCTTCACGGGCAGCGAGGACGAGGTGCTCAATCATCGGGCGGTTTGCGAGCGCAAGCATCACTTTCGGGCGGTTTGCCGTGAGCGGACGCATCCGCTTCCCCTCCCCCGCTGCGAGCACGACACATTCCATAGCTACAGCTCTGCCTGCAACATTTAAGCAGTTTTTCCCTGCTTTAAGAGAGCGCGTCCACGCCTGAGCATCGCTTTTGCCGCCCGAAGCGTAGTGCCTTCTGCAGTAATCCGGATTTTGGGCTCCGTCCCGCTTGCACGGACCAGGCACCACCCGCGCTCATCCGCAATCCGGATCCCATCGGTGGGGTTTTCTGCACCAAGGGAGGTCATGATCCCGCGTGCCGTTTCGCAATTAAAAGATTCCCTTATGATAGGATACGAGGGCATCTTGTCGAGTTCCTGTACAATATCCCATTCCGATGCGATCTCACAGAAGAGGGCTGCCGCAAAGGGGCCGTCAGGACAGTAGGAGATGCGGGGGAAGATCCATGCACCGGAAGGTTCCCCGCCGAAATCACCCCACGAGAGAAGTTCTTCTGAGACAAACGCATCGCCAACCGGTGTGCGCCGGACTTCTGCAACCTCCTCGATCATCATCGAGGCATCGGTCGTCGTAACAACCTGCTTTGCATCGAGGTATCTGGTAAAGAGCATAAGCAGGTGATCGCCGGAGATATAGCGTCCTTTGCGGTCCCAGGCCATCATCCGGTCAGCATCCCCGTCATGGACAACAGCGCACCGTGATCCGGTTGCCCGCACCATCTCCCCGATGTAGGGAAGGTTTTTCTCTAAAGGTTCTGACGGTCGTGAAAAATGCCCCGATGGGTTGCAGTTGATGCAGACCGGCCTGATGCCAAGCAAGGGCAAAAGCTGGGGCGTCAGCATGCACCCGGCACCGTTCCCGCAGTCAAGGACAACAGAAATCTCTTCGGAAATACGCACCCGTTCCAGGATCGCCTTCGTATGCTGCGATACTGCATCGATGGATAAAAGAGAACCCTGGCTCTCCCACCCAGCCCAGTGATCACCAGTAAACAGTTCCTCAAGTTCGTCCTGCTGGCGTTTTGTAAATGACGATCCGTCAGGATTGAAGAGTTTGAGGCCGTTATACTCCTCAGGGTTATGGGATGCGGTGATCATGCATGCCGCTTTTGTTTCCCGTGCAGCATACGCGACTGACGGTGTCGGGGCTATCCCGCAGGAGTATGCGGTTGCGCCCCCGCCCTGGAGACCCGCGATCACAAGGTGAGAAAGGATAGGGCTTGTTGTCCTCGTGTCCATTCCTACAAGGACATCAGACGACCGTGCTGCCAGTGCCGATCCGGTTTTTAATGCGATAGCAAGAAGATCCTTATCAAAGCGCCGCCGGATTCCCGAGGACCCGAAAAGCATACAATATAATGGGGGAAATGGGAGATATCATTATCCTTTGCCCGGCACAGACTCACGTGCCGTACGGGCAGAACCGTTCGATCTTTTCCAGGCGTGCGATCCCTGCAGTGGAAGGCCCGAGTAAAAGGATGGGGGTATTTCCCCCGTATTTTGAAACGATATCTCCTGTTCCCGGCTCAATAGTACCTTCACCGTTGATGAGGATGATGTTGGCGGATCCCGGGTCCTGAACGATGAACCGGCGCAATTCATGTTCCAGGGAAGGGATTGAACCTGACAAGAACACCTTCCCCGTTCCTGTCCTCGTTTTTAAGTCCTGCATACATGCAGCATGACAGGAAGCGGGGCAGGCACGGACGGTACGCGACAGGCAGAGAAATGCGGTCACGGCATTCAGGATTGCGCATGCCGCCCCGCGTTGTGCCGGGGAATCGAGAGGGGCGCCGAACATGAACTCCACCTTCGTGGTCGCCCGCACCGGGTCAAAAGTCACAAACTCCCCGGTTCTCCCTCCAAAGCATGCTTCCATGCACGCACCCTTTTCGTACTGGCATGGCACGGCGTCAGGATTGATCTGCAGGACGACCGGCCCGTCTTCGCACCCGCTGTGAAGAAGGATATCCTGTAATTTTTTAACGGTATCAAGGACAATATCCATAGTTACTCCTCTGGTGTTGACAGCACGACACGTGCCGGTGAACCGTCCAGGCCTTTTAAGCGCAGCGGCAGCGCAACCATGTCATAATCGCCCTCGGTTACACAAGAAAGGTCCAGCAGTTCGATGATGATACAACCATTCCCGAGCAGTTCACGGTGCACAGCCCCATCGCAATGGAAGGATTCAATTGATGGGGAATCAATCCCGATGCATCGTATCCTGCTGCGGGTGACCAGCTGCGCTGCATCGACAGAAAGGCAGGGATAATCTTCGGTGAACCGGTCGGTGCCGGAGAATGATGTTTTGAGAAGGAGACGCGTTGCGCCCGCGATTCTCCCGCGGAGGTGATCCGAAGTGATTGTGCTGCCTGCACCCCGCACATCAAGCACCCGGCACTTTCCGATCAGGTTGTCCAGGGAAATGGTATCGATCGTATCCCCGGATTTGAGATAGTGTGCAGGGGCATCGATATGGGTGCCGGTATGCGTGCTCATGCGGAGATCGCTTACCAGATAGTGTCCCCGGTCTTCCTGTCTGAACGAGGGGGGCAGGTCACCGGGATATACCAGCATGTCGTTTGCGAGCGGACGTGTCAGGTCAATAATTTTCATACACTGTCAGTTCTCCCAGCCGTGTTCACCGATGAGCGGGACAAAGCGGACGCCGCCATGGAACGACTCTGTAACCCTGCCCCCGTGTTTTTCCAGCACGACCAGTTCCTGGATATCCCGTCCCCCCCGTGGTGCCACAAGCCGTCCGCCGTCCGCCATCTGATCGATGAGGGGGCCCGGCACCTCCGGGGTTGCAGCGGTGATGATGATCCCGTTGTAGGGAACGTTTTTTGGATACCCGAGCGTCCCGTCTCCGACAATGATCTCGACATTAGTAATATTGAGTGCGGCCATGTTTTGCCGTGCAAGACCGGCGACTGCCGGGATCCGTTCAATTGTCGTCACCTCTCTCACCAGAGCAGCAAGTACCGCTGCCTGGTACCCGCACCCTGCCCCGATCTCGAGAACATTGTCGTTTTGTTCCGGTCGGATCAGTTCTGTCATCACTGCCACAATGTAGGGCTGGGAGATGGTCTGGCCGTTGCCAATGGGGAGCGGGCAGTCGTCATATGCAGCCCGGTCATATGGTGGAGGGATGAAGAGGTGGCGGGGGATATCCCGCATTGCAGCAAGGATGCGGGGGTTGTGTATGCCGCGCGCTTCTATCTGGCGTTCAACCATCCGCCTGCGTTCGTCATCCCTTGGGAATTGAGACATTCCAGCCGATTCTTTTTAAAACCCGGATTTTTCTGCTACATCGATGGATGCGTCGATCTGTTTCTGGAGTGCATCAGGAAGCCCGGTGATCTTGACGTCAAGGAAGCCACGGATGATGGTTGCGGTGGCTTCGTCCTCATCAAGGCCGCGGGACATCAGGTACTCGATCTCGTCCTGTGCAATCTTGCCCACGGCCGCTTCGTGGGAGAGCTCGGTACCGACGACATTGCCCTCGATCTCCGGGATCGCGTAGATCCTGCCGTCCTGCAGGATCAGGCCTTTGCATTCCAGGTGCCCGCGGGTGCCTGCGGTCTTGCCAAGAATATGCCCGCGGGAGATGATGGTGCCGCCTTTTGTTATTGCACGCGTGATGAGCTCGGCGCTCGCACCTTTTCCCTCAAGGATCGCACGGGAGCCGATGTCAAAGAACGATGTTTTGGACGCGATCACGATGCTTGAGAACCGTGCGACGGAGTTCTCTCCCACGAGATTTGCCGTGGGGTACATCTGCACCTTCTTCACCGGCTGCATGGAGACGTAGTTCGAGAGGAATACCCCGTTATCTTCAACAACGGAAGCGCTCCGCGGGAAGACTTCGATATCTTCTGACCAGTTGTGGATCATCGTAAAACTGATCTTTGCATTCTTTTTTACATAGAACTCTGATATCCCGTAGTGCGCCCCGCCTTTGCCTACATGCGCCCCGCTCGTGCAGCCGGAGATGATATGGAGCTCGGCCCCCTCTTCCGCGATGATGATATTATGGACATGCTGGATCTGCTCGCGCCCGAGATAGAGGCACGCCTGGATAGGCAGGATGTTGTTTGAGCCCGCATGAGCGATGATCACGTACCCCTTCGGATCCTTCTGTGCAGCAACATACTTCGTGACATCGTCCTTCTCCGGCGATATGATCTTCCAGGCATACTCTTTCATCCAGTCGTATTTCTCCATCGCTTTTTTATACGAGAGGACTTCAATTCCCTCCTGTTCGCATTCAGCATGGACGATGTCCTGGTCCATCTGGAGGT
>CAZNIL010000011.1:10356-18577 GCA_964573085.1 uncultured Methanoregula sp.
TCAATTCCCTCCTGTTCGCATTCAGCATGGACGATGTCCTGGTCCATCTGGAGGTAGCTGCCGCACCGGTTCTTCATGGCAAGGTCGATGCCCGACTGTGCGAGTCGTTCCTGGTCGACTTTGGAGAGGGGGGTTGGGATTAGTTCTGGTGGCATTTGAAGCACTCCTTGTATCCGTGCTGCTTGATGTCTTTTAAGATCTCGCGGGGATTGCCCCGGCACTTGATCATGCCCTCGCACATCACATGCCCCTTATCGGTTTCGAGGTAGTCGAGGATGTACCCGGTATGGGTGATCACGAGCCCGCTTTTCTGGCGCCTGACGATATGTTTCTCCTTTTCAAGGAGCGTGCCGATCGCAGACCCGATCAGCGAGATATTTTCAAGGTCGACCCCGCTCTCCGGCTCATCGAGCATGACAAAGTCCGGGTTCTGGATCATCAGCTGGAGTACTTCGCTGCGTTTGATCTCCCCTCCGGAGAACCCCTTGTTGATGTCGCGCTCCAGGAATTTATCCATATGAACAGAAGTTGCAAGCTGGGAAATGTCTTCTTTTTTCGTCCTTGAAATGGCGGTGAGGAGCTTTCCCAGCTTCAGTCCTGATATCGTGGGTGGGCGCTGGAAGAGCATGCCGATCCCCCGTTTTGCACGTTCGTGGGCATGCATCCTTGTCACGTCTTCGCCTTTAAAGAGGATCTTCCCCTGAGTGATCGTATAGTTGGAAAAGCCCATGATGGTCATGAGCAGGGTGGTCTTTCCCGATCCGTTGGGGCCCATCAGGACATGGGTCTCCCCCTCCCCGATGTGCAGGTTTATGTCGTGCAGTACCTCTTTTTCTCCGACGTTCACATGCAGGTCTTCGATAATTAGCATACAATAATCGTAGAGTGTTTGTCGATTGCTGCATTAAACGCTTTTCACCATGCCATCCATTGAAATGTGCGGCATATCGTCACCATTTTACCAATCCTATGCAATAGTACAGACTTGAAGATATACTGGAATGGTGCGGTAGTGCGTCCGGAGAAAGTGCAGGATAAGGAAGGAAAGGCGAGGGTCAGGAAGGGCTCAAAGCATGCCAAATGGCAGGTGCCGTCCCATGAACCGGCAGAGATCCGGAGATTTATAAACCGGATCATCTGCGGGGATGCCCAAAAAACACTTGTCCGTATCCCTTCCAGGAGCATCGATTTGATCATCACTTCTCCCCCGTACAACTTCGGCCATGCCTATGCACAGGACTCCTGTGACGACACATGTGCATGGAATGAATATTTTGCACAACTCCTCATAGTCTGGCAGGAGTGCGAGCGCGTGTTAAAACCCGGTGGGCGGATTGCAGTAAACGTCCAGCCGCTTTTTTCCGATTATGTTCCCACGCATCACATCATCTCGTCCCAGCTCCAGAAACTCGGGTTGTTGTGGAAGGCAGAGTTCCTCTGGGAGAAGAACAATTACAACGCAAAATACACCGCGTGGGGGAGCTGGAAGTCGCCATCGATGCCCTATATCAAGTACACTTGGGAATTTGTGGAGGTCTTTGACAAGGAAACCCATAAAAAATCAGGAAGGAGGGAAGATATTGACATCACTGCTGATGAGTTTAAGGAATGGGTGATCGGGAAATGGTCGTTCCCACCGGAGATCCGGATGAAGGACTTTGACCACCCCGCAATGTTTCCCGAAGAGCTGCCCCGCCGGTTAATGAAACTCTTCTCGTATAAAAATGACATCGTGCTTGACCCCTTCAACGGGGCAGGGACGACCACGCTTGTCGCAGGGAAACTACAGCGCCGGTTCATTGGGATCGATATTTCAAAGCAGTACTGTGATATAGCCCTGCAACGTCTTCGGGCGGTGCCGGGGAGTAATGGACAATCCCCCGACTATCCCCTGCCGGTGCTCCTTACCCTTGACGATATTGATAGCCCCGGCCCGTCAGATAGTGTTTAGAGCCCTGCGATGTGGTCTTTGACCCAGGCATACGTCCCTTTACGGTCGTACTGGTGATCGAGGATATAATTATGCACCATGGCATTCTGTGTTAATCTCCCGATCAGGGCATTGTAAAGCGGCACCCGGAGGTTGTACGTTTTGATATTGCCGCTGCTCCTGAGGGACTGCAACTCGTTTTTCATCGACTCTGCCTGAGTGGAGAGTTCAGAAAACCGCGTACCTGTAGTGATGTATGTCTCATGCAGAAACCGGGTCTGGTCGCAGGCTCCATATGTCTTTGTCCCATCGCCCAGCGGGATCACGACGGGGTCAGAGTTGAGCACTACCCCGCCCGCGAAGCCGTCAGGCGGGACGCCGACAAAGGAGAAGTTGGTTGTCTCGATATAGGCATAACCCGTGTTTTTGTAGTCTGTGCCCGGGCATGCAATACCGACTGCCATATGTGCTTCATCGGGAAACGAGAGCAGGGCAACCCGGTAACCCTCGCGCGAGAGGAGGCCGGCGAGCAGCAGGCTCTTGTCATCGCAATCTCCGGATTTGTCCGTGAATGTTTCGACAGGAAACTTGACCGGGTTTTCTGCAAAGGTCTCGTAGTGTATCGACTGGACAAAGACTGAAATCAGTTCGACGTATTCGTCATCGGCAAGGGCGCTTCTTTGCCGGATTTCGTGGAATTTCATGATCAGGTCAAAATAAAATTCCTCTTGTCCGGGGTCGTTTGTCATGGACAGGTAGGTCCGGGTGACCCAGTCTCTTCTGGATACATTCCCGTATATCGTCACTTCCTTGTCTGCTGCTTTTGCACCTGCATAGACCGACCCGTTCACCGGCACCGTGAAGGTGATGGTGGAGCGTTCGAAGGGGAACGTGTAGGTGGGGGAGGCGGGTGCCGGTGCATTAGTGACAGGGATGATGTGGGGGGCGACCACTTTTTCCTGGTGCAACAGTGTCTCAATACACCCGGAAGACAACGTGACGCACAGAACCAGCAGCACCGCGAGGCAGGTATTTTTATGCAAGATTATAAATCCTACAAAACGAGAGGAGCCCGGGTTCATAGAAGATCCCTGATGTTTGCGATCGAGTCGATGACACCGTCCGGCTTGATAGGTGCGCCCCTGAGCGACTCTTCATTAAATTTTCCCGTCCTGACAAGGACTGCCTTTACGCCGATTGAACGTGCGCCCGCAATATCGGTGAGGATGTCATCCCCGATCATTACTGCCTTTTCAGGGCGGACGTTCATGTCTTTGAGTGCCATTTCAAAAAACGCCGTTGATGGCTTGCCGACAACCGTTGCAGTTTTTCCGGTTGCAAATTCCAGCGCTGCAACAAACGGCCCTGCAGAAAGCATCAGGCCGTCAGGAGTCATCCAGTACCGGTCCTTCTCAAGGGCGATAATTTCGGCCCCGGTGTTCAATGCACGGAATGCTTCATTCATTTTTTCGTATGTTATCGTGTCCCCGGCATCTCCGATAACAACGTAATCAGTTGCAGCACCTCCGTTCAAATCGCACGTGTGTTCAAAATCCTTATGGACGTCGCCTGTTGTGACCAGCATGCAGCGATGCTTCCCTGCAGCGTTCATATAGGCGATCGCTGCAAGGGGAGGGGTGAATAGTGAGGATTCCGGTATATCAAACCCGAGCCGGGTCAGTCGTTCTGCGATCGTTTTCCTGCACTTTCTCGTCGTGTTTGACACAAACCGGAACCGGAATTTTTTTTCTTTGAGAAGGTCGATCGCCTCCTGTGCTCCGTCGATTGCATTCTCCCCAATATAGAGAACGCCGTCAAGATCAATAAGAAACCCTTTGACATCCATGATGCTGACCATTCAGAGGGACCCGATTCCTTTTACATCTGTTGGATCCGCTGTTATTCTTGTTTGCGTAGTGATAGCATTAGTATTACTTCACTTTCACTCCACACGCAGCGGGGGTTTATAACACTGGTTCCGGATGGTATTCTGACGATGGTTGCCACAGAAGCCCCTTCCCGCATCGGTGCCCTCTGGCAGGAGCGTATGGAAACGCTGCGGGAGTATGAGGTCATCCGCGACGGGAATATTTTCGGGACAAATTTTTCAGGCAGGTATGTTTTTTCTTCCGAACATGAACATGCAGAGCACCGCCTCAGACAGCTGATGGAACAGTATGAGGGGATGTCCTTCAACACGATATTTTCCGGTGAGGAACATACCAACGAGGGGGGTGTCTGTTTCTCGTTAAAAAGCCGCCACGCTATTCAGGACACATCGTTTGATACCGATCGGTTCAGGACAGAGATCCTGGGGGATCTTACCCTTGTCCGGGGTATCGGGAAAACAACACAGGCGCGGCTAAAGGCACGAGGATATCAAACACTTTCTGATCTCGGGACGCATCCGAGGTTCAGGGCTCATGCACACCAGGTAATCCAACGCTTATCAGCGGGGGACCAGGCAGATATTATGGACCTGATCGGCAGCAGGCACGCAAAGTCCCACCCGCTCGTGCTGGGCACTGCAGGTTTCCACGAACCTGAGGATTTTGTATTCCTCGATATCGAGACGCTCGGGTTGTTTTCCCGCCCCATAATCCTTTTTGGTGTCGGAAGGGTGGATTGCGGAGAGCTCGTTGTGCACCAGTACCTGCTGCGGGATATCGGGGAGGAACAGGCAGCGCTGATCGCAACCTGCGGACACCTGTCCGGTGGCCAAGCCGCACTTGTGACCTTTAATGGAAAATCCTTTGATCTTCCCTATATCCGGGACAGGCTTGCGTATTATGGTATGGGGAACGATACCCGTATCCCGCACTTTGACGTGCTCCATTTCTCCCGCAGGAGGTGGCGGGACCAAATCCCCTCCCTTCGCCTCTGCGTGCTTGAGCAGGAGGTATGCGGCATCCACAGGGAGGAGGACATTCCCGGGCAGATGGTGCCGGAGTTCTATGAAACATACCTGAACACAAACAACTGCGGTCCGCTCGTTCCGATCATCGAGCACAATAAGCAGGACGTAGTCTCGCTTGCGATGCTCTTCTTCCGGTTGCTTGAGGACTTCCATGGCTGTTGCTGATCTTCTCGGGCTCCTGGAACAGAACCCGGTGTACCGGAAACGGGTTGTGCATACGAGCATCACCGAACCGGAATCACCGCAGTACGGCACATTGTCAGCCCCGCTTCATGAGTCCATCACTGCGTACCTTGAATATGGCGGACGACGGCTTTACACGCACCAGTGCCGTGCCATCAGCCATATCCGCGATGGAAAAAATGTGATCATCACAACCCCGACAGCAAGTGGCAAGACGCTTGCATTTAATATCCCGGTATTTGAGCGGCTCGCAATAGATCCAAAGGCACGGGCGCTCTACCTGTATCCGACAAAAGCGCTTGCGAACGACCAGCTTGCCACCCTTGAACAGATGGCACGCTTCACGGGCATTTCCGCAAAACCGGCGATCTATGACGGAGACACTCCGCAGTCAAAACGACCGGCAATCCGGGAGAATGCACGGGTCATCATTTCCAACCCCTATGAAATTCACCAGGTGCTCCCATGGCATTCGAAGTGGAGCGGATTCTTCTCTCATCTCGACTTCATCGTAGTTGACGAAGCACACCGGTACCGGGGGGTCTTTGGATCCCATATTGCGTTGTTGATCCGCAGGCTGCTCCGCCTCTGCCACCATTACCGGTCAGACCCACAGTTCATTCTTTCAACTGCAACGCTCGCAAACCCGCGGGAGTTTGCCGGACGGCTGACCGGCCGGTCGTTTGAACTCGTGGACCAGGACGGATCTCCCCATGGCAGGAAACACTTTGTCCTCTATAACCCGTTCTATGACGGGATCGGTGAGCGTTCAACCCACCAGGAGACAAAAGACCTGCTGGTCAGTTGTGTGAAAGCCGGTCTCCAGACGCTCTGCTTTACCGGGTCCCGGAAGATGGCAGAGCTGATTACGGTCTGGGCACGTGAGGATGCCCGGCTTTTTTCCCCCAAACTCGCTGGTTCGATCGCCGCATACCGGGCCGGTTATCTTCCTGAAGAACGCAGGTCGCTCGAACGGCAGCTGAAGGAAGGCGTAATGAAAGGGGTGGTCTCGACCAACGCGCTTGAACTTGGCATCGATATCGGCACACTTGATGCCGTGATCATCTCCGGTTTCCCCGGTACGATGATATCGGCCCGGCAGCAGTCCGGGCGTGCCGGGAGAAAAGGGGACAGTTCGCTTGCCATCCTTGTTGCACAGGCAAACCCGCTCGACCAGTATTTTATGAACCATCCCGGCCAGTTTTTCGGGCGTCCGCATGAGCACGCGGTTGTGGATACAGATAACCCCTATATTGTTTCCGGGCATATCCTTTGCGCTGCAGCAGAGATCCCGTTACAGGATGACACAGGGAAGGAATATTTCGGGGATGAATACCTCTCCCTGCGCGCAGAACTTGCGTTAAGGAACCTCTTAAAACAGACCTCCCGCGGTTGGGTGTACTCAGGGCGGGGCAGGGTGGCAGATGCTGTAACTCTCGATGGCATCTCCACAGAAACGTTCCGGATTATGTGCAACGGGAGGCTCCTTGAAACGATGGACCGGCCCCATGCATTCCGCGAAGCGCATACCGGTGCGATCATGCTGCACCAAGGGGAGAGTTATATTGTCAGGGAAATGGACCCTGAAACGCATATAGTCCGTGTCGCCAGAACCGATGTTGACTATTATACCCAACCGTTAAAAGAGGTCAGCCTTTCGGTCATCGATACGCTAAAAACCCAGACGATCAACGGTGCCGTATGTTCATTTTGTACAGTGGAAGTGACCGAGCAGTATACCGCGTACAAGATCAAACGCGGGGATACTATTATCGGTGTGGAACCCCTCTCGCTCCCGCCGCTCATCTTCAGGACAAAGGCGTTCTGGATCACCCCTCCTGCCGATACCGGACAGAAGGTTTCCGGAGCGGGGTCCGACATTGCGGGGGGATTGCACGGCGCGGAACACGCGATTATTGCCCTTGTGCCCCTGCATGTCATGTGCGACCGGTGGGACATCGGGGGATTGTCGTCACCGATCTACGGTGAGTATGGCGAACCGGCAATCTTTGTTTACGATGCCTATGAAGGCGGAATCGGGCTTGCCGAGAAGGCATATGAAATCCTCCCTGAGATCTTTGCAACAGCGCATGAGCTTGTCCGTGACTGCAGGTGCGAGAAAGGGTGTCCTTCCTGTATCTACTCCCCCAAGTGCGGGAACGACAATGTACCGCTTGACAAAGAAGCGACCGTACTAATCCTTGAGGATCTCTGCGAAGGCCAAAAAAAAGCGGATTATGCGGATCTCACTGGTGAGCCCGGACGAATTGCTCCCTGACAGCATACGAGTTAATCTACCAGCACAACCATGTCTTCAGGTTCCTGCTGGCTGTCCTCAAAGAGGAACAGGTCATCAATCCGTGCATGCAGGGCTGTTGCGATATCATGGGCGAGCCTGAGCGATGGGTTATACTTCCCCTGTTCCAGAAAGACAATTGTCTCCCGCCGCACCCCTACCTTTTTTGCAAGATCGTCCTGCGTCATGGAGAACCGTGTCCGGTATTCCTTTATCCTTGTCTGCACTGCGGTTCACCCCACAGCATCATGAATTTCAGTCTACATCCCCTTTCCTGAAGAGATATATCTGGTATACCAGGGCAGACAAGGCGAGGACGACAATTGAAAGGGCGAGCGCAAGCTGCGTGTCCATTCTGAATATTCCCAGATAATCCAGCCAGAACAACCCAAACATGAAGAACAGTCCGGTAAGCCAGGCATATGACAGGCCAAATGCTCCAATCTTTTTCGACCGTTCATCAGATTCCGGGTCATCACCATATTTCCTGTGCCGGATAAACCCGGTAATCAGAAAGACAAGCCCTGCAGTAAGAAGAATTGAACCAACAATTGCCTCGCCAGAAGTCAGCAGGATGGAGACGATCCCGCTCATTACCATCAACGCTCCGATAATAATTCGGTACAGATCCCTAGGTTTCATTGGTATCACGTTTGTATGTTATCTATTTCTAACATTATTGGTTATTAATGTTATCTATTTCTAACAATCATGTCATAAAAATATGTAAAAAAGAGTGTTGGGGTATTATTCCTGTACGATTGAGCGGACCGAGAGAAAGACCGGTCCCCGCACATCGACTTTCTTTTTAGTATCGGTGATTGCACGCATCGCGTAATCTTCGATCTTTAAGTTGATATCGCTCGGGAGTTTTGCCATTTTTACCTGAACCGTT
>CAZNIL010000011.1:18677-29491 GCA_964573085.1 uncultured Methanoregula sp.
GCACCACAAGTGCATCGTCGACACCGAGAACCTTTGCGAGCTCGATCGTGAGCTCGTCTCCATCGATTTCGGACTTCTTATACGCGTGGAGCGTTTCCCGCAGGTGTTCCTCGGTTTCCTTTGTCATCGGCTGGTATGGTTCATGGTTGTCCGGTTGCCCCGCCTGGACTAAATCATGGTGCATGAGCGGGTTGGCGTGGCTTTTGAGGAGATCGTTGATCTCATCGAGTTGTTTTTTTGCTATCCCCACGTTCGGGCGCGGGAGCCCGCCGAGATAAAAGACCCGGTCGAGCACCGCCATCGCTTCAGGACCGAATTGCCGGTAGATGTCCTTTTCCTCAACGATCACCGGGTTCTCCGCTTCATCAAAGCCGAGCGCAAGATAGGTTTCGCGGAGCCGGTTGATGGTCGCAAAGACCGGGTGTGCATGCGCCCGCTTGTAGGCAAGGCACGGGTACCGTTCGGCATGGCGGGAGGGGGTAAGCACCGACGGCCCCTCGTGCCATGCCCCTTCGAAATTCTCATGTGCCTTCCTCTTCCAGTCCTCAGGATTGAACTTCATACCACTCGCTCCAGGCAGACCACCCTGCTGAGCCGGTTCTCATCTCTCATTTTGTAATCGCATGCTCTCGAGATCTGTTCCGCAAATTTGCGGACCCGTTCGTGCTCCGGCATATTCTCTCTTTTTAATCGGTTTCTACTGTATCCCAGATACATGTATCCCTTCACCTCAACAAAAGATGCCCCCGAGTCCTGCACCAGCCCTGCGTATTGTTCCGGGGCGATATCATTTAAACCGTTGACAAGGGTTATCCGCACCGCTGACCGCCGTTTTCCCAGCAGGTGCAGGCTTTCCTGCACCCGCTCCCAGTAATCTCCGTGTGGGCGGCACGTTTTCATGTACGTTTCTTTATCAGGAGCGTCAAGCGAGACGTACGTCTGGTACGGGTGGCAACGTGCAAGCATGTCAGGATTCGTACCATTGCTCACCAGGAATGTCGTGTACCCTCCCCGGTTGAAGAGGTCGATGAGTTCGGGGAGTTGACTGTATAGCGTGGGCTCTCCGGAAAGGGAGATTGCGACATGCTTTGGGTCCAGCGCTTCCTGCCACCGCTCACTGGTCACCGTGTTATCGAGCACTGCGTTATACCCGGCGAGCGCTTTTTTCTGGAGCTTGTGGATACCCGCAAGAATTGCCTGTGGAGAGCACTCCTCCTCCTCATTCACTTCGTGTTCGAACGAGCGCCAGCAGAAGAGGCAGCGCTGGTTGCAGCGCAGGGTCGGCGTCATCTGGACGCAGCGGTGGCTTGCGATCCCGTAGAACTGGTGCTTGTAGCACATCTCACCGCCGGTAAGTGCCCGTTTGCACCACATGCAGGGCTTGAGTGCTGCAGAAGACGCCGGCGAAAAAAACTGGTAGCCCTGTTTTTTCAGGGCATTACATGGTGCTGATGGCATCGATCCCAAGTGCCTCAAGGGACTCTTTGAGGGTGTTCTGTGCAGCTTTTACGAGAGTAAGCCGTCGGTCCCTGACAGCACCCTCGCTTTTTAACACCTGCTCGAAATGATAGAATGAATTGAAGGTGTCGGCAAGTTCGCGGGCGTAGGTTGCGAGGAAGTGAGGGCGGAGCTCAGTGACTACCTTTCCGATGACAATAGGGAACTTTGCGATCTGCCGGGCAAGCGCGATCTCATAAGGAGTCTCCAGCTCGCAGCATTCGGTAAATGTTCCTGCCATCGCGAGGATACTGCAGGCCCGGGCATGGGCGTACTGGATATACGGGCCGCTCTGGCGCTCGAAGTTGAGCGCCTCGCTCCAGTCAAACACCGTGCTCTTCTCCGGAGAAATCTTTGCGATATCGTACCGTATCGCTGCGAGCGCAACTGATGATGCAATCGCCTTTCTGGTGCTCTCTTCCAGTTCCGGTCTTCGCACGGTCACTTCATGAAAAGCGCGTTTGGTCACCTCGGTGATCAGGTCATCTGCGGAGACAAACTTTCCTGCCCGGGTACTCATCGAACCCTCCGGGAGCGAGACAAACTCGAAGTGGACGATCTCAGGGGATTTCTCTCCCAGAAGTTTTAGTGTACACTGGAGCTGCGCTCCAATCAGCTTGTGATCAGCACCCAGCACATCGATGATCCGGTCGAAGTTGGCTGCTTTCCATGCATGATACGCGAGGTCGCGGGCGGCATATACTGACGTGCCGTCAGTCCGCCGGATCACATATTTGTTCTCAAACCCGAATTCTGAAAGGTCGAGTGCCAGCGTCCCATCCTCCTTTGCCTGCGGGAGTTTTTTGATCCTGCTAATAACCCTTTTTATGTCCCCGTTCCGGATGAAGTCGCTCTCCCAGACAAACCGGTCGTGGGCGACATTGAGGTTCTTTAACGTGACCGCAAATCCGTCCAGACAGCGGGAGACCTCTATCCTGAACTTTTTAACCGTAGCAGGATCACCATCTTCAACAAGCTGCATCAGGTTGTCGACCTGCCCGGTGATGGTTGCGTCCTTCTCGATCTCACGGTTTGCAGCAATATAGATACGGGCAATGTGAGCGTCCTCTTTCTCCCCTTCAGCTTGTGTGTTGTCAAGGTGGTCAAATCCCCAGATCACAATTGCGATCTGGCGCCCCATGTCGTTGACATAGTACTGCACCTCGAGCCGGTATCCCGCCTTCCGGAATGCGCGTGCGAGCGTGTCGCCGATGATTGAGTTCCTGATGTGGCCGACATGGAGAGGGCCGTTCGGGTTTGCGCTCGTGTGCTCGAGAACAACCCGTGTCGTTTTCTTCATAAGGGAGCCGTAGCCGGGTTTTGTTGCATCTTTCAGAACGTTCGCAAGATACGAATCATCGAAATAAAAGTTCAGGTACGGTCCGGATGCCTTCACGGTCGAAGATGCCGTCTCGCTGATTGCCCGGGAATATGTACGTACGAAATCCTGTGCCCATTTTGCCGGGGGGATTTTCTTCTCTTTTGCGACGATAAATGCCTGCGTTGATGAAAGGTCAGCATGTTCGCCACCGTCTATGAGCTGAACGTCCTTGCTCCCTGAAGACTCCTGCAGTACCTTAAAAATTGCGTCATAACGTTTTTTAAAATCGCTGGTCTCGTCTTCCATCACAACCCCGTCCTGTACCTGAGGATCGCGGCAATCCCGCCGAAAGCAGAAAAGAGGATCGATCCCTCCTCGAAATCATCGGAAATAATCTCCACTTTTGCACTGCTCTGGTCGGCGAGTTTTGTCAGTTCGTCAACAATGTCCGTCTCTTCGTCGAGCGTAAGTGGTGCAGTGCACTTCGGGCAGTTGCCGAGTGCAATGTCTTTGACCGTTTTTCCCGGCTCCATGCTGACGGTCCGTTCATCGGTATGCCCGCAGCTCTGGCATTTGATCTTAAGCCGGGACTTGCGCAGGTTTCCAGACAGGAGCAGGGTATCGATGGCGCCGATCTCGAGGTTTTTCCGTATGCTCTCCTCACCGTACGCTGCAAGCCCCCCGTCTTTTACCAGCTCTTTGAGGAACTTATCCATGAACGCCTTCTCCTTGATGACGGTCATGCCCTTGAGCGCGTCTTTTGCCGAATCCACGAGTTCCGATAACCCGTCCTCATTGGTATAGGCAACATCGAACAAGCCGACGATCCGTTTCTGGATCTCATGGTGAAGGAAATTGCCTGCTTCAAACTCTTCCTTTGTAGGGCTTGGCCCGCCGATAAGCACACCCTTGAAGCGTTCAAAAAAATCCTTCTCGGCGAGGAAGATGGCACTTGATCGTTCCCCGATTTTTGTATAGAACTCGTGGATAGCGATCTCACGGAGCCGCCCGAACCGGGCAGCCGACTGGCCGCCTTTGCGCTGCTTACCGGGAACTGTTGAGGTTGCACCGCCCATCGGCTCGATCCGGTTGCCGCGTAAAAATCCCCAGTAGGCCTCCCGCCGGTCGAGCACGAGCAGGCCGTAGACGAATTTTTCCTCAAGCATCTGTTTGAGAGGTTCGAGCTCGAACTTCGAGCTGCAGCGGTACATGTAAAGGTTGAGAGGTTCAGGGGGTTCGATGATCGTGCACTGGAGGTCAGTCCGGTCGCCGTAAAGCTGGACGGTGCCGCAGAAAACAGCCATGCCATGTTCCGGGGGCCTCTTGTAATATTTGAGCCGTGAGAGGATGGACGAGATCGCGCTCTGGACGTTCGTCCGCGTCTGTTTGCTCTTGATGTTGGCGCACTGCCCGAACTCATCCTTGAGCTGGTTGGTTACATCATAGATCTGCTTGTCGGGCGGGATGTAGAGCGTGATCAGCTCAGTTCCGTCCCCCTGCTGGAGCTCAAGCTTTTCAAGCGTCTTTTTGAATTCGTAGCGCTTGCGCGCATCATCCATCTCAACTACTTCGGCCATTTCTGGATTTTCAACCTCTCTTTAAAGCTATAACCTATTCACCCGCGGTTGCCATAAATTTGCGCCCATTGCAGAATAATCCGGTCATCAACATCGCTGTTGATGCCGTGCCCGCCGTCAAATTCAGTAAATGTCCTTGGATCCTCCGCCCGTTCGTAGAGTTTTTTACCATCCATAAACGGGATGATGTTGTCTGTTTTTGAGTGGAAGATCCAGACGGGTCTTGGGGAGATCCTGCTGATATAATTGTCCGGATCCACAGACAGCAGGAACCTCCGTGCATCACCGGAATATTGTTCGCCTGCCATGCCAAACCCTGATGTCGATATCCCGATATAACCTGAAAACTGCGGGTCGACTGCTGCAGCGACCGCAGCATATCTTCCCCCATTGCTCGATCCCAGCGCGTAGACCGGCACATCGAACCTATCGGCAAGCATCCTGCGTGCTGTCGAGAGGTCACAGACAATCCCGTAGAACTGGGGCCACTGACCCTTTTCAAACAGCACATAATCTGCCTCCGGGTTGAACGGGTAGCCCGGGGTTTCCGCACCATTGCCCCGGATATCCACAAAGAGGAACGCGTACCCTGCGGCTGCGTACTGGACCATTCTCTGTTCGTGTCCGTCAATCTTCTCACCGGCGCCCGGCACATACACGATTGCGGCTTTCGGCTGCGTTGGGGCAGCAAGGTACGAGATCACGTCACCGGTCTGGGTGTGCATGATGATCCGCGTTTTGGTGTAGGTCTCGTTTGAAAAGAGCACCTCCTCGCTTGTGGTAACCGGCGCACAGGTGACGGCAAGGACGCCGTTATTGTCCACCGAATAAGATGATTTCTGGCCTGTGCCGGTACACCCGGCGCAGATACAGAGCGCGATGACACACACAATGATGAGAACAGGGCGCAATCTTATCCTCTCATGCAGTGGTGGATCAGGCAGATCGTTTTTGCATCACAGATTGTGCCGTTCCGAATCATGGTCTCAAGATCTTTCATCGCCACATCCACGACTTCGATCACTTCATCCTCATCCTTTCGATACTCATGCGAGGGTGCAAGGTCGCGGGCTTCAAACAAAAAGATCTTCTCATCGGTAAACCCTGGTGTGGTATAGATGAACCCTTTTGGCACGATCGTTTCTGCCTTAAAACCGGTCTCCTCGATGAGTTCCCGGTAAGCCGTCTCCAGCGGATCTTCACCCTCTTCCATAGTTCCGGCAGGCGCCTCGTAAATGTATTGTCCCACTGCGTACCGGTACTGCCTCAGGAGCTTGCAGCGATTCCTGTCGATCGGGAGGATCGCCACCGCGTTTCCCGGGTGAATGATGACTTTCTCCCGCTCGATACCGTTTGGCAACCGGACATTTGCCTTCTCTATCCACAGGCGCCTGCCCCTGAATATCTCCATTTATACCTCATACTCGATGGGATCCGGTATGCCGGCATGTGCGAATGCCTCTTTGCGGAAGTGGCATGAACCGCAGGTGCCGCACGCCTTATCCTGGTTCCGGTAGCACGACCATGTATAGTTGTAAGGGACGCCGAGAGCAAGCCCCAGCCTGAGGATGTCGGTCTTGGTCATGGTGATAAATGGCGTGTTCAGGGCAATGTGGGTCGTGTCTTTTGTGCCAAGGTCGATGACTTTCTGGAACGCATCGATGAACTGTGGCCGGCAGTCGGGATACCCGCTGTAATCCAGCGACTGGACTCCTATAAAAATGGCGTCCGCGTTCTTTGACTCGGCGTAGCTCGTTGCAATTGCGAGCAGGTTCGCGTTCCGGAACGGCACATAGGTATTAGGGATGTGCACCCGTGCGGGGTCAAATCCCTCAACGGCGATCGCCGGGTCTGTCAGGCTGCTGGCTCCAAAGAGTGCAAAGTACCCGACATCCACTTCAACAAAGTCCTGTGCACCGAGCAGTTCAGCAATCTTTTTTGCACACGCACGCTCTTTTTCCTCCGTCCGCTGCCCGTAATTCAAGTGCAATGCGTAAATATCATATCCCTCGCACTTTGCGAGGTATGCGAGGGTGGATGAGTCCATTCCCCCTGAGAGCAGACATACTGCCTTCATCATTTCACCCCTATGACCTTGTGGAGCTGGACCTGGAACCGGACCGGGAGATTGTTGGTCAGGATAAACCGGGTGATTGGTGTGGTATCCGACCCGTACACCGGGGAAAAAAAGATCTCACCTGCGATCCGGTGCGCATCCATGACATCCCGTGCATACCGGCAGTCTGCTTCATCATAAACCACAAACTTCACGCTGTCTTCCGCACGGATTTTTTTAAGCAGTTCAAGGTTGCTTTTTTCACCGGATGAGGGGCACTTTATGTCCATGCAGATCGACGCGTACGGCTGGAAATTTGCAAAATCCACCGTGCCGTTTGTCTCGATGTCGATGTTCGTACCCCGTTTATGGAGCGAGGCAAGGAGCGGTTCAAGCGCATCTGCCTGAAGAAGGGGTTCGCCACCCGTGATGCAGACATACTGCGGGTTTGTCCGCCAGACCTGCTCGAGAATCTCATCGGGGCTCATCGCGATTCCGCCTTCCTGTGCGTACTTCGTATCGCACCATCGGCAGTGGAGGTTGCAGCCGGAGAGCCGGATGAACAGGCAGGGTTTTCCCTGGTTTTTCCCCTCTCCCTGGAGGCTTGAGAAAATTTCAGCGATCTTCATTCTGCAATCTCGGCAAAACAGGTTGGTGATTCCCAGACCCGGACCTTTGTCACCTTCGCCGTGATCTGGTGCGCGTGGCAGTACTCGTTGAGCTCGTCCCTGATGAGGGCTGCGAGGAGCTCGCTGGTCGGTTCACCGGGGGTGGTGATCACGTGCTGGAACTTTTCAATGCAGGCAACCATAGGGTCTGCGGTATTCAGTATGATCTGGTGGTCGTACTTTTCGATAATCTGTTTGATGGTATTATAATCGATCAGGATGCCAGTGGTCGCGTCAGGCTCGCCCTCTATCCACACCTCCGCCTTCCAGCGGTGACCGTGGAGGTTCGCGCATTTTCCTTTGTAGTGGAGCAGACGGTGGCTTGCATCGAACCAAACCTCCTTGTAAATCGCGACGTTCATCGTATCATATTGGCGGGGCGGCATAATATATTATTATGAGTAAGGGCGAATAGTATACGACAGGCAGGTGGGATGCCACAATTTATAAATCGGTTCCCCGCGCTAGTATATATCTCAGCGTGGATTATCGATAACCACAAAAAAACATACAAAAAACATACATGAGGACATTTAATGGGACAGGGTAAATTTGCAGCCAGAAAATTGGTTCGGGACTCAAATAAGTTCCGGTGGAGCGATAAAAATTACGCCCGCCGGGAACTCAACCTCGATGTGAAATCAGACCCGTGTGAGGGTGCTCCACAGGCGAGAGGAATCGTGCTGGAAAAGATCGGTGTTGAGGCAAAACAGCCAAACTCCGCGATCCGCAAGTGCGTTCGCGTCCAGCTGATCAAGAACGGAAGGCAGGTCACCGCATTTGCCGTGGGCGACGGCGCAATCAACTTCATCGACGAGCATGATGAGGTAGAGATCGAGGGCATCGGCGGCCGTCTCGGCCGGTCGATGGGAGATATTCCCGGCGTCAGGTACGTCGTCACCAAGGTGAACAACGTCTGTCTCCACGAAATGGTCATTGGCAGGAAGGAGAAACCGCGCAGGTGATTTTTGTGGCAGAAGCAGAAGCAAAGCCAGAAGGAAAGAAGCTGCTCTTCAACCTGTGGGATGCCAGCGAAGTCATGGTCACTGATCCCGGCCTTGTCAGGTATATCAACCTCACCCCCACAATCATCCCCCAGTCCTGCGGCAAGAACTCCCAGCAGGACTTCAATAAGAGCAATATCATGATCGTCGAGCGGCTGATCAACAAGCTGATGCAGACCGAGAATAACACCGGAAAGAAACAGCTGACAACACGTATTGTCCGCGATGCCTTTGATATCGTCTACAAAAAGACCAAGCAGAACCCGGTGCAGGTGCTCGTCGATGCAATTGCAAATACCGGTCCCCGCGAAGAGACTGTCCGCTTAAAATACGGGGGTATCAACGTCCCGAAATCCGTCGATACCGCTCCGCTGCGCAGGGTTGATACTGCAATCGGTTTTATCGCGGAAGCAACCCTTAAAGGTTCCAGCTCGAGTAAGAAACGCGTAAGCGCTGTCCTCGCCGATGAGCTGATCGCTGCAGCAAAGGGTGACGGGAAGTGCTACTCGGTGAACAAGAAGGAAGAACGCGAGCGCATTGCAAAGTCCGCCCGGTAATTCTATTATCTTTTTTGAGGTTATTTCATGTCACGCGGTAAAAAAAGCATTGAGCGCGCAACCGAGCTCATGAAGGATCCGAAACATATCCGGAACATCGGTATCGTGGCGCATATCGACCATGGCAAGACCACCCTGTCCGACAACCTGCTTGCAGGTGCCGGCATTATCTCAGAGGAGCTCGCCGGCAGGCAGCTCTTCATGGACTCTGACGAGGAGGAACAATCACGGGGCATCACCATCGACGCATCGAACGTCTCGATGGTCCACGAGTACGAGGGACAGGAGTACCTCATCAACATGATCGACACGCCCGGCCACGTCGACTTTGGTGGCGACGTAACACGGGCGATGCGTGCTGTCGATGGCGCCGTGGTGCTTGTCGATGCGGTCGAGGGAACGATGCCCCAGACCGAAACAGTGCTCCGCCAGGCGCTCAAGGAACAGGTGCGCCCTGTCCTCTTCATCAACAAGGTCGACCGGCTCATCAACGAGCTGAAAGTTGACGAGATGGAGATGCAGATCCGCCTCGGGAAAGTGATCGACAAGGTCAACAAGCTGATCAAGGGGATGAACGAGGACGCGTACAACAACGGCTGGAAGCTCGATGCAGCACAAGGCACGGTCGCGTTCGGCTCTGCGCTGTACAACTGGGCGGTATCTGCCCCGTTCATGAAGAAGAGCGGGGTCTCATTCAAGGATGTATACGAGAAGTGCCGTTCAGGAGATATGAAGTACCTCGCAAAGAACAGCCCGCTCTCCGAGGTTTTACTCGATATGGTCGTCCACCACCTCCCCGACCCGCTCGAATCCCAGCCGCGCCGTATCCGGGTCATCTGGCACGGGGACAAGGAATCAAAGGAAGGAAAGGCAATGCTCACCTGCGATCCTACCGGTCCGGTCGCATTGATGGTCACTGACATCTCTTTTGACCCCCACGCGGGCGAAGTGGCGACCGGCCGTCTCTTCTCCGGCAGCCTCAAGCGCGGTGACGGGCTCTATGTCATGGGAACCGCTATGAAGGAGAACCGTCTCCAGCAGGTCGGTATCTTCATGGGGCCCAAACGTGTCGAGGTCGAGGAGATCGTTGCCGGCAACATCGCTGCGGTCACCGGTCTCAGGGACGCGATCGTAGGGTCCACGGTCACAAATCTTATGGAGATGACGCCGTTCGAATCGCTCAAGCACTACAGTGAACCGGTCATGACGGTTGCCGTTGAGGCAAAGAACATGAAGGACCTGCCAAAACTTGTCGAAGTGCTCCGGCAGGTGGCAAAGGAGGACCCGACGCTCTCCATCTCGATCAATGAGGAGACCGGCGAACACCTGATCTCCGGTATGGGAGAGCTGCACCTTGAGATCATCACCGGACGCATCAAGCGGGACAAGGGTGTTGAGATTGTCACGTCTGAGCCAATCGTTGTCTACCGTGAGACGGTCACATCAAAGATTGAATCTGTCGAAGGCAAGTCCCCGAACCGGCATAACCGGTTCTATTTTGACCTTGAGATTTTGCCCGATGCAATTGTCGACCTGATCAAGCGCGGTGAGGTCTCGATGAACCAGCCGATGCTCGAACGCCGTGATGTGCTGATGAAAGCGGGCATGGAAAAGGACGAGGCAAAGAACATCAAGGATATCAAGGGCACCAACATGCTTATCGACATGACCAAAGGTGTCCAGTACCTTAACGAGACGATGGAACTGATCATCGAAGGCATCCATGAAGCGCTCGCGGGCGGCCCGCTTGCTGATGAACCTGTCCAGAACCTCAAGATGCGGCTCGTCGATGTCAAGCTGCACGAGGATGCGATCCACCGCGGCCCGGCACAGGTGATCCCGGCAGTCCGCAGCGCGATCAAGGCGGGTTTGCTGATCGCCGGGGACTCGCTCCTGGAACCGATCCAGAAGATCCAGATCACCGTGCCCATGGACCAGATGGGCGCGGCAACCTCCCAGATCCAGGGACGGCGCGGACAGGTCTTTGACATGCAGAGCGAGGGTGACACCATAACGGTCATCGGAAAGGCGCCGGTTGCGGAACTCTTCGGTTTTGCCGGGGACATCCGTTCTGCAACCGAAGGGCGTGCAATGTGGAACACCGAGTTTGCCGGCTTCGAGCTCGTGCCCAACA
>CAZNIL010000011.1:29591-31404 GCA_964573085.1 uncultured Methanoregula sp.
GAAGGGCGTGCAATGTGGAACACCGAGTTTGCCGGCTTCGAGCTCGTGCCCAACAGTATGGTCAAGGAAGTTGTGCTTGCGATCCGCAAACGCAAAGGTCTTAAAGAGCAGCTCCCGACGCCGGGAGATTACCTGTCGGCATAAACCCTTTTTCCCTTTCTTACCAGAATTTTTTATACGTTTCCCCTATTGTCTTGTCTTTGGTTACCAACCGAAATTGTAAACATCATCCGCACGCAATTTTACCTCAATGACAGAGGATAAACTAAAAATTGTCATATTCGGGGCCTTTGGGGCAGGAAAAACAACGCTCATCAAAACCCTTGACCCGTCATCAAAGCATGTGGAGGCAGAGGGTGTCGGGGGAAGCACGACGATAGCACTCGATTTTGGCAAAGTGGAGATCGATGGCCGGCATATCTACCTTTTCGGGACGCCGGGCCAGGAACGCTTCGAGTTTGCCCGTGAGGTGATCTCCCGGGGGATGGACGGGGCGATACTGCTTACGGATGCGACATCGCCGGTCGATGACTTCACCCGGCACTTGTATGACTCGCTCACAGGGGCCAAAATACCGTTTGTCGTTATGGTCAACAAATGCGAGGAAGTCGGGGCACAACCAGACGCCATAAAAAAGCACTTTTGCGAGGTACCGGTTCACAATATCTCAGCAATGGATAACCGGAGATCGCTTGAGGCACTCTGTACGTTTGTCGCAGTACTCCCGCCCGGGCACGGGCATGCGCATCACGGGATCTCATAATTTTTTTTATGTCAGCCGGATGTTCCTGTGCCCCTGTTTGAGATCACTTCCTGATCCCGATCACTGGTTGGCTATTGGTTTTTTAATAAAATACATGCGCCAGAGGAAAACGAGCCCGGCAACGATCAGTACTGCGCTGATCAGTATGATAACCGGTGCACCCGGACCGGGCTGGCATGTTTGCCCCCGGTAATCTCTGCGAGTTGGGCACATGCAGCGGGCATACTGACGAGAAAATACCAGATGATATACGCATTAAAAAGGATTTCACCTGTCAGGCAGAGCGTTGTGAGCCATTTTTTTATCGGGGCATCTTCTGGATTTTTGGACTGAGGGATATCTGTCATACAAAAATGGAGATTGAGATGTTCAGACGATAACGGCGCGGATGATTGTCACGTTATTGAGCGGGCGGTCACCGGGGCCGGTTGTTACCTTGCCAATTTTATCAATAACGTCCATACCCTCGACCACGTTCCCGAATACCGGGTGTTTGGCATCAAGGAAGTTATTGTCCACGAGATTGATGAAGAACTGGCTGCCTCCCGTGTCGGGTCCGGCGTTTGCCATCGAGATCGTACCCCGGTTGTTTCGGTTGTTCTTCGTGAACTCGTCTTTGATCACGTATCCCGGACCGCCGCGCCCGGTGCCGGTCGGGTCTCCTCCCTGCAGCATGAAGCCATCAATAACACGGTGGAAGATCACGCCATCATAGTAGCCTTTTTTCACGAGCGATTCAAAATTGCCGGCAGTGACCGGCATATCGGCAGCAAGCGCAATGGTGATGTTGCCCATATTCGTTTCGAGCCGTACCAGTTTCTGGGGGGTTTGTGGTGATGTTGTCATGGTTTGTATCCCGGTCGGACTGGCGATCGTAGCCTGCTGAGAAGATTGTGTACACCCTGCTGATAAAAGCAGGGCGGTAATGAGGAGTGCGGGGATGATGAGTGCATGTCGCAATTCCATGGACATACGGTACGTCACCGGGAGAAATAGACGTTGCGGATCCCCGTGGGAGACCGACAGCGGTCATGCCCGTTGATCCGCCTT
>CAZNIL010000012.1:0-30604 GCA_964573085.1 uncultured Methanoregula sp.
TTCACGGCGGGGTATCATAGGGGATGATCTGTGCACTGTGGATAATAGGTTTCTTTCGGCATTGGATTTTTTTTGCATCCATAAATTTCCGGCTTTGATTTTTTTGCCGGAAAATTTTCCGGTTTGAAAACTATTTTTGTTCGGTCTTTTCCGGGTGTGTGGCCATCACTCCGGAAATGGATCGAACGTAACCAGATTATGTTCTTTTTTCATTGGTCTACTATAACCGGATTACCCGATTCCAAAAATCACCCGGAGGAAATAGCCGATCGGATTAAGGATATCCTTCATGATTCCCTGATCAGGCGTCCCGGTGGTTTCCGGGGTGAGTCCTGCGGTGGTCTCCGGTGAAGGTTTCCCAACGGGTTGGATTACCTGACTGGAATAATTTTTGGGATTGGTTGTCGAAACCGGAACAGGCGTGGGAGATGGTGATGCAGTTTCCGGGGATTTCTTAACAATCCGGACCCACCCGGTTCCGTTGGCTAAAACAGGAAGGTCTGCCTGTTGAAGCCAGCTCACTCCTGCACTGACGGGAATGATGGTAAGCTCAGTTTCACTTCCTTCTTTTCCCCGGGCGGTAAAATTGCAGATCAGCAGCTGGTTTTTGCCTGCAATAACGCTCTTGTCGAGGATATGGATCGAGACATTCCCGGATTTTATTTCTTCAGTTTTAAATTCGGTGGACAGCCCGGACCAGGTAAGCATAGCACTGTTAAAAGTTATCACAGAAGGATCATAGTGCATTACAAAATTGGTCCTTGAAAACCCGCCTTTGCTTTCAAAATAAACAAGGACATGGAAATTCTCATCGGGAGCAGCAGTAGCATTATGGACTGAGAGTATGAGCGGAGAAACTACCCGCGAACTGTTTGATGAAGAACCTTTGATGCTAAGCTGTCGGACGGGGCCTGCAATAACGGGTACTTCCTGGCGCAAGCCATTATTCTCGATGCTCGCATTTATTGGAGTGATTGTTAAGTCCGAGGAACTTCCGGGTTGTCCGGATGGCAGAAAATCAATGTGTACGAGAGGGCGGGTTTCTGGTCCCAGTATTATCCGGTAGGGATCACTTGCCGGGAAATCGATATAGATTTTCATAACGCCCGGCCTGACGATTTCTGAGGAAAAAATTGTCTCGTCGTCGTATATCGTGATGTTTGCCTTTTTATAAGTCAGGACTGCCGGATTATAATTGACAAAAAATGCAGTCTCGCTATACTGCGTATTGGTTTCTGCTATTACATTGAACGATACAATGTCCTTAACACTGAAGATATCACTGATTGAAAGGAGCAGTGACGGCCCGCCTGATATTCCGGTCACCAGCGGGTATGGCGTATTTTCCTGTATCGCTTGCTGATTGCCCCCTTCAACGGCATGCACCGGGACTGCCAGAAACAGGCAAATAAAAAAAACCAGACCGGAAACCCGAAACCGTACTTCAGGAACCATTGATGATAGTATCAGGTTATCGGTTATAAAATTTGGGAAATATTTTTTTTAATAAGCCTCACGGCATGTCTCAAGGTAGGCCGGAGATCCTACCAAAAATATCCGAGCTGGTAAATTATTAATAATAATATAAAATAATAATTCACATTCCCTCATGACAACGGCATCTCTGCAACCATACCTGATAAGGACCGGGAAAATTCTCCTGTCCATTGGTCTTGTCATTGGCGTGATTTTATTGATGTTGAATATTTTACAGGTTTTTTTTGTCCCTTCGAAAGGGCTCCAGTTCAATATTTCAATCCTGGAAGGGTCTTTTTTCTGGGGACTATGGAGTTTCGCCTGTTATATCCTCGATATTCGGTTATCCTGCGGGAAGTGGTGTCTGAGAACTCCTCCTGGATCTAAAAAATTTAAAATGTCAAGGAAAACGTCCCTGTATTTTGCTATCCTGATGATTCTGATTCTCGCTTGTTTTGCAGTATTTGAAATCCCAAGAATGATAAATGACTATTCCGATTCATCTTTTTTTTTAGCTGTTCATATGATCCTGTTCTTCGCTGCTGTAACAATGATGCTCCTGTTTTACATGTCTTTTACTGAAGACAGCAATAAGTTTAAGGAATCGTCTGTTGAATCCCTCCCTGAAATCTCTCAGACTATCGCCAGTGATACAATTCCGGCGTCCGGTACGGTCGCGCACAACGGGGAAAGCGCGGCACCACTTCGCCCCCGGTTCTGGGAAACCTTTTTTGGACTGCTGAAAAACCCGCAGCCGATGCTGGTCCGGTTGCGGGACATTTCTTTTATGTCATCGCTGCTGTATTTCCTTGCGATGGTGGTGCTGATTTCTATCCCGGTAGCTCTTTTTTACTTACCGGCTGCCCTGTCCAAACCGCAATACGGGTTGGTGTTTGTCGGTTCATATGGTATTATTCTGGGAGGCTGGATCCTTTTTGGGATCCTCACCCAACTGATTGTCTTTTTCCTTGGGGGGAATACTTCGTTTGACCAGACATTCAGGTCGTTATTCTATGCAACAACACCGGTGGCAGCGATCGGCTGGATACCCCTCGTTGGCAACCTGGGACTGTTCTGGAGCCTGTACCTGATGAAATGCGGACTGACAAAACGCCAGGATATCCCAGAAAATACTGCGCTGATAGCTGTAGTCACTTCGGCGGTGATTATCGTCATAATGTTTTACCTTCTCCTCTATCTGATCCTGATGGGAAAGTTTCATCCCTCCGGATTATTTTAAACATGTGAGCGCGAGGTCGCCACAAATCCATCCCATGCCCCAACTCATCGCCGGCTTTAATCATCTTTTTTTATCCGGTTGTACTGAGAAGTGCCTGCCGCCCTTACCTGAATTGCACGACAGGCAGACGCGGAAAACGCGTTGCCGGGAAAGCTACGATCTTTCATATTCAATCAGGAAGTATATCCTGTCATGACCATCTCAACATACACGATCAAACAATTAGGTGTCATGAGTGTCGGAAAATTCTTTGCAGTCTTCGGACTGGTCTGGGGTTTTTTCATGGGAATCGCTCTTGCCCTCGGTGTGGGAGTAATGGGATCCGCGATGGGTTCCCATGCAGTCGGGATCGGTGCCGGGATTTTTGCATTTGTCATTGCGATTGTTGCAGGAGGAGTTCTCGGTTTTATCGGTGGCGCAATTGTTGCGGTCATATACAATATCGTGCTCGGCGCAACCGGTGGGATCGAAATGGATTTGGAAGTAAAGGCATAAACCGGACCGGAAAAAATCGCTTTACCGCTTGGCGCAGAAGTACCCGATGACGAGCCCGTGCTTGGTAAAGAGCTTGCATGCGGGACAGAAGCACCCTACCGTTTTTGCTTTTGACGGGGCCGACGATATCCCGTGTGCGCAGAAGAGTGTGTCGGGCTGGTATCGTGCAAGCATGTTGCGCTTGTATGTCGGACATGCCCCGCAGTATTTTTTGCAGATCTCCTTGTTTCCCGGAGTAGCTTCCACTGTTGCCATACCGGAATTCACTATGAAGACATAGTGTGATGGAGGATAATACGCTTCTTCGGGGGATCAACGGTAATCCCCGTCGGTGACCGTCGGAGAAAATCTCCGAAATGAGGGATAAAACAGGCCTTCTTTCTGTAAGTGAGGGTCCGTCAGGATTGATGGATCCCGAACTTCGAGGAAAAACAGGGTTTTTCAGTATTCCAACGTCCTGCAGTCCGTATTTGAAAAGATCGTGCCCCCAATTGTTGATATTTGTTTCCTGGAATTTACGTCTGAAAAATAGTGAAAAAGAGGGACTTATCCCCGGTTTTTGGGGAATTATCCCCGGTTTTGTATCCCGGACCATGAGAAACGCTTCCCCCTTTAAGGGGGCCACCGTCGGAGAGATCCGCTCATCGGGAGCTAGGAAGGATGCCCCGGTTCTCAAGACCGATCAGGGTTCCACGGGAAATGACGGTATGGGACGCTTCTGCCAAAGGAACCCTTCTGATCGGATCTTTTTTAAAATAATAAATTCCGGAAATATTTGCTGTGCCAAATTTTTAAAAAAATTTTTTTGAGTTGGAAAATTTATCAGATTTTTTTTGCGATCCGGAAAATTTCCTGGAAATTTTTTTCGTGCTGGAAAAAAAAATCCTAAAAAAAATTCCTGTGTTCTGGAAAAATTTCCAGTCTCACTTTTTCAAGGGATCATCTCTCTTCCCGCCTGCCGGAGATCTCCCACCCGCGCTGCCGCATCATCGAGATGACGTTCGGGTAGCGTTCAAGGTACTCCGTCTCGATGCGGGTATGGATGCCGGCCTCTTCCATGAGTGCGGCAATACGCCGCATGCCTTCTGCACAAAAGAGATCTCCCATCACCGCGGGCCATGCATCGATACCGGTGTCAAGCAGCGTTTTCAATGCAACGAGCGGGTACCGGAAAAATTCCCGTTTCGCCGCGCTTACGCGTTCGAACGATTCGTCGTCCCAGCCCTTGATGCTGATCCTGACGGAGACGTCAAGCCCGGAGAGCTTCTTTACAAGGTCCGGCTGTGCGCCAAGCACAAGGCCGTTAGTCTCGATGATGAACCTCCCCGCCGGAATGACCCGCAGCAGGTGTTCAAAGGAGGCCGGGCCGAGGACCGGTTCCGCCCCGCTCACCCGGAAGAGGCGGATGTCCTTCCTGCGTGCGATCGACGTGAGTTTTTCCACGACTTCTCCGGGAGCAAAAAACTCGCCGGCCCGTGCGGGATCCTCGTTGCGCCGGTAGTTCCAGCAGTACGCGCAGAGGAACGGGCACCCCACGGCATCGGCGGTCACGATGCCGCCATAGTGACGCGAGGCCCGGAACCGGTAGTACTTCCGCCGCCCGCCCTGCATCACGGCCGCTTCCGTCTCCCTGGCCCGGAGGAGGGGATCGAACGGGAGGTCCATGTTTCAGGTCCCCGGACCGGCAAGGAGTTCCTTCATCCGCTGCGCATTCCCAAGCATCGCGTGATTGTTGTTGAAAAAAATATACGCCTTCCCTGCGCCGCTCTCCCTGACCAGTGCGGCGGTCTCTTTAAGTTCCTCCTGCGAGTAATCGTGCCGGTACCACCCGTCGCGCCCGTGCATCCTCAGGTAGACGAGGTTTCCTGCAAAGATCCTGTTTTTCGCATCCGGCGAATCGACCGACACAAGCGGCACATGTTCCTCAAGTTTCCTGCAGGCCGGATCGTCTGAAAGAAGGGTGCGGTTCCGGATCTCAAGCACGCATTTCTCCTGCCGCGGGAGACCGGTAAAGAACGTGGTGAACCGGCCGGCATTCGTCATCGACGGCGGCGCCTGGAAGAGGTAGTGATCGATGACCGGGTCGAGCGGTGCGAACAGGTCGAGGAACCGCTGCCAGGTCTCGCGGGCGGCATCGTTGAACTTGTGCTGGTGTGTAATGGACCGGTGGACCTTGACGCACCAGTGCAGGCCCCTGCCTTTCTTCGACCAGCCCGACACCTGGTTCTTGAACGGGAACCGGTAGAAACTTGCGTTCAGTTCGACTGCATTGAGCCCGGAGTTTTCAAGGTACCAGTCAAGGTTCCCGCCCCTGTTCCAGCCATAGGACCACCCGCTTGTTCCGACAAAGACTTCCATAGGAAAAACCGCCGGGCCGCTTGACAGGTCTTTCCTGCAGCATGGCAGTTTACGTCCGCTATCGGCAGGAGAATGCTTAATACTACCGTCTTTTTTGGGGCAATACGAGGCATGAGACTGCCGTACCAGAGGAGCCGGAACACCCAGCCGGCCTTCACTTGCAGCCGTCAGGGAAAGATTTAATGTAAAGCTCTGCCACCCTCCTCTCAATGATGCGGATCACGGCATGCGTAAAAGGAAGGGTCCAAGGCGTCGGGTACCGGTACTTTGTAACCGACTGTGCCCGCGAGACCGGCGTGCACGGGTTTGTCCGGAACATGCCGGATGGTTCCGTTGCCATTGTTGCCGAGGGCAGGGACGATTCCCTTGACAGGTTTATCAAAAAGGTCCGTGCCCACGGGGATCCGTTCATCCGGGTGGAAACGCTGGAGGTAACCCGGTCCGGTGCGACCGGTGAGTTTTCGGGGTTCGGAATCTGCTGGTGATCTGTTATGCCAGAGCAGGCCATCAGGGGAAGGGGGGGGCCAATGGCACCGGCAATGAGTACGCCTGTGGTCATCCTTCAGGTTGTCGCAGCATGCATCATTGCCGCCGGATGCCTCGCTGTATCGCCGCCCCTGCCGGATCACGTGCCGCTCTGTCTCATGCCGGTCGGACATGTGAGACAGGAGTTGCCGGGCATGCCCGTTCCCAGAACAAAAGTAGGGAGAGGTGAAAGATCCCCGTCCGATGTAGATTGGGGTCTCATCCATGCTGACAGTCCCGCCGATGCACAGCGGATCCAGGAGACGCTGCGGCACCGCTGCAGGACAATAAAAACGATCGATACTGACAGAATCCGGTACGTTGCCGGCGCAGATGCCGCGTACGCACAAAACAGGATCCATGCCGCCATCGCCGTGCTGGCGTTTCCAGGGCTTGAGGTCGTGGAGACGGCCTGCGTCGCTGAGGAGATCCCGTTCCCTTACATCCCCGGGTTCCTGTCCTTCCGGGAAGGGCCGGCGATCCTCAGTGCGTTTTTTTGCCTCGATACGGTCCCCGATCTCATCATCATCAACGGGCACGGAGTTGCACACCCAAAAAGGTTCGGCATCGCAAGCCACATCGGGGTTATCCTCGACCTGCCATCAATCGGCGTGGCACAGCGGCTCCTGACCGGCACGGCCGCGTTTCCCGGCACTGCACGCGGGTCCATCCGGCCGGTCCTTGACGGGGACGACGTGATTGGCATGGCGGTCCGGACGGTTGAGGGTTCAAAGCCGGTCTTCGTCTCTGCCGGCCACAAGGTGGACCTTACCCAGGCCGTTGCGATGGCACTCGCGGCGACAACTAAACACCGGCTCACCGAGCCGCTCTGGCACGCTGATCATCTCTCCCGGCAGTGCAGGGACAGAAAGACCGGCAGCTGAATGCCGGTTTCCGGGTTCCGGATACCGGTGGGTCTCCGCTTTGTCCTTCCGGATACCGGTTATACCGACTTCTCCCAGCCCTGGCCCATGTCCACGACCGGCCGGACTTCCGTAACCTCGAAATTCACGACAGCAGCCATCTTCTTTGCAACCGCTTCCCCGGCAACCTTCGCCATCTGGGCCTTGTACGTTTCGAGCGCCGGCCCGGATGTCGCTATGTTCTTTGCCTTCAGGTAGACCCGGACCCCCTTCCAGTCCGGAAGCGTCTTTCCCGGCTCCATCACCAGGAAAACGGCGTGCGGGTTCTGCTGGAGGTTTGCAAGCGTGCGGTTCTTCCCGAGCCCTACGACCACGGTCTTCTCGTCCGTCATGCGGGGCGAGCCTAAGACTGCGGAATCGACCTTTCCTGATTTGTCGGCAGTGGAAAGCGTCCCGAGCCTCGGGGACTTGTTGAAATACTCCATGAGTTTCTTTGCCATGAGAGATCACCTGTTTTACGCGTGGAATTATGCGTACAAGACGTTAAAGGTTGTGAATGAGAGCGGGCATTCATCCTGCAGCAGGGAATTTTTTTTCCGGAAAAAATGTTCCGGCCGTACGCCAAATCCCCCATCGCCCGGTTTTTCCCGTTTAAAAAGAATTCTTCTGTGCCGGTCTGATCATACGGGAGAAGGCGCTGAGGTCAGGTACCGGAAGACCAGGGCTGTTTCCAAACATCTCCTCAGTATATGCCCGCCCGGAGTCAGGTGTGGTTTTGTAATCCCCCAGCACTTTGATACTGGCGGTAATTTTCCCGTTACACCCTGCAGTGTTTTTCACCGTCCAGAGCGTACCGAGTACGGCTTTACTTTCCGCGGGGATCCGGCCATAGTAATACTCGTTTCCGTGACCCCCGAGGCAGGAACCCGTATCCCCACTGATCTCTGTCCTGACCCACACGTTTGTCGCCGGTTCTTTTGCAAGGTTCCTGATGGTGACAATCACCTCCCGGTCGCCCGTTTCCGAAACATTTCCAAGGGAGACTGATGGCATGAGTGCACAAAACGAGGAACGCCACGCGGTATATACATCGGTGATGGAACGGTAATATGCCTGTGCGAGAATGCTTGAAGCGTTATAATCCGCAACCTGCGTGGATTCGTCCAAGAGATCCTTCTGGTACCGCAGGGTCGTGTTTGCGATCTCCCGGGTAAATGCATCGATGTTGTTCCTGTTCCCGCTGCCTCCGATGTTCCGGTATTCAGGAGAATAGCCGGTGACGGTATAATCCGCCCGGCTGTAGTTTGCCCAGGCATTATATTCCCACTTCAGGTGGGTGCTGCCCAGCTCGGGCGAAACGATACCGTCCTCGTACCAGGGATCGAACATGTCTTCGGTTTCAGGATCCTGCGCGTACAGCAGGCGCCAGTTCTCCAGCTCCCGGGACCAGTTTGTGCAGTTCAGACCACCGGAGCCCCGCAGTTCCAGGCCGCCCAGGTGGAAGGGTTGTACGGCCCTGCCCGCGCCCACGTTGCTGTAAGGCAGGCAGTACCCGGTAATCTCCGGTCCAAGAGAAAAATTGCCGCTGTCAAGCCGCTGCAGGGCGTCACCGGGAGACATGCCATTGATATGGTAAGGGCAGCTGACATCGGCAATAAAATGACCGAGATATGCGGCATCCCGGGATGCATCCCCCCCGTTCACGAGGTCGTTTTTTAGGGAATCATAATAGAACGCTGCCACAAGCGGCGTATTCCCCTGCCGCGTCCTTGGATTATACTCGTGGAATGAATGCGGGGTGTTGAAGGGATCGTCCGGCCCTGGGCCGGTCATCCGGATATCAGGAAGGGTTCCCTGCACGCTGATCCCTTCGTTTGCAAGAATCCGGTCAAGTGTGGGAAACCGGTCCCGCACTGCGGGAAATGCCGGATCGTTTATGAGGTTCCTGTATGCCTGTTCATCGATATACTGGTGAGTGGGACTGGTAAATCCCGGCATTGCAGCGTTTTCTGTCAGGCAGTTCCAGGCAAGAACCGGCGTGCATAAGACTATCGCGAGGCTGATTGTAAAAAACATTGCACCCCGCATTGGAAACGTACATTTTCCCATAAGCAATTCAGCCCCTGTAGTATAAGTTTACGAATGATTCCGGCTTGTCCTTTCTATCATGATATAGCTATCCCTGTTTTTTTGGTTCTTATCGCAGGCGTAATAAAACCGATCCGGACATTTCCCGCATGATTGCCCCGCTGCTTCCGGTGTTCCCGCATTCCCCGTCCGGAGATCTCCGGCCCGGTTCTTCTGAAGGATGCAGTTTTTAAGGTATGCAATTAAAGGCTCTGATCGGTAAGTACGTTGGAGGAAAACCCGGCAACCGAAATGCCAGGCATTGCAGGGATGAGGCGCCCTCTGCCGGATTAATCCGGGGATCATCCCGTGCAGAGAGATGGCGGGCTGCAGACAGGTCTGATGCATGACAACGCGGGTTCCTGAGAACAACCGGCAGGTTGCGGCACTATTTTACGAGGTCTCCGACCTGCTGAGGGTCAAAGGAGAAAAGTTCAAACAGCAGGCGTACGCACGGGCAGCACGGGTGATCGAGGCGCTGGACGAGGATGTCGCCGACATCTCCCGGCGCAGGAAACTCGAGAACATCTATGGCGTCGGTACCCATCTTGCAAAAAAGATTGACGAGATCGTGCGGACCGGAGAGCTTGCGTACCTGGAACTCCTGAAAAAGGAACTTCCCAAGGGCGTCCGGGAACTGGCAGAACTGGAAGGTATCGGGCCGAAAAAGGCCTTGATCCTGACAAGGGAACTCGGGATTGATACCATTGCCGGGCTTGAGGAAGCGGCAAAGGCCGGGCGGATCCGCGACCTGCCGGGGTTCGGGGAACAGAGCGAAACAAACATCCTGCGCAGCATCAGGACGCATAAGAGCGCCGGCGGGCGTGTCCTCCTTGGACAGATCATCCCCGTCGCGAGGGCGATCGTGCACCAGCTCACAGAACTCCCCTCAACGCAGCAGGTCAGCGTTGCCGGGTCGATCCGGCGGATGAAGGAGACCATTGGCGACGTCGATATCCTTGCAGCATCGAAAGAACCGGAAACGGTCATGGAACGGTTCTGCACGCTTCCCGGCGTGGACCGGGTCATTGCCCGCGGGTCGACCCGCAGCTCCGTCCTGCTCGATAACGGGATCCAGGTCGATTTGCGGGTCGTGGCGGAGGATCAGTACGGGGCCGCCCTGATCTATTTTACCGGGTCAAAGGACCATAATATCGCGCTCCGCCGGCTCGCGCTTGAACGGAACCGGAGCCTGAACGAGTATGGCCTTACCGATCTATCAACCAACAGGATAACCGGTGGGACGGGCGAGGACGATATCTACCGGGCGCTCGGCCTGCCGTTCATTGAGCCCGAGCTCCGGGAGAACCGGGGGGAGATCGAAGCGGCACGGGAAGGGAGACTGCCTGATATTGTCCCTTACACGGCAATCCGTGGTGACCTCCATGTCCATACCTCGTGGAGCGACGGCTCCCACACGATACGGGAGATGGCAGAGGCGGCAAAGGCTCTGGGGTATGAATATATCGCCATCTGCGACCATGCACGGAGCCCGCAGGTTACCCGCGGCCTGACCGGAGAGCAGCTGGCAGGACAGAGGAACGAGATCGAACAGCTCAACCGCGATCTCGATGGTTTTGAAGTGCTCGCAGGCGTGGAATGCAATATCGGTGCGGACGGGAGCCTGGATATTGCTGACAAGACCCTCCAAGACCTCGATGTGGTTGTGGCAGGCGTCCATTCGAACCTTAAAATGGAGAAAGACGAGATGACACAAAGGATGCTTTCGGCCATGCAGAATGAATATGTCGATATCATCAGCCACCCGACCGGACGCATCATCGGGAAACGGGAAGCAGCAGCGCTTGACCTCCCGACGGTCTTTAAAACTGCCGCAGGACACGGTATCTTTCTTGAGATCAACGGGTTCCCGGGCCGTCTCGATCTCTCTGATGTGAACTCTATGGAGGCCGGAAAGTACGGCGGCCGGTTCGCAGTCAGTTCGGATGCCCACTCCGCTGATCACCTGCACTTCATGGAGTTCGGGATTGCCACCGCACGCCGCGGCTGGCTGGAAGCTAAGGATATCATCAATACCCTGCCGGCCCGAAACCTCCGCACACTGCTTGGATCCTGAACAGGAAAAGCGGCTGTGTGGGACAATCCCGCCCCCCTTTGGCGATCTTCATAAAAAGCGCCCCGTCCGGCGGTCACCCGCCCAGTAAAATCCCTGTATCCATTGTACCGGAAAATCATGGATTGCACAGAAAGATACTTAGTCTTTTGCGTTAAGATCGTGTCGTGACGCGGATCCCGGTAAAGACCGTACCTGTTGACGATGTGACGCTTGCGTACAGTGAACTCGGTTCCGGGTATCCGGTTGTTTTTATCAACGGCCTTGGGGCAACGATGGACACGTGGAACCCGCCCGTCCTTGAAACGATCTCTTCTCATTTCCGGGTCATCATCTTCGATAACCGGAATACAGGATATTCCAGTGCATCAAAAAAACCGCTCTCCATCCCCCTGCTTGCCCGTGATACCGCAATGCTGATGGATTCTCTTGGCATCTCCTCTGCCCATATCCTCGGTCATTCCATGGGAGCATCCATTGCGCAGGAACTTGCGCTCAGTTTTCCGGCAAAAATGACCCGGCTCATCCTTGTTGCCGGTGAATGCGGAGGATCCGAATCGGTACGGATGCAGCCGCAGACCTTATCCCGGCTCACGGATAAGAGCGGGACGGTGCAGGATGTCATCAACCGGATGTTTTCCCTGCTCTTCCCGGCATCGTGGCTTGCTCTCCATGATCCTTTCCGCTATTGTCCGGAACTCTATGAGCCGGTGCCGGGGAATGAGGTTGTGGCACGCCAGATGGATGCTTTCTTCACATGGACGGGATCATATTCCCGCCTTTTGGAAATTCTTTCGCCAGCACTGGTTATCACCGGGAACGATGATGAGATCGTCCCTCCCGTGAACTCCCGTATCCTGCATGAGCGGATCTCCGGCTCGGATCTGGTCGGGATACCCGGTGCCGGTCACGGCCTGATGTACCAGTGCCCGGACCGGTTCTGTGATTGTGTTCTTGAGTTTCTTCATCGCTGAAATTGCCGTAGCAGCCACGCTTTTTTGTCCCGCGTAACTTCCGCGGATGTGGCAAGGCCCCTCCTGCACTCCCCGGCCCCGGGCTACCCTTCTCACTGTCTTTTGACATGCCCAGCCGTGAGAGTGCGTTCCCGCCCCCGGGCAGTGACAGGAAACTCAACGATAATTCTTCCCTCACCGTTTGGAGCAGAAGTACCCGATGACGAGACCGTGCTTGGTAAAGAGCTCGCATGCGGGACAGAAGCACCCCACCGTTTTTGCTTTTGACGGGGCCGATGATGTCCCGTGTGCGCAGAAGAGTGTGTCGGGCTGGTATCGTGCAAGCATGTTGCGCTTGTATGTCGGACATGCCCCGCAGTATTTTTTGCAGATCTCCTGGTTTTCCAGAGTATCCTCGACTGTTGCCATACCGGAATTCACTATGAAGAGATAGTGTGATGGAGGATAATACGCTTCTTCCGGAGATCAACGGTAAATTCCCGTCGGTGACCGTCGGAGCGGATCCCCCGGTTTTCGGGCAATAGCAGCGTTACGTCATCTGCAACATCCTGCACATCATTCGGGAAACAATCAGCCGTCCAAACGTGGACATATCTGGCCGGGCATTCTCCGCCGGTACAAAGCCAAAAAAAGCCTGAAACCCGGTCGCATTTTGCGAAAACCTGGTCGCCGGATCATTGAAAAAGGGAAGCTTCGATCGAGGTCTCCGTCGGAGAGTGCCGTCCGGAAAAGTACTGCTGTCTCTTAGTCTCTTTGCAGCTGTCTGTCGGGGTTGTCTGACACTTGTCTGCCTGAAATTCACGTCGGTGTCCGTTGGAGAAAATCTCCAATTTTACCCCCCAAAAGTGGGGTTTTTCCTGTTTCCAACATATTACCGGTAACCCGTGAACGGATATGCCGCTGGAAAGGACATAAAAGGACATTTTGAAATCACGTCGGTACATTGGTGTAAAAGGGCCGTTTTCTGGCGATTAAGACCTGGTTTTTCCGGAATAAGACATATTTTAGTGTGCAGGATCATCCTTCTGGAGGATCCTTATACGATGTCACCGTCGGAGAGTGCCGGCATGAAACGTACCTCATCTCTTAGGCTCACTGTAACTGTCCGCGGGAATCCGGGAACTGTCAATCCATTGTAAAGGTTTTAAGTGCTTACAATGTTTACACTATACTCATGGCAGCGGTGAAAAGGATTCCGGTATCCGGGCCTGTCTGGAAAAAGCTCGGCGAGATGAAGGGGGCCGGCCAGACCTATGATGATCTCCTTCTTGATATGATCGAACGCGTAAAGAAAGCCCGGCTTGAGGAAGATGTAAAGATCTGGGAGAGTTGCCCGGACTCGGAGTATGTGCCCCTTTCGGAGATTAAAGATTGACCTTTGATGTAAAGGTCCACAATACTGCCGATGCATTCATCGGCACCGTACCGGAAAAGTCCCGGCGGATTATCAAAAGCGCCCTCAAAGGACTTGAGGAGAACCCGTTTTGTGGCAGTGGCGGCGATAAGGAAAAACTGGATCTTTCCGGTGGCAGGGAGATCTACCGGCTTCATATCGCCCGTACATACACCGCATTTTACAGTGTGGACAAGAAGAACAGGATCGTAAAAGTCCATGAGATCCTGACAATCGAGCAGGCCCATAAAAAGTACGGCCGGCTTTAATCATATTTTTTGAGTTTGTTACCCGGAAAACTGAGTACCGTATGGATGGCAAATTTTTTTCGCGGCCTGACTTATTGAGCAGTACTATTTTAGCACTCAAAAATTTTCTTGCCGGATTTTTCCGGGCGTAAGGTTTTTTTGAGCCTGTTAAACCATTCCTGAAATCCCATTTATACCATGTTTTGAGTGAAGATCTGGTAGCTATAATCATACTGACAATCGAGAGAACCGAATTCAGCGATGGAAATCTCTACGGTTCTTTTCTCAAGAGGGAAAAGCCGGGGAATGGTGAACGTTTTTGTAAGTCCATGGCAATACGCGGCGGTTGGAGTGAGGAAAATATCCACTTCGACATTCTCAAAGGTGGTATTGGTCGGGTTCTTCACCTGAAAACTTCCGGTATACACATCAAAATTGCCCACAATATCCTGCGGGAACCCTTCAGGATCAAGGTTTTTGACCGTGATATCATGATTCGGGTTATGGGAAACACACCCGGTAAAAAAGAGCATAAGTAAAATTATCACTACCATCCGGCCGGTGCCTTTCATGGATGTCAAATCAACTGTTTCATTTTTGTCCTCTCATATACTTTGCCACCCTGAAATACCGGTCTGGCATGGCTTTGAAAAGATCGAACTACTAAATAGTGCGGCCCGGGGCACTACAACCTGAACCCCGGAATTGTATCGAACAATTTCTGATACAGCTCGGTAAAAAGTGCAATATATTCACCGGCACGCCCTGTCGCAACCCAGATGGATCTTTCCCCATTTTTTGTCAAAGAAAGATATCCCTTCGACCGGAGAAACTCAAGATATTCCTGCCCGGTCTTCGAGTTGAGGTCGCACCGGTTGATTATAGCAGTGAAGGACCGGGGAGATGTGCAGTACACGAGAATCTCCCAGTAGATCTCGTACTCGGTTCTCCTGCCGCTCATATTACCCCCGCTCCATGATATCCCGGAGTGCCTTTTCGTTCTGCGATACCTCACCAATCCGGTTGTCCCATGCACGGGAGTACCTGCGGAAATACGAAGAGAAACGGAGACTTTCGATACCAATTGTCAGGTTGATCGCAGCAGCGATAAAAGAAAGGCTCACGACCAGGATGCCGGCGGACGAAGCCAAGACAGCGATAGCGCCGATAAGGTTTATTATGCCAAGGGCGAGAAATACCCCACCCCCGAGCGTGCAGATGAGTGTCATCCACCCGATCGCTTTTTTATTCTGCCGGTAATGGGCGGTCATCTGGAGGATCCACCCTGTCAGGACTTCGCTGGCCACCGGTGAAGGACTGTTCCTGTACTCCCTGCGGATCACGGCAATCCCTTTCAGGATCTTCGCGCTGGCAAGGATCCATGCAAACCCGAGCCCGGCGCTTCCCGCTCCCGCAGCGATCCGGAAAAAGAAGAACAAATTATGGAGAGCCGATACCGGCATTTCTGCCAGGAGTGCGAGGACTGAAGTGATAAAGAACTGCATCCCCAATGCCATAGCGAGGGCGCCAAATATCAGGTTCAGGAGGATCAAAGTAAAGAAACTGCCAAGTTCACTCCTGAAGCGCGTTAATGTCTCGTCTGTCATTCGGTTTTTCACCGCTCCATACGTATATGGATATTACCAGATTAAAGACCATGAATCTAAGATACATACCTGAACTTTTAAAAAAAAAGGATTCCCCGGTTGTGTAAACTCACTTCATATACACCCGGCCATAATCCCAAACTCCTTGCCTCTGATCGGAAACACCACGACAGCACCCGACAAAAGAGTTCAGAGTTCTCAGGCTGCCCGGCGCTCTTGCGGGCAGGGTAAAGCGGGATTGCTTTATGATTGAAGAGTAAAACATTGACTATGCCAACCCGTCGCCCGCCAAAGCCCCGGCCGTACCCGCAGCCTCATTCCGACCCGGAAAGAAGGTCTCAACCCGGCCAGGACAAGGATCAGACTCCCGCCCGGCGCAAGGATGATGAGGAACGCCATTCCTGGTCCGCGAGCCGGGATCAGTCCTCCGGTCAGGAAGACCAGACTCAGGGCTGGGATCAAACGCACGGCAGGGACCGGGGGACGGGCCGGGACCGGATCCGGGGTAAAGACCGGACCGGGTCATACAGGGATTGAGCTTAATGATATCTGAACCGCATGCCGCGACCTGCCTGAACGGCAATGGTTATGCCTGGCGGGTTGCCGGAGCGGGCCTGATCCGAAATGTTCCGGGCAGGTGATATCCCCTCAGGTCCGGGTTGCCGGGACATTTTTAAAAAAAAAGTACGGACAATAGTGTGTCATCCATCAGTCCGTAATCGCCGGGACATTGAAGACATATTCCGGCGGTGTCGAACCTTTGAGGTGCAGGACAAGATAATCGAACTGCCGTTTGATGAAGTACGGGTCATAATTGAACTCATGGTTCCGGTTGGGCAGGACCAGCATGTCAAAGGTCTTGTTCGCATTCACCAGCGCACTGGCAAGCTGCATGGTCATCGATGGATGGACGTTGTCATCCAAGTCTCCGGTAACAAGGAGCAGGTTGCCGGTCAGGTTTCCTGCCTTCTTAGCCGTGACCTGTTCGAGATAGTTGTTGCCGTCAGGCATACCCTCATACTTCTCCCCCCATAATGATTCGTACAACCGGTTGTCCTGGTTGCCTGCCGATGCAACACCCGCCTTATAGAATTCCGGGTAGGTGAGCAGGGCCTGCGCCGTCATGAACCCGCCCCCCGAATGCCCGTACATGCCGACATGTTCCAGGTCCATGAATTTGCGGCTGGCAGCAAGCAGGGTGATCCCGCCCACATGGTCGGTGAGGCCCCCGGCGTCTCCCATATGGCCGTAGGACACATCATGGAACGCTTTTGACCGGTACGGTGTTCCCAGCCCGTCGATGTTCACGACAATGAACCCGAGTTCGGAAAGTGCCTGGCACTTCCAGAAAATTTTGGAAGTCCAGTCGAACTCCGCGGGGAATTTCTTGGAAGTTACGATATACTGGGGACCTGGGTAGACCGAGTCCACGACCGGGTATAATATCTCAGGATCAAAGTCCGTGGGGTAGAAGACCAGCCCGTAGAGATCGGTTGTCCCGTCCCGTGCCTTTACCGTGATGCGTTCGGGCGGTTTCCAGCCGAGCGCAGCCAGGTACGAGATGTCTCCTGTCTCAAGGTCCATCAACCGGGTCCCGTCGGCATTCTTAACGACAGTCACCGGCGCCATGTCCACCCGCGAATAAGAATCGACAAAACAGGACCCGTCCGGTGCAAAGGAGATCTCATGGTCTGCGTCCTCAAACGTCAGCCGGGTCAGGCCGGTACCGTCCGGGCGGACACGGTACAACTGGCGGTAATAGGGATCAATGCCCGGCTCTTTTCCGCTGGCAGCAAAATAGATCCAGTCCTGCACTTCATCGACATGGACAAGTGTCCGGATGACCCACTCGCCCGAGGTTATCTGCTTTTTCAGTTGTCCGCCGGTATCGTAGAGGTACAGGTGCCCGTAGCCGTCCCGTTCCGAGAACCAGATGATATCGCCGTTCTTTTCGTACACGTAGATGTTCGGGATAGCGCCGTAATCAAGGTTGGACTCCCGGTAGCTCGGCCCGCTTTCGCTGATGACCACCCTTGCATTGCCTGAAACGGGATCGATTTCAAGGAACCGTAGTGTCGTTTCCCCCCGTTCGACATAGAGTGCCCAGACCCGCGAGCTGTCCCTGCTCCACCACTGGAGGTTGAAAAGGCCGGTGTCCATCATCGAGGTCTCGGGCCATGGCCTGTAGCCGGCCCGGGTGACATTGTGGGTCCGGGTATCGATCACGACCGAGGCGTACTGTGCCACGTTCTCATCGCCGGGCATTGAGTAGCGGTAGGTATAGTCAACAGGGCGCAGCCGGGGACTCTGAGGGGCGTCCTGGAGCAGGTGCAGCGGGAGGACGTTTTGCTGGTCGACCTGAAACGTCAGAATACGCGTGGAGTCCGGTGACCATGCTGCATACGGTACCACGGGGGCTCCCGACCGGCCCTGCGACACGATCTCGAGGGTCGTATCGGACTGGCGGGCATAGAAATTATCCGCTGTGCCGTCAGTTGTCAGGGGATATTCGATCCCCGACGCAAGGTCCCGGATGTACAGGTTGTTGTCCTTTAAGAAAACGCCCTGCTTCCGGTCAGGAGATACGAGCAGCGCCGGGTCGAGTGCCGGGTCCATTGGCCCCTTCGTGATCCGGCTGGTGTTCAGCTCGTAAATCCAGGTACTGTTCATCGCGGTGAAGGTGACCGTATCCATCCCGGTGCCGAACGTGATGGTACTGAACGGGAGATGCTCCGGATCAACGGGCGTCCCTGATGCAGCGGCAAGAGCATCTGCGAGCGCCTCATGGTCAAACGCCGGCGCCTGTGTCTCTGCCGTCACATTCACCAGCACAAACTGCGTGCCGTCTTTTCCGTTATCCACGTACCAGAACAGGGACGTGCCGGGGATCCAGCCGGGGTCGCAGTTCACGTTATAGACGGACGGAATTGCATTCTGGGGCAGGAACTTTTCCGCCCGTGCATAATCAGCGACAGCCGGAGCGGGAGGCTCCAGTGAGGAGCCCCCGGTGACGGAAAGCCGGGAAAGCAGGGGAGTAACGCTCTCCGGCATATCACTGTATGCACCTGCGATGGCAGTGATGAGCAGAATGGCAATGATCAGGAGCGGGATTATTACACGGCAGGACATGTGGATCAGACAGAACACTGCATGGCGGCATGTTAAAGATATCGAATTGTTTTAAAAAAACGGGGAAGAACACCGGATGATTTTTTTTGGAATGCTATAAAAAATTGGCTCTTGCAGAGATCATTCAAAAAGCTCTGACGCTCCCGGGGGTGTCTGCTGTTCCTGAGGGGAAGAGCAGGTTTGAGAAGGACCGGAAGGTTCTTCGACTTGGTGGCCGGAGAGAGAGGAAGTCCCCCTCCTTATTGCCGCAGAGAATACACAAATCGCCAAAACAGAGAATTTCAACACGCTTGTAAAATAAAAATTTTTGGCAAATCCTTCAATATTGCATTGCAGCGAAATCCTTGGATGCGAAAAAAACCTGCCTCCGCACGGATCCTCCTGTTTTCTTACTCAACAAGCATGAGCCCCGGGTGATGGCCGGTGATGCTCCTGCCGCCCTGAGGAGTGACCACGAACGTATTCTCGATGCCCACCATCCCGATATCTTTGATCCCTTTCTTGGGTTCAAGGGCAAGGACCATTCCCTCCTCAAATGGTTCACCGGACCCTTTCGAGATAACCGGAAGATCGTCCACTAAAAGGCCGGTCCCGTGGCCGAGGAAGTTTGCCCGCCGGTTGCCAAATCCCATGAAATTTTCCCGGAATCCCGGCGGGAGGCTCTCATAGATCGTGGAATAAACCTGCGAGGGTGTTATGCCCGGTTTCAGCATCGCGGCCATCCGGTTTTGTATATCGACACACTGCTGGTGGGCGACAACAGCTTCCTCCGGCAGGGATTTTTTGAACATGTAGGTCATCGTCTTGTCGGTCTGGTACCCCTCGAACCCGCAGGCATTATCGATGAAGACGAGGTCTCCCCTCCGGAGCGTGCGGCTCTGGCTCCCGAGCACCGGTGCTGCCGGCCCGATGCCCCGGCAGCCACCCGGGCCATCGAACGCCGTCGGGTAGATCGAGCTGTCGCCAAACCCAAGCTGCCCCACCTCGATCTCAGTCTGGAACTTGCCGAACCGGACAATCCCGTGATGCCCCTCCCTGACCATCAGCGAATAGACCCCGGCCCCGAACTCCGCCTCGGTCATCCCTTCCCGGAGCATCTTCGGGATGCCATCTTCCAGCACCGAGCGGTGTATGGCACCGGCCCGCTCCATCCGCTGGATCTCGTACGCGCTCTTCACGGATCGCGTCTTTGCGATCTCCGTATCTGCGGAAAGAACGTTCTTTACCGGGAAATATTTCCGGAACCGCTGGAGGAGGGCGAGGGGGACGACCTCCGTCTCAAGATATGCGGTCTCCGGGACTGCCTTTGTGACCGCTGCGGCATCGCGGAAACTGCCCATCGGCCGGATCGCAGGGAACAGGGATTCATCGAGTGCCCGTTCATGGCTCCGGCGCACGAAGAGTTCCGGCTCTCCGCCGCCGGGGATGAGCAGCATCCCGTCCTGCATCGTGCCGGTGAAATAATACTGGTTGATCCGGCTGAAGATGACGCAGAGTTCCCAGTCAGGGTGCGCCGTATCCATCCGGGTCCTGAACCGTTCCATGCGGCCGGACAGTTCAGACAGGGGAACCTTCGGGATCATATCCATAGTGTTGATCGCAGGATTATTTACTCCTGATGACCCGGCCCCGCAGGGATGCCGTGTCACAACCCCATCATAATAACCCGGTTGTTACGTCATGGACAAAGGATTCCACAGGTTCTAACAAGTTCTTCCCGCGAAGGTTTTCTTCAGAGCAAAAAAATTATTTTCTCCTGTTCCGGGTAATACCCGTCCCTGCCATGACGGCAATGACCGCCGCGATAATAACCGGGACCGGTAAACCAGTTCTGGTCGCAAAAGCAGCCGGTGCCGGAGCGTCAAGAGGCTGCACGGCAACAGTACCGTGATCTGCAGCAAATTCTGTCCACGGTTGTGTTGGCCGGTCCTTCAGGTACCCGCGGAGATAGTCGTACTGGATGTGTTCAGCAAGGAATTCATCAGCATAAAACGGCATCCCTGCCGAGTTGCCAAAGCGGGCCCAGAACGAGAGGTTCTTTGCGAGATCACTGTCTGTGACCTTCCCGTCAACAGCACCTTTCGGCTGGTATGCCGGGTGACCCGGTATCGTCACGTACTCCCAGTTATCCAGCTCGTAATGACCATCGATTGTCCGGGAACCCGGATTTTCTTTCTTCAAGTAAACATCATAATGGTCCGCGAGGATCGTCTTTGCGATCTCAGTATCTATCTTCCCCCGGTACTGGTTCATCAGCTGGGTGAAGCGCACCTGCCGTGCACCAAAGGGTGTGCGGATATCTGAATGGAAGGGATCGCTGCACTCAAGGTTACGGATCCTCGGGTCGGTCGCTTCGTTATACCCGATGAAATAACCGTCTTGTGTCTTCGTGATATTCGAGTACGCAAGCCCGAGCTCGAACCTCATGATCTCGCCCGTGCTGGCATCCCCGAGCAGCCAGCTGTTCGCATAGCCCCCGTTGTTCTGCTTTTTCATCAGCAATGCCCACTGGTCCAACGTGTCTGCGTACTGGATTGCCTTTCTTGCCCGGTAAAACTCGGGAGACTCGTTGGATTTATAAGGTGAAAAACCGCCTATCGTGGTTTCTGTCCCCATGATCCCGGCATCCGTAACAAAAAAATCCGTCCCGCTGTCGATAAACCCCGGCGCCGCCTGCATGAGGATCCGGTGCCCCTGCTCGGGCCTGATATCGAGGACCACGTTGAAGTACTGGCCGGTATAAAAGTCATCCCAGCTGTTATGTGCCATGACGATCTTTTTGCCCTTTGTATACGAACCGGTGGCGATGAATGCACTGCAGTGCTCCTTGTCAGGCTGCGTTGCGGCTGCGGAATATGAGGATGCAACGGACGGCCACCAGTACCCGGTCAGCTCTTCGTACCCGTTCCAGGTCAGGATCTCCTGCCAGCTGACGTCCACGCCCCGTGCCTGTGCCCCGGCAGCAATACCTTTGATCTCATCGGTATACTCCTCGTCCATATAGGGCAGGAAAAGTTGGGGGGATTCATTTACAAAAAAACTCCATTCCATGCCGGTGTTTTCCAGCGTAAGATACTTGAAATGGTCAATAATTTCGGCAATCTCCGGCGCTGCAAGGTACCCGTGCTGGAACCCGCGTTCATAGGGCGGCCCCTCGATATGGAGATAGATCCAGCCGTTGTCATCGGTACGCCAGCCCCTGCCATCCGGGGAAGTGAGCGATACGTTTGCGGCCATGGCCGGTGGGACCGTGAAGAGAACAATCGCTGCAAGAAGCAGAAACCGGAGGACCCACTTTTTTTTAATAAAGACCTGATCGGGTGTCATCATGTCACAATATCCTTTCTTTTAACGTATATGATAAAGCAAACCCGCCTCACTTTCGGCTCTGCCCTCATGGATGGACTGTCAGGCAGTCATCAATCCCGATGGCCGCCGGGATGGAATAACGCTGGTGCATTGAAAATAACGATCACTTCCATGCAACAGATTTTATCAGTTAAAAAAGGGAATGTCGTATCAGGACTCTCAGGCAGGGACGGTGTTTTTTAATGGCCAGTTACGTTCTCGTTCATGGCGGCAACATGACAACCGATACGTGGAATAAACTTACGAGAGGAGAACCGGTTCATACCCCCGACGGCACGATGGGTGGCATGATATGGGATCCCGTTGTCCCTGCTCTTACGGCACAAAACCACCGCGTCTTTGCGCCGACACTCAAAGACGAACACAGCAGCAACCTGACCGAGCATATTGAGCAGGTTTGCGCGTTAATTGCCGAAAATGACTTAAGAGATATTATTCTGGCCGGTCACAGTTATGGCGGGATGGTGATAACCGGTGTTGCAGCGAAGATGCCGGACCGGATCCGCCACATGGTGTACGTCGATGCCGCATTGCCGGATCCGGGACAATCACTCTTTGACCTTATTGCTTCCGGTGGTTGCGACCCCCTCTCGTTTGCCGGCTTGGAACCGGCCCCGCCGTACGTGGAAAAACTGCAGTTTGACTCGAGGAAACTACAACCGCTGCCAAAAACTTACATTCTCTGTACAAAAAGCGAATTTAAGATCGTAACGAATGTCGCAAAGAAAAAAATTGCCGCCGCAAAAAAAGGATGGACCTACCTTGAGTTGCCCTCATCCCACGTGCCAATGGCTGACATGCCGGACGAGTTTGCGAAAATTTTGCTGGACGCCGGAAAAAATAACAAATTTTTTACATGAAAGCCAAAAAATAATCCCGGTAATCTTTTTTTCATCAACCTTATTCACCGGGCGCCTCTCCGCTTCTTCTCACCCGTGAAACACGCCCTCCCGGCAATACCCCGGCAGCTTCTCCACCGTGTCTGCCCCGGCGCATCGCGGCTTTAAGTCGCAGGCCGTGCAACGCTGGCAGTGAAGCGTATCCCGGCGCGATAAAAATCCGGCATAAAAATTGGGATTTCTCATAAAATCATTTATGAAATGAAAACGCAGTACACAAATGTATAATGAAAAATTGTCCGGATTGCGGTAGCGAGCTGACGTCTGCTGATATTTTCTGCCCCTCGTGTAAAAAACGGGTGAAACCCTCCTTTACAATCCTTGAGTTTTTATGGGAAAATTTTCGTCTTTTCACCATGATTGGTGTAATCGGAACCATGATCTCCCTTATACCCAATATGGGGACCCGGATTCTTGGGGCATCCTGGATTACCAATTCAAATAATTTTCTCCCCATCTTCCTTTCAATAATCATTTTTTTTGGAGCGATATTCTTAACTATCTGTTTTTTTATGATATTTGACCTGATTTTCCAGGGCAGGGATACTGAGAATATCCAAAAAAAGATTACTCTTTTGTCTAAAACGATTATTACCTGGTACGAGGGTGATTTTCAACGCTCCATACTGCTCGTCTGTTTAGTGCCGATGTGGGTTGGATTAGTGCTGTTTTTCATCCTGTTAATACCATTGATACCGAATAAATATTCAGGGTTGTTTGCGTCAATTCCCTGGCTTACCTGTATCCTTCTCGTCTTCTTCTCATATTTAGGGTGGACTATCGGGAAAAAAATGAGCGGAATAATCCCGGAAACGGGAAAATACCCGCGGCTGAGTATGGTTGTATTCATCATCGTGGTGATAGGATTTCTTGTCCTTGTCTTCTTTTCGATCTCCCTGTTTTTTAATACTACGGGTAATGTTCCCGGGGATATGAAAATCCGGCCGGACCAGCAGTATTTCTCCCCTCATATCTCATCGGCAAAAGGATTGCGGCTGGATATCATGAATGTATCCGGCAGTGAATTGGTTGCAAGCAGGCACATCTGGTCTGCAGATTATGGATATTTCATCAACGTCATGCCTTCAACGTCGGAAGTAACCATATTGGGAAATCCGGTGTATGATGATGATGCAAGGGATATTTACTGGACATTTTCTGAAAATGATCCTGAACAGAATAGAAAACCCGTGAAAATAGATTTACATCTGTATTCATTACAGGGAAATGAAGAGATCGCCAGTTCATCGTTATACCTGACATGGTACAACAATGATATTGTGTATGTCAATACATCGTCTGGACCATTGCCATAATTTTTTTCATAGCGTACGAAAAAAGAAAACCCCCCACCCCCTGCTGCACGGGGGGCGCACAAGCGGGCGGGGCCAGCCGGAATGTGTACCCTTTCCCCACGGCTCATGTGATCGAAAGGTATCTCTCTCCTTTACCATTAACGGTTACACCCGACACCAGCGCCCGCACCGCGTCCTGCGCCTCCCGCTCTTTGCCCGGAGGGATGGGGATGCGGAGGTTTATAACCTGCGGGCCTTCGTTTGAGACATGCGAGTACACGATCCCGACCGATGCGGGCGTCCCCGGCATATAGTTTACCGACGCGAGGTGACCGCCCCAGAACCCCCAGACATGGAACCTGCCGGCAAAGAGCACGCCGTTTCTCCCGAGATACATATCCGTTGCGTTGGCCGGGCCAAACCCCATTGCAGGCAGGCCGGCGTATATAAACACCAGCGTGAGTATGAGGAGCAGAACATATTCACTGACGGCGACATAGTCCCACCTGCCCCATGCATAACAGAACAGCACGCCCATGCCAAGGCACAGGCAGACAAAGAATAGCACGACAATCCTGAGCTTTTTCTGACGTTTTCTCTCGTCTTCCAGCATGGACCCGATCTCTTCAGGCCGGTACGACCAGCGGGCGAGGAGATCCTTTCCCGCCAGCAGGGAGTCGAGTTTTTTCCCGCTCCAGTAGAATGTGGGTGCGAAGATGATACCCAGAAAAGATACGCATCCGAGCATGACTGCGGGAAAGAAACGGCCGAACGTGAATCCCGACGGAAGGAACACGGCGGCAAACAGAATCATCAGGAGAAATGAGCCGATCGTGATAACTAACCAGATGATGCCAGTATTTTTCTCAGGGTTTTTGGAAAACCTCATGGCAGGCAGTCTCCTGATTCCGGTTTGTGTGAGTATCTGTTGATACAGTATTTAATGAGATACCAGGAATACACGTATCCCGAAGGATGATTCAACCGGGACTTCCCCCTAACCCTCACACCGGCATCCACACAATCCCACTCGGCGTCAGGAGGGAGCAGCTCTGAAATGGGGATCCGAAAACAAGCCTTCTTTTCGTTAAGTGAGGGGCGGGCAGACCCGAACTTCTAAGAAAAACAGGGGTTTTTCTGTGTCCGGCATATTACACCCCGATCCGGCGGACGATCGTGCCCACAATTAGGCCTATTTAGGGATTTTTTTTCCACGTCGGTGAACTGGTGATTTTATGCGAATTAGTCCTGTTTTTTCGCGAATTAGTCCTAAAAACCGGCCCCTGACCCAGTGAAAAGGGCAGGCACGGATCCATGCTACCGTCGGAGAATGCCGGACGGTATCGGCTGGAAAGGTTAAATCTGTTCTTAGGCTGCCTGAGGCTCTCGGTCCGGGTTGTCAGACATCCTGATCTAGAGATTGGGGTAATACTTTCCCGGTACGCCGGTCACGCGTCAACCCGGCACATCTCACAACCCCGTGAGAGTGCCTGCTCTTTCTTGCTGTTGTACCGGTAGATGGTGACCCCCTTGCATCCAAGGGATCGGGCGAGCAGGAAAATCCGGCAGACCTCGTCCACACTGGCATGTTCGGGCAGGTTCACGGTTTTTGAAACGGCATTGTCGACATGTTTCTGGATCGCTGCCTGCATGCGGATATGGTGGTCCGGAGAAATCTCGGTGGCGGTCCTGTAGAGCTCTTTTATGGTTTCGGGAACCGGTGCTGTACCGAGTGTCCCTGTCCGCTTCACCTGAGCAAGGATATCCCTGCCGGAACTGAGGGTTTTGAGATATCTTTTAAGGAGCGGATGAATGATAGTAACAGACCGGTTGCCGATCCGGCGGGTGCTGGCAAGGGAAAAAACCGGTTCGATCCCGCTGCTGGTGCCAGCGATGAGATGGAGGGACCCCGTGGGGGCAATCGTCGTCACGGTGGCATTGCGCATTGCGCCTGAGTAGATGCTCTGTTCAATCGCGGGAAACGAGCCATTCTCCTCTCCCAATTCCCTGGATGTTGCAAGTGCCTCGCGGGAAATGAGCCCCATCGTGCGGTCGGCAAAACGGAGCGCCTCTTTTGATTCGTACGGGATCTCCATGAGGATAAGGGCATCGGCAAGCCCCATGATGCCAAGCCCGATCTTCCGGGTCAGCAGGGTTTTTTCCCTGATTTCAGGGATCGGGAACCGGTTGACATCAATGACTGCATCGAGGAACTGGACTCCCCTGCGGGTAACGGTTCGCACCAGTTCCTCATCGAGTTCTCCCTTGGCGATGCACCGGGAGAGGTTGACGCTTCCGAGGTTGCAGCTCTCGTAGGGCAGGAGCGGCTGCTCACCGCAGGGGTTCGTCGCCTCAATGCTTCCGAGCCCCGGCATGGTATTCATCCGGTTGATAATATCGAGAAAGAGCACACCGGGATCGCCGGACTGCCATGCCGCCGAACCGAGTGCATGCCAGAGTTCACGGGCTTCGATGATGTTCCTGACAGAACCGTCCCGGGGATTGATCAGGTCATACTGCGAGCCGTGCTCAAGGCAATGGAAAAACTGTGCATCGAATCCGACAGAGAGGTTGAAGTTGGAAAGGCCGCCCCGGTTCTTTGCGTTGATAAAGTCTATGATATCGGGATGGGAACTGGCAAGCACCGCCATGTTTGCCCCTCTCCGTCTCCCTCCCTGTTTCACGGCATTGGTGGCCTCGTCAAAGACGCGGATGAACGAGAGCGGGCCGCTTGCCGCCCCGCATGTCGAAGATACGGGATCGCCGGCCGGACGGATATGGCTGAACGAGAACCCGGTACCTCCGCAGCTCTGGTGGATCAGTGCCATAGTGGTAAGCGTAGAGAAGATTCCCCGGAGGGAATCTTCGACTGGCAAAACAAAACAGGCGGAGAGCTGGCCGATTGGTGTTCCTGCATTCATCAGAGTCGGCGAATTTGGGATGAACAATAATTCCTTCATCACATGAAGGAAATCTTTCGATCGTGGAGTATCAACTGCATCTGCTACCCGGTAAAAAAGGTCGTCGGGAGTTTCCTGAGGGAGAAGGTACCGGTTTTTCAACAGGATTCTGGCTGCAGGAGTCAGATTCATTGCACTATCAGAGAACTTTGTTTACTTGAGGGACATATAATTGTGGGTTATTTTAGCTTCGGTGTATTTACGGAATTTTGGCCTCGGAAGGTTTTATGCAGGAATCATCCCACAAATGAGGAGCCCGGGATTTTTTTTCGCGGCCTGACTTATTGAGCTGTAATATTTTAGCACTCAAAAATTTCATGGCCGGATTTTTCCGGGCGTCAGGTTTTTTGAGCCCGTTCATTCATTCCTGAAATACCATTTATAACGGGTTATTAGTAAAAACCCGGTAGGTATAATCATACTGACAATCGAGGTCACCGAATTCAGCAATGGAAATCTGCACTGTTCTTTTCTCAAGAGGGAAAAACCGGGGAATGTTGAAAGTTTTCGTCAGTCCGTGGCAATACGCGGCGGTTGGAGTGAGGGTAATATCCACGTCGACATTGTCAAACGTGCTATTGGTCGGGTTCTTTACCTGAAAACTTCCGGTATACACATCAAAATTGCCCACTATATCCTGCGGGAACCCACCTAGATCAAGGTTGCTGACCGTGATATCATGATTCCGGGTATGGGAAACACACCCGGTAAAAAAGAGCATAATTAAAATTATCACTATCATCCAGCCAGTGCTTTTCATGGATGTCAAATCAAATGTTTCCATTTGATCCTCTCATATACTTTGTCACATCGAAATACCGGTTTGACATGACTTTTGAAAAGATCGAACAGTAAAATAGTGCTGTTCTTTTGTGATTACGGCATTTTTTAAAGCAGGATCATTTTGCTGGACGGAGATTTCAGAAGGAGAAGTGTAGTAGGTAGAGTGCAGGTTTTCCTTGGTCATGGGCCGGAATTACCTCCCCCAAAAAAACAGGGGTAAAGCCCGCCTCCCCATTTGAACCGTACACGCGAAAGAGTGTAAACCTAAAAAAACCTGTTCATGATCTTCATCGCATGGGAAAACCTGATGGGATCCTTGGATATCAGAACGTCCTTACCGGCATTTGAACGCAAATTTAAATATTTGTATGACCGACCCGGAATTCCCGGTCATCATGACAAGGTATCCCACCATATATCCTAAAATTCCGGTATCGCGCCTATGGGGTGGATAGCATCGACCCTCGTACGTTCCCGCGTATCCTGCGGATTGAGGGGCTCATTCCTTTTACCGGGTGTGCCATCCTTCTCGGATTTATGGTGACGCTGTGGGAAGTCGGGTTTTCCGGCGCTGACTGGAGCCTGTTCGTTATCGCAGGTGTGGTAGCTCTTCTTGTTCACATCGATGGCCACATCTGGAATGACATCATGGATCTGGAAATCGACCGGCAAGAGAAGAGCAGGGAAACCGGGCGGGACCGCCCCCTGGTATACGGTTGGGCGACCGTCGCCGAATACAAGAAAATGTCTGCGATTATAACAGTCCTGGTGGTGGTCCTTGCTGCGTACCTTATGACGCAGCGGATATTTATTCCATTGCTGATTATACTAGGTTTCTTTTTCGATTATGGGTATAATCATCCCTGCATCGCGCTGGCTCACCATCCGTTCACCGAATGGTACATCTTTCCCTGGCTGGTGGTCGGAGTTACGGTAACCGTTGTCTATGCTGCGACCGGCATTTTTTCTCTGCTGGCCATCATCCTGTCAGTGCTGCATGGCCTGACGGTGACCTGTTTTGTAGTGTCAATGATGCGTCGCGACGCACATTCAGACCGGCTGGGCGGGAAATGCACATCTTCCGTACTGTACCCGGGGCTGCCGCACTCGACTATCTATGGTATCATTACCCTGCTCGTATCTGTCCTGATGCTCTACCCTCTGGCTTGGGTTCTTGGAAGTATGGAGCTCTCGTATATTCTTGTCCTTACGACGGCCATTATCGCAGGGATCAATACAGTTCTCGGGGCAAGAATCGATCAACTCAGCACCCGTTCCCTGTACTTCCCCTTTCCTGATTTCGAGCTGAAAGCCCACAAACTCATGCTGCAGCAGGCCGGATCATCTATAATACATGCGGTAGCGATTAGCTTCTTTTTACTGGTGTTTGGGGGGATTGTATGAACATTGCAATTACCGGTGCCGGGATCGCCGGGGGGTACCTGGCGAAGCTTCTTGAGCAGAGGGGGATCTCACCGGATGTCTATGATGGCATGGACCATGACACCCGCTGCAGATGTCGCTCATGCGGGTGGGGTGTGCCCAGAGATATCGAAACGTACCTCATGGATGTCGGCCTCGACTTTAACGAGTACCTCCTCGAACCCATGTCCTCGATGAATTTTGACGGCCTCGTGGCAAAGACCCCCCTCTGTACCCTCGACAAACCCCGGCTTATAAGAGATTTAATACAAGGTACCAGATTAAAGCGGCAGAACCTGGGGCTGGAGGAGGCAGAAAACTATGATATTGTGGTGGATGCGACCGGGATCACCCGGGCTCTGCTGCCCCCCTGCAGGTCTGATCTTACGCTGCCGACTCTGCAGCACAGGGTGGTTGTGGAATCCAACGGCAGCAAACGCCTTGAAGCAGGGATCCACGGGAACCGGATACCCGGGCTCGGTTACCTGTGGATCTTTCCCATCGGAAATAATCACTATCATATAGGCATTGGCGGTATCGGTCTTGTGCAGCTCGACAGCCTTCTGGACCGGTTTTACCAGGACTCGTCCGGGTGTTTTTCATTTACCAAGCTCTGCAGCTGTGAGGGGTTTGTCCGGGTCGCTTCCCCATACTATTCGACACCATTTTATTTCAGAAAGACCCAAAAAGACGGGACGCCCCAGGTAATTGTTGGCATTGGGGAATCGATTGGGACCGTATCGCCATTCACGGGAGAAGGTATTGCCCATTCTCTGGAATGTGCAAGAATTTTCGCAGATTCCTGGCCGGATTATAAAAGCTATACCAGATCTGTGCTGGCCCGATTCGGATGGATGAGAAAAGAACGGGAAACGCTTGATTATCTCCTCTCGCAAGAAGGAAAGAACGGACCAAGGCTGCGAGATCGATGGAGGTTTTTCTGCAATGCCCGGCGTTCGGGCATCGGACTCCCCATGCTGGAGGCTTTCAAGCGGATGGGAAGCCTTTCGCAATGGCTGGAGAGCCCGGACCAGGAATTATGACCGTTCCTTCATCTTGCTGGCCTGGAATGCTGCTGAAAAGTGGGACGGGGTGCAATATGCGATTTTCAAAAAAACAATAGTGCCGGTTTTTCACGAATTAGTGTCAAAAATGAGCTGCCGGCCCTGGTCAAAGGGGAGGCCCAGATCCATGCTACCGTCGGAGAGTCCCGGATGATGCCGACAGGAACGGATGCCCCGGTTCTCAGGCTGTCCCCGGCTCTCTGCCCAAGTTGTCGCGATTCTTAACGATACGCGTAAATAAATATTACTTACAGTACTTTTGTATGACGCTCACTTCACGGGAGATCATTATTGTCGCTGGCA